>JAHJNW010000112.1 GCA_018820665.1 Alphaproteobacteria bacterium | reverse complement strand
TGACTCAACTAAGAAGTTGGGAACGTCCGCTTCCAACAGTGTCGACACGTCAGTTCAAGGGAACGGCGTGCGCATTGATTCAGATGCTTGGGAGGGTCCCCTCGGTTTAGACCGCGATGAAGTCATGGAGATCGATGGAGGTCTTCTCCGCCATCCGCCGACGATAAGCCTCCACGGCGGGCGGATAAACGATGCCTTAACGATCGACAGGGCGCGCAAGGTCGCGAACAGGTGGATGTCGTCCTCGGACAGGGTTCCGTTCACGGCCTCGGGCGACTGGACGAGTTTTTCCAGAGACAGCAGATGCTGGTTGAGGACAGCGATATAGTCGGCGCTCGCGGCCAGACGGTCCTCGAAGCTCCCGATCAGCGCCTCCTTGTTGCGCGTGAAGGTGGCGCGCGCTTGCGGCGTGGCGAATTCCGCCATGTCCGAGGCGGCCCATCGGGGCATAGCTAGGGGGTATAGCGCGTCCGTGGCCTCGCTGATCCACTGGGCCACCTGCGGATTTCGCGGCCCGGTCAGGACCGGCGCGCCATTCAGGCCGTCGACATAGGCGACGATGTCCATGCTCTCGGGAATGTAGCGGCCGTCATGGTCGAGGATCGGGGCCATCTTCTTGCCGATCATGCGCGTCGGCTTCGCCTCGTCGTCGTTTAGCATGATGACGAGTTCGAACGGCGTGTTCGTCAGTCCGAAAATGCTGCGCGCCTTCACGCAGAAGGGGCAGTGATCGTAGACATAGAGCTTCACGGAACAGGCCCTTTCGAGGGAGGAAGCCGAAGGGTGTCCGGAAGCCCACAGGCCTCCGGACGATGCAGGGCTATCGCGTGAAGCCGTCGAAGGACGCGAGATAGGTGGCGCCGAAGCCATCGAGCTTGGTGCGGATTTCCGGCGTCGGATCGCCGTAGACGAAGAGCGCCTCGATTTTCACGAGCGACAGGAACTCCTCGGCATAGGGCGCGAAGGTCTCTTCGACGTGCGGCAGCAGGCCGGCCATTCTGTAGCGTTCGATGATGTGGACGGCGGTCTGGTCCGCGTTGACGACGTACTCGTAGGTCAGCGTATCGGCTTCCTCGCTGGCGGCGGCGACGATCCTGGCGACCAGAGCCTGGAATGGCGCGAAATTCGCCGGGTCCAGCGACAGGTGATAGATGGAGTAGATCTCGTCGCGCATGGAGCGTCCTCAAAAGTGCGGCGGCAGCCGTCTCGAGTTCCAACCTAGTGACGCATCCAGGCCGTATGAATGGGGTCGCGGGCGACTGTTTGTATACCTGGCGGATCAAGTCGTTCGGAAGCCGAGCGCTACCGTCAGGGGTTGAGCTGGGCCCTGGACGCCGTGATCTGCTCGCCAAGGATCTCCAGAACCGCCCGGATGCGCGGCGTGTCTCTCAGGTCCTGGTGCACGCCGACCCAGATGCCCCGGTCGGGCGCGGGCGTCGGGGTCGACAGGCGGGCCAGCGGCGGGTGATCGTCGGCGAGATAGCGGGGCAGGCAGGCCAGTCCGACCCCGGCCGCACAGGCTTCGAGCTGCACCTGCCGGCTGTTCGCCATAAGGCTGGTCGTCGCCATGGGCGCCAGATCCGCCAGCCATTGAGCCTCGGGCAGGCTGGCGAGCGAATCCTGCACCGAGATCAGCCGATGACCCTGACCTTGTAGGCTCCAGTCCGGCTCGCCGAAGGCCAACACATAATCGGCGGCCGCATAGAGACCGAACGCCATGTCGGCGACGCGCCGCACCACGGCCTCCTGTTGTTCGAACGGGGCCAGCCGGATGGCGATGTCGGCCTCGCGTCGGGCCAGGCTGAACGAGCGGACGTCGGTGATGAGCTCGATGGCGATGCCCGGATGGGTCGCGCCGAGGCGCGCCAGACCGGGGGCAAGGATGCGCGCCGCGAACGCATCGACACTGGTGATCCGTACGAGACCCTCAAGGCGCTCGTCCTCTCCGCTGATCGCGCGTTCGACCGAGAGGGCTTCGCCTTCCATGCGTTCGATGCGGGGCAGGATGCGCTCGCCCGCCGGCGTGAGACGAAAGCCCTCGGGCGTGCGCGTCAGGAGCCGGACGCCGAGCTTGCGATGAAGGCCTTCGAGACGCCGGGCCATGGTCGTCTGGCTGACGCCGAGGCTGCGTGCTCCGGCCGACAGATTGCCGTGGCGGGCGACCGCGAGGAACGTCTTCAGGTCTTCCCAGTCCATCGCATCCCTGCGTTTTCGCACATTCGGTCTGCGATCCTACGCAATATCGTTGAGGGAAGCGAGGGCGCAGAACAGGGCTGCGCCGCTCGGGCGTCTGGATCAGTTCAATGAAAATCCTTCTCAAGGCGGCCCTGACCGCCGCCGCTCTTGTCGCCTTGGCGGCGCCCGCGATGGCGCAGCAGACCGATGCGCAGGCCCTCGAACGCTACCGTCAGGCCGAGGCCATCGCCACGACCCACCTGTCCACCTTCGACACCCTCGACTTCGACGTCTTCTCCAACGAGAAATGGGATCGTCTGGCCGAGAGCCACAGCCAGGACGTCACCGTCCACTGGCCCGACGGCCACATCACCCACGGCATCCAGCGCCACATCGACGATCTGAAGGCGCTGTTCACCTACGCCCCCGACACCCGGATCAAACAGCACCCTGTCCGTCTCGGCTCGGGCGAGTGGACCGCCGTCACCGGCGTGATGGAAGGCACTTTCACGGAGCCGATGATCACGGCCGACGGCACGGTGATTCAGCCCACGGGCAAGAGCTTCACCCTGCCGATGGCGACGGTGAGCCACTGGACCAACGGGACCATGGATGAGGAATATCTGTTCTGGGACAACCAGACCTACATGACCCAGATCGGCTTGGGCCAATAGGCGCAAGCGACAGGAGCCGACCCATGACCGACCTCGTATTCCAGCAGGGCGACACAGCCCCCCGACAGCTGATTGTCATGCTCCACGGGGTCGGGTCTTCGGCGCGTGACATGGCGCCCCTCGGCCAGGCCCTGGCCGAGGGGCTGGCCGAGGTCCGCGTCGTCGTGGCGGACGGCTTTGATCCGTTCGACCTCGGCGGCAACGGCCGCCAGTGGTTCAGCGTCCGGGGCGTGACCCCGGAAAATAGAGCCGGCAGGGTCGCGTCGGCGATGCCCCGCCTTCTGGATCGGATCGAGGCCCTGCGGCTGGAGGCAGGCCTCGATCCGGCTTCGGTCGGGCTGTTCGGCTTCAGCCAGGGCGCGATCATGGCGCTCGCCGCCGCCGCCGGGGGTTATGCCGTGGGCAGGGTCGTGTCGGCCGCCGGACGACTGGCGGCCCCGGTTCTACCCGCGACGCCGCAATCGCCGCGCCTGCTGCTCGTTCACGGCGCCGCCGACACCATCATTCCGGTTCAGGAAGGGCGGGACGCGGCTCGGTCGCTGGCCGACGCGGGCTTCGACGTCGCGTTTGCGGAGGAGACCGGCCACGGCCATGGAGTGAGCGGGGATCAGCTGCAGGCCTCCCTGAAGTGGTTTCAGACCCGGCACGACTGACCGGGGTCCGGCGCGGCGTAGGCGACCTCAGGCGCCGCCGGCCGGGGCGTCATCCCGCAGATGGCCGATGACGAGGTCCGCGAAGCGGGTCGGCTGTTCCACATTGGACAGATGGGCGGCTTCGAGCATCTCCAGGCGGGCGTGCGGGATGGCTGCGGCCAGGTCCTGGCTGTGGGGCGCGGGCGTCGAGGGGTCCCTCAGGCCTCCGATCACCAGGGTCGGCGTCGTGATCAGGCCCGAGACCGGCCTCAGATCCATGTCGCGGATGGCGGCGCAGCATCCGGCGTAGCCGACCGCGCTCGTCTGTTCGAAGGTCGAGACGATAGAGGCGACCGCCTCGGCCTCCTCGACGACGAACTCCGGGGTGAACCATCGCTCGACGGAGGCCTGGGCGAGCGGCTCCAGCCCCTGGTCGTGAACGATGGCGATGCGCACGTCCCACCCGCTCGCGGGCCCCATGAAGGCGGAGGTGTTGGCGAGGACCAGTCGCTTCAGGCGGTCGGGCGCCCGCACGCCCAGCCATTGGCCCACCATGCCGCCCAGGGACAGACCGCAGACATCGACGGCGTCCAGATCGAGCCCGTCCATAAGCTCCAGGACGTCGCGTCCCAACCGGTCCAGCGAATAGGCCCCGACAGGCGCGTCGGATGCGCCGTGTCCGCGCTGGTCGTAGCGCAGCACCCGGAACCGTTCCGTCCAGGCCGCCATCTGCGGCTCCCACATCGACAGGTCCGTCCCCAGCGAGTTGGACAGGAGGAGCACCGGGGCCGCCTCGGGTCCATCGAAGCGGTAGGCGAGGCGACAGCCGTCGCCGGTGACGACCTCGGCCATGCTCAGACCCTCTCGATGACGATGGAGACGCCCTGGCCCACGCCGACGCACATGGTGATCAGCGCCAGTTTGCCGTCGCGCTTCTCCAGGGCATGGGCCGCGGTCATCGACAGGCGGGCGCCCGTCATGCCGAGCGGATGACCGAGCGCGATGCCGCCGCCATGGGGGTTGATCCGCTCGTCGAACGGATCGACGTCCAGTTCGCGCATCGAGGCGATGACCTGACTAGCGAAGGCCTCGTTGAACTCGATCAGGTCGAAGTCGGCCATGGACAACTTGAGCCGGTCAAGCAACTTGCGGGTCGAATAGACGGGACCCACGCCCATGATATTCGGCTCGACCCCGGCGGAGGCGAAGCCGAGGATTTTCGCGCGCGGTATCAGGCCCTGGGCGGCGGCCGCGTCCTTCGAGGCGACGAACATCGCGGCGGCGCCGTCATTGATGCCCGACGCATTGCCCGCCGTGACCGTGCCGTCGGGCCGGACGACCGGCTTCAGCTTCGCCAAAAGCTCCAGCGAGGTCTCTCGCGGATATTCGTCGGCGTCGAAGACGAAGGGCTTGCCCTTCGCGTCCTTCGCCTCGACCGGGACGATCTCCTCCGCGTGGAAGCCCTTGGCGGCGGCGGCCTTGTCCTGGCTCCACAGGCCGAAACGGTCCTGGTCCTTGCGGCTGACCTTATAGCGGTCGGCGACGTTCTCGCCGGTCTCCGGCATTGAGGCGACCCCATGGAGCGCCTTCATGATCGGGTTGACGAAACGCCAGCCGACGACCGTGTCCTCGATCTGGGCGCCGCGCTGGAAGGCGGTCGTCGCCTTGGCCTGAACCAGAGGCGCGCGGGTCATGGATTCGACCCCGCCGGCGATGCACAGCTCGGCCTCGCCCGCTTTGATGGCGCGGGCTGCGGCCCCGACCGCATCGGCTCCCGAGGCGCAAAGACGGTTGAGAGTGACGCCCGGTACGCTGACCGGCAGGCCCGCCAGCAGCGACGCCATCCGAGCCACGTCGCGGTTGTCCTCGCCTGCCTGGTTGGCGCAGCCGTAGAAGACCTCGTCTACGGCGGCCGGATCGACGCTGTTGCGATCCATCAGAGCCTTGAGCGGCACGGCGGCCAGATCATCCGTCCGGACATGGGACAGGGAGCCGATGAATTTGCCGATCGGCGTGCGCGCTGCGTCGCAGATGAAGGCGTCGGTCATGCCGCAAGCCCCTCTGTGACCAAGGGTGCGCCGGTCCTGGCGACCACATCCTCGACGCTGACGCCGGGGGCCATTTCCAGCAGGGTCAGGCCGCCTTGCTTCCGGTCGACGGCGATGACCGCGAGGTCTGTGATGATCAGATCGACCACGGCCCGACCCGTCAGGGGCAGGCTGCACCGTTCCAGGATTTTCGGTGAGCCGTCCTTGGACACATGATCCATGACCACCACGATGCGCTTCACGCCCGCCACGAGGTCCATGGCCCCGCCCATGCCTTTCACCATCTTGCCTGGGATGGTCCAGTTGGCGAGGTCGCCGTTGGCCGCGACCTCCATGCCCCCCAGAACCGCCATATCGATGTGGCCGCCGCGGATCATGGCGAAGCTGTCCGCCGACGAGAAGAAGCTGGAGGTGGGCAGGACGGTGACCGTCTGCTTGCCGGCATTGATTAGATCCGGATCGGCCTCGCCCTCGAAGGGGAAGGGGCCGATGCCGAGCAGGCCGTTTTCGCTTTGCAGCGTCACTTGGATTCCGGCGGGGACATGATTGGCGACCAGGGTCGGGATGCCGATGCCAAGGTTCACATAATAGCCGTCGCGCAACTCCTTGCCGGCGCGGGCGGCCATCTCGTCGCGGGTCCAGCTCATGCCGCGGCCTCCTTCGGGCGGGTCGTCAGCTTTTCGATCCGCTTCTCGTTGATGGTCGAGAGCACGATGCGATCGACATAGATGCCCGGCGTGTGGATGGCGTCGGGATCGAGCGCGCCTTCGGGCACGATCTCCTCGACCTCCACCACGGTGACCTTGCCGGCCGTTGCCATGTTCGGGTTGAAGTTGCGGGCGGTCTTGTTGAACATCAGGTTCCCGGCCGGATCGGCGCGCCACGCCTTGATGATCGAGACATCGGCTTTCAGCCAGGTCTCGCGGACATATTCCTCGCCTTCGAAAACCTCCGTCGGCTTGCCCTCGGCGACCACCGTGCCGACGCCGGTCCTGGTGTAGAAGGCCGGAATGCCGGCGCCGCCCGCGCGGATGCGCTCGGCCAATGTCCCTTGCGGGTTCAGCTCCAGTTCGAGTTCCCCGGACAGATACTGGTTCTCGAACAGCTTGTTCTCGCCGACGTAGGACGAGATCATCTTGCGGATCTGGCGGCTCTCCAGCAGCATCCAGAGGCCGAACCCGTCTGCGCCGGCGTTGTTGGAGATGACGGTCAGATCCTTGACGCCGCTGGCGCGGATCTCCGGGATCAGGCTCTCTGGATTGCCCGACAGGCCGAAGCCGCCGGACATGATCGTCATGCCGTCGAACAGCAGACTGTCGAGGGCGTCTCGTGGGCTGGCGAATATCTTCGATGCCATTTCAGGTCCTCATTTTACGCGCGACTTGGCACTCACCGGTCGCCAGGGCTGTTCGTCTCTTACCGGTCATCCGAGATCGCCGCCCGCCACCGGCAGGACCGTTCCGGTGATGTAGCTCGCCTCGTCGGAAGCCAGGAACAGGATCGGCGCGATCTGCTCGTCGAGCGTGGCGTAGCGGTTCAGGAAGGTCGATCGTGTGACCTGAGCGACGGCGTCGGCCATCCAGCCCTGTTCCTGGACGCTGTCGCCTTCGGCGTTCCGAGGAACGCGGCGCGGGGGCGCGGCTGTTCCGCCCGGCGCCGTGGCGACCACCCGGATGCCCTGCTCGCCGTATTCCATGGCGAGGCTCGCGGTCAGGGCGTTGATCCCGCCCTTGGCCGCCGAATAGGGAACCCGTCGGATGCCTCGCGTCGCGTTGGAGGAGACGTTGACGATCACGCCAGCGCCCTGCGCCAGCATGGTCGGCAGGACGGCGTGGCAGCCGTAGAGCGTCGGGAACAGCGAGCGGCGGATCTCCTGATCGATCTGGTCAGGCTCGAAGTCGGCGAAGGGCCGCATCCGAATGGCGCCGCCGACATTGTTGATCAGGATGTCGATGCGGCCGAAGCCGGCCAGTGCGGCCTGCATCGCGCCGGCTGCCCCATCGTAGGTCTCCAGGTCGCAGCAGTAGGAGAGGGCCTCGGGGCCGGCCTCGGCCGCGACTTCGCTGACGAAGTCCGCCCGATCGACCAGCAGAATCCGCCCACCCTCGGCGGCGATGCGCAGGGCGAGGCCCCGGCCGATGCCCTGGGCGGCTCCGGTCACGACCACGACCTTGCCGGCGAAGCGTTCCGCGAACATCACGCCGCAGCCCTCGCGGTCTCGCTGGGCGCAAACTTCTCGTAGTGGAAATGGGTCGGGGTCACGCCCCTGTCGCGCAGGAAGGTGCGAACCGCCTCGACCATCGGCGGTGGGCCGCACAGATAGATGTCGCAGTCGCCGGCGTTCAGATGCTCATCTGCCAGATGATGGGTGACATAGCCCTTAAGGGGATGCTGGCTGGCGTCGTCCGAGACACAGCTGGACCACGTCAGGGACGGCAGGCGCGCCTGAAGCGCCTCGATGCGGTCGGTCTCGACCAGGTCGCCGTCGTGGGTGACGCCATAGATGAGGTGGATGGGCCGGCTGCTGCCCTGATCCGCCAGGACCTCGAGCATGGACAACAGGGGCGCCAGACCGGTGCCGCCCGCTAGCATGACGACCGGCCGCTCCACCGCGCGCAAAAAGAAGCTGCCGCTGGGGCCGACGAAGGTCATCCGGTCACCGACCGCCGCCTTGCCGGTCAGGAAGCTGCTCATCAGACCGCCGGGGATGTTGCGGATCAGGAAGCTGGCCTCGGCTGCGCCCGGCTTGGAACTGAACGAATAGGACCGGTGTTGGCCCGAGCCAGGGACAGCCAGATTGACGTATTGGCCCGGCAGGAAGTTGAGCGCCTCGGGGTCGTCCAGCTTGAGCCGGAGGACGATCGTGCTGTCCGAAACGGTCTCGATGGCCGCCACGACCGCTTCGTGGGCCGCCGGCTTGACCTTGCAGGCCGAGGAGGGGACGGGGACGGCGATGATGCAGTCGCTGGAGGGCGTCATCTGGCAGGTGAGGACGAAACCTTCGTCCGCCTCGTCCTGGGTCAGGGCGTCCTCGATATAGTCGTCCCCCAGGTCGTAGTCGCCCTGTTCCGCGCGGCATTTGCAGGTGCCGCAGACCCCGTCGGAACAGTCCATCGGCAGGTTGATCTTGTGACGAAAGGCGGCGTCGAGAACCTTCTCGCCGGGATTGCAGGCGATGAAGCGGGTTTCCCCATCCTCGAAATTCAGCGCGATCTGGTAACTCATGACAGGTCCTCCCCGCCCGATCAGACGTGATAAACGTCGATGACCTGACGGATGTAGTCGTTCTTCAGAACGATCTTCTTGCGGGTGATCAGGGGCGACGGTCCGCGGACGTCGAGCGTGTAGAAGGAGGTCCCGAAGAAGGTCAGGGTGTCCTTGTATCGGTGGCTGAGGGTCAGCCAGTTGAACCGGACGTCCATCTCACCCTCCCGCTCGGCCGTGATTTCGACATTCGAGATGTTGTGGCTGGTCCGGGGTTCGGGCGTGCTGGCGCCGGACCTTTCCGTCTTGATCCGGAACACCCGGTCCTCGAGCCCGTCGCGGTTGGGGTAGTAGATCAGGGAGATGTGCTGCTGGGGATCCTCGACAAGCTGGTCGTCGTCGTCCCAGGCCGGCATCCAGTAGTCGACCTTGGGCGAATACAGAGTGATCCACTCGTCCCATTGGCGGTCGTCCAGAAGCCGCGCCTCGCGATAGAGGAAGTTCTCGACCTGGGGGCGGGTCAAGGTGCGGGTCGTGGCCGCGTCGAGCGTCGCAGTCATGCCGCCACTCCCAGGGCAGGGCGAGGCATAGCCCGGCCGTCACCGCCGTCACCGTCCCTGTCGATGGCCGCGATCAGGGTCTGCGCCCAGTATTCATGCTGGCGGACGAACAGGCCCTCGTCCTCGCTGCGGTTGCCGCTGAGCAGGGGCTCCAGCCCCATGGCCGTCGCGTTCTCGTCGGCGCCCTCGACCCAGTGGACGGCCCCCCGGCTCAGATCGTTCCAGAGCTCGCCGGCGCCGGTGTAGGCGTTTTGGCAGGCGCGGAACTCTTCCAGATCGTCGGGCGTGCCCATGCCGCTGACGTTGAAGAAATCCTCGTACTGGCGGATGCGCAGCGCGCGCTCGTCGGCGGCTTCGCCCTTGGGCGCGAAACAATAGATGCTGACCTCGGTGCGATCGACGCTGAGAGGCCGCACGACCCGGATCTGCGTCGAAAACTGGTCCATCAGATAGACGTTCGGATAGAGACCCAGGTTGCGGGTCTGGCCGACGATCAGGTCAGCGCGCGCCTTGCCCAGACGTTGTTCCAGCGCCTCGCGGTGGGCGTAGACCGGGCGAACCTCCGGATTGAGGGTATTGGTCCATAACAGGATGTGGCCGTTGTCGAAGCCGTAGACGCCGCCGACGCTCTTGGACCAGCCGTTGGCGTCCACGGTGCGCACGCCCTCGGCCTCGTAGTTGCGACGCCCCATGGTGGCCGAATAGTTCCAGTGCACGGCGCTGACATGATAGCCGTCCGCCCCGTTCTCCATCTGGAGCTTCCAGTTGCCCTCATAGATGTAGGTCGAACTGCCGCGAAGCACCTCGAGCCCATCGACGGCCTGATCGACGATCTGGTCGATGATGACCCGGGTCGAGCCCAGATGGTCTTCCAGCGGTTTCACGTCGGGATTGATGCTTCCGAACAGGAAGCCGCGATAGTTCTCGAACCGTGCGACCTTCGTCAGATCGTGGGAGCCCTCGGTGTTGAAGCTCTCCGGATAGTCGCCGGTCTTGCCGTCCTTCACCTTCAGAAGCTTGCCGGTGTTGGCGAAGGTCCAGCCGTGGAAGGGGCAGGTGAAGCTGCCCTTGTTGCCGTGCTTGCGCCGGCACAGTGTCGCGCCGCGGTGAGCGCAGGCGTTGATGACGGCGTGAAGGTCGCCTCCCTTGTCGCGGGTGACCACGACCGGCTGCCGACCGATCGTCGTCGTGAAATAGTCGTTGGGCTCGGGGATCTGGCTTTCATGGGCCAGGAAGACCCAGTTGCCCTCGAAGATGTGGGTCATCTCCAGCTCGAACAGGGCCGGATCGGTGAACACATCCCGACGGCATTTGAACACGCCCTTGGCGGGGTCTTCGACGACGGCGGTTTCCAGGCGTTCGCGCAATGTCTGCGTCATTCTTCGTTCCTCCTTGTGGGCGCTGCTGTCAGGCGGCGGCGCGCGTCCTCACGGACAGGACCTCGTCGGTTTCATTGGCGGCCTTCTGCAGTTCGAAGTCGAACGAGACGGTCACGGTGTCGCCCTGGCGGTTGGGCATGGGCAGGAGCCCCTCCCGGGTCGCGAAGGCGAAGTCGTCGTCGGCAAAGGGGTCATCGCCGAAATTGATCTGGGTGGTCAGCTGGCGATAACCCGGCGCCTCGATGAAGAAATGGACGTGGGCGGGGCGTTTGCCGTGCCGTCCGATCGCCTGCATCAGCTGGTCGGTCGTGCCGTTCGGCGGGATCGCATAACCCTCCGGCATCTTGGAATGGAAGGAATAGGTCGCGTCGTCGCCGAGCTTGATTCGGGCCCGGTTGTTGAACGGGGTTTGCTCCTTGGTCGGATCGAAATGCGAGTACCAGCCTTGGGAATCGGCATGCCAGACGTGGACGATGGCGTCCTTGACCAGCTCTCCGTCGGGACCGCGCACCGTGCCGTACATGCGCAGGGTGTCGGTGGGATCGACATCCTTGGTCAGATTGACCTCGCCTTCGACGAGGGGCGCGCCCGCGACGTAGAGGGGACCCTCGATCGTGCGCGGCGTGCCGCCCGTGCGGCCGGCCTCCTCGTCCTTGGCATCGAGGAAGAGGTCCATGAAGTGCTCGAGGCCCGTGCCCGGCACCAACAGGCCGAACTCGGGACCCGCGCTCGCCAGGTAGTTCACCCCGCTCCAGAACTCGTCCTCGCTGATGTCATGGCGGACGATGACCTCGGCGACGGCCTCGGTGAGGTCGCGCAGGATCGCCTTCAGGCGCGGATTGCCGCCTTCGCGGTCAAGGCCGGCGGCCTTGTCGAAGAGAGCCTGGACCGGAGCGGTTTTGACGAAATCGGTGTGCATTCGAATGTCTCCCTTGGGAATGCGGCGCCGCTGTTCAGCGGTCGTTGTCGTGGAAGTTCAGCGATCATCCTCGTGAGCCGAGGAGGGATGACGGCAGAGCGCCGTCACCGTCATCGTCATGAAGGGGTAGAGGGGCAGGGTGGTCAGCAGGTCGTGCAGTTGGGCGTTCGTCTCGACGTCGAAGATGCTGACGTTCGAGTACTGGCCCACGACCCGCCAGATGTGACGCCAGACGCCGGACGCCTGGAGTTGCTGGAACCGGGCCTTCTCGGCCGCCTTGAGCCGGTCCGCCTCGACCTTGTCGAAGGTCAGCGGAATGGCGACCGTCATCTCGACCATGAACAGCATCGGCTCAGACTCCCACGGCGGATGCCGAGGCGACGGCGCCGGACAGGCGCCGGCTCCCGTCGCGACGGAAATGGTTGAGGCGATCCTCGTCGAGGGTGACGCCCAGTCCCGGCCCCGTCGGGATCTCGAGTTCGAAATCGGCGTAGCGGAGCGGGGTCTCGAGGATCTCCTCGGTGATCAGCAGGGGGCCGAAAAGCTCCGTGCCCCAGTCGAGATGAGGGAAGCTGGCGAACACATGAGCCGAGGCCACGGTGCTGACCGCGCCCTCGAGCATGGTGCCGCCATACAGACCCACCCCAGCGGCGTCGGCGATGGCACCCACCTGGCCGGCGGCGATCAGTCCGCCCGACTGCAGGACCTTGACCGCGAAGATGTCGGCGGCGTGCCTCTGCGCGAGATCGAAGGCGCTGGCCGGGCCCTGGAGGACCTCATCGGCCATGATCGGAAGGATGCCACGCGCCGTCAGTCGGGCGAGCGCTGCGACCCTGGCGACCGGTTGCTCGACCATGTCGCAGCCCGCATCCCTCAGGCCATGAAGCCCGCGGACGGCGTCGGTCTCGGTCCAGGCCATGTTGACGTCGACCCGGATGCTGGCGCGCTCGCCCAGCGCCTTCTTGATCTCGGCGACATGGGCGATATCGGCGTCCACGCCCTGACGTCCGATCTTGAGCTTGAAGATGCGATGCCGGCGGCTTGCCAGCATCGCCTCGGCCTCGGCGATGTCGCGTCCTGTGTCGCCCGAGGCCAGGGTCCACGCGACGGGCAACGTGTCCCGCACTCGTCCGCCGAGCAGTTCTGACACCGGCAGGCCGAACCGCTTGCCCTGGGCGTCGAGGAGGGCCGTCTCGATGGCGCATTTGGCGAAATGGTTGCCCTTCACCACGGCCCCGATCGTCCGCATCGTGTCCTGAACGCGCCCGGGATCGCAGCCGCAAAGCACGGGCGCGACATAGGTGTCGATCGCAAGCTTCATGCCCTCGGGACTCTCGGGTCCGTAGGCGAGACCTGCGATGGTCGTCCCCTCGCCAACGCCGACGACGCCGTCGGAGGCGTATAGCCTCACGATCATGAGGGTCTGGCCCTCCATGGTCGCGACGGACAGCTTGTGCGGACGGATGGTCGGAAGATCGACGAGGAAGGTCTCCACGCGTTCGATCTTCAGGCGGCCGTGGGACGGGGGCGCGGACGAAATCATAACGAGAGTGCTAGGCCCCCGCCCGACCGAAATCCAAAACCGATGCGGTCTTATATTATACCCCTCAGGGTATGATTGCGGATTCCGAGTTGAAAGTTGCGAGCGCCCCGAAGCCTGCCCCGCCGACGGATCGGCGGGGCAGGCTTCGGGGAGACGGGCGGGACTAGAAGACGTTGACCAGCCTGAACTGAAGTCTGGCGTCTTCCTTGAAGCCGTTGTCGACCTTCAGATCCGTGCCGACCTGGGTCAGGAACTGAAGGGTCGGCCGGAAATTGTGCCGCCATGTGACCATTGCCGACAAGGTCCCACCCTCATCGTTGCGGTCGAGGCCCGCCACTTGGGTCTCCCCGTTGCGGACGTACATCAGACGCAGGTTCGCCTCGTTGGCGTCGTCGACCAGATACCGGGCGAAGGCCTGGGCCCGCCAAGTCGGGTCCTGTTCAAGGCGGCCCGCGGCGTTGTCGTCGTTGTTGCCGTAGAGGGTCACGTCGCCCGCGATCTCCCCGACCCATTTCTCCGACAGCTTCTGGGAAAAGACCGCCTGGAGGACGCCCCGCCAGCGGTTCTCGCCGAGATTGATGGGCCTGTCGGCGTCGTACTCCCCGGTGGGCGCATAGATGTAGGGAGAGATGCCGAGATAGGTGCCGGTCTCGTGGTTCTCGATCGGCCAGAGGGTGGCTACGAAGATGGTGTCGGCGAACCCGGTTGCACTGCCCAGGGCCTCCACCGAGCCGCCGGCCTCGACGTGGCCGTAGGGCTGGATGACCTGATAGTCGAATGTCATACCCGCCAGCTTGGTGTAGGCGACATAGCGGAAGACGCTGACGGCGGTGTCCAGCTCGGCGTCGCCGTCGACCTTGTCGCCGTTCGCATAGAGCGCGCCGGCGTGGCTGAACTGGGCATAGACCACCCCCAGCTGGACCCCGGAGGGCGCGGGGATGTAATCGCCGCCGTCGATGGCTTGAGCCGCGGCTCCGCCGGCGATGGCAGCCAGGCCAAGTGCTCCCGCACCGGCCGCGATGGTCTTGATCAGTCTGTTCATTCTGCCCTCCTCTGGACGCGTTTCTTCATTCGCCGTGGGCAGGGGCCCGCGGCGTCGACGTCGACGGACGTCAATTCGGATGTGTGCGGATCAGCCCCGGATCGCGGCGGCGGCTTGTTCACCGATGATGACGCAGGGGGCCATGGTGTTGCCCGTCGTCACACGGGGCATGATCGAGGCGTCGGCGATGCGCAGGCCCTGGATGCCGTGGACGCGCAGCTGACCGTCCACGACCGACATCGCGTCACGGCCCATCTTGGCCGTACAGCTCTCGTGCCAATAGGTGACGGCGGCGTCGCGGATGAAGTTCTTCAGCGGTTCGGTCGTCATCGGACCGGGCATCACCTCGCGCTTGCTGAACCGGGCCAGCGGACCCGCGTTGCCGATTTCGCGACAGAGCTCGGTGCAGCGCAGGAGCGCGGTCATGTCGTCGGGTTCGGCCAGGCTGTTGGCGAAGATCTTCACCGGATGGTTGACCTGGGATCCCGTGATCCGGACCTCGCCCCGGCTCTTGGGCCGCACGATGGCGGGGGACAGAGACCAGCAGGTCGGCGGCGGACTGAACTGCGCGCCCGTCTCGGCGCTGGTGTAGGGCACCTCGATCTGGAACGGCTGAAGGTCGGGAGTGTCGAGGCTTGAGTCGCTCTTCCAGAAGAAGGTGGCCTCGGCAGCGTTGCTGCGGAACGCGATCGGGTCCTGGTACTCCCAGACGCAACCCGCGACCATGACGTGGTCCTGGTAGTTCTTGCCCACGCCCGGCAGGTCCGCCACGACGGCGATGCCGTGCTCGCGAAGCTGGGCCGCCTCGCCGATGCCCGACTGCATCAGGATCTTGGGCGTGTTTATCGCGCCGGTGGACAGGATCACCTCCCGGCTGGCCAGGATGGTCAAGGGCGCGTCGCCGTGAACGAACTCGACGCCCGTGACCTTCGTGCCGTCCAGCACCAGCTTGCGCACGGTGGCGTAGGTCAGGACGGTGATATTGGGCTGGTCGAGGATCGGACGGACGTAGGTGTCGAAGATGTTCAGGCGTTTGCCGTCCCGGAACCTGACATTGGGAATGGCCGCGCCGCCATTGCCTTCCATCATCACGCCGTTCTGGTCGGCGAAGGTGGGGATGCCGACGCCGGCGCAGGCTTCCAGCATCGCGGGGGCGATGGGGTTCGGGTTCGGAGCGTCCTGGACGTAGACCAGCCCGCCCTTGCCGCGGCGTTCCGCATCGGGCGCGCCCTGGTAGTCCTCGATCCCGCGATAGATCTTGAGGACGTTCTCGTAGCTCCAGCGGTCGTCGCCGGCTTCTGATGCGAAATAGTCCCAGTCGTTCTTGTGCCCGCGCGACCAGATCATGACGTTGATCGAGGAGCCGCCGCCGAGCACCTTGCCCATCGACAGCGGCATCTGCCGGTTGTTGATCGCGGGATTGGGTTCGGCCTTGAAGCCCCAGTCGCGCTCACCGCCCAGGTTGGTGAACCACTGGCCAGGATCGACGACCGATGGAACCTGGTCGCTGCCGCCTGCTTCGAGCAGAAGCACATGGACGGCAGGGTCTTGAGCGAGCCGGCGGGCGACGACCGCGCCGGACGAGCCGGACCCGCAGATGATGTAGTCGTATTGGGCCCTCAGTCTCGACCCGAGGCGGATCTGGTTTGCTCGGGCGCTTTCGGCGAAGCCGGCCATAGCCGTCGCCGTCGAGACGCCGACACCCGCGAGTAGGGCTATGCGCATGAAGTCACGGCGTTCGATGCGGCCCTTCATCAGGGCGCTTTCCGCGTCATGGACGCGAGGGTCCGTGGCCGGCGCATCCGTTGGGTTGTGATCTTGGGTCATGGGGGCTCTCATCGTCGCCGTCAGGCAGGCGAAAGGGGCGTCGCCGCTCGGGCGTCGTCTGGGATGGGGTCTGGAGCCGCGTTCAGCGCGCGGCGGCGCGATCAGGCCGAACTTGCCATCATGTCTTCCTCCCTGTGAGCGCCCGATGACCTGCAATGGGCCCGGGTCGTTACGGCGGGTCAGAGTTCGACCCGTGGCGTCACTGTAGGGAGGGAATTCCAGCGGTTTCCAATACCAACGCCATATTGTGTCGATACCTAGAATGACAAAAAGAGCGCCTAGAGCCGCCCTCGGGGCTCTAGAATACCCGAAAGGTATCGCGGCCAACCTTTTTGGTCTTTGTCGCGGGTGGGGAGGCGGCGTAGCGAGACAGGATCAAAAAACGGCCTCAAGGCCGAACGCCACGGGAGAGGCCTCTATGTCGGACAACACCCCCCTTATCGACACTGTGCATCTGACCGGCGCCCGGTTCGACGGCCAATGGGCGACGGCGGCCGAAACCGCGGAGGTTCTGGAGCCGGCGACCGGTCGCAGCCTGGGTCGCGTGGCGGTCTGCCGTCCCGCCGACATCGCCGTGGCCGCCGCCGGCGCCCGCAAGAGCCAGAAGCCTTGGGCCGGTCTCACGCCGGACGACCGGGCCGGCGTGCTGCGCAAGGCCGCCGAACTCGCACAGACGCACTGGGCGGAGATCACTGGCTGGATCATGCGCGAAAGCGGCTCGGTGCGGGCCAAGGCCGAGTTCGAGCTCTCCATCACCATCAAGGCCCTGCATCTGGCGTCGGCCATGCCGCATCAGGCCCAAGGCCAGATTCTGCCGAGCGAACCTGGTCGGCTCAGCCTGGCCCGTCGCCGTCCTCTGGGCGTGGTCGGGGTGATCTCGCCATTCAACTTCCCCCTCTATCTGGCCATGCGAGCGGTCGCCCCGGCCCTGGCGGTCGGCAACGCCGTCGTCCTCAAGCCGGACCCGCGCACAGCGATCTGCGGCGGTGTGGTCATCGCCCGCCTGTTCGAGCTGGCCGGGCTTCCCGCCGGGGCTCTCCACCTGACGCCCGGGGGCGGCGACGCGGGCGAGGCCCTGTGCAGCGATCCCAATGTGGCGATGATCCAGTTCACCGGCTCGACCGGCGCCGGTCGCCGCGTCGGTGAGACCGCCAGCCGCAACCTCAAGAAGGTCTCCCTCGAGCTCGGCGGCAAGAACTCCCTGATCATCCTGGAGGACGCGGACCTCGACCTGGCGGTCAAGAACGCTGCCTGGGCGGCCTGGCTCCACCAGGGCCAGATCTGCATGTCGGCCGGCCGAATCCTGGTCCAGCGGTCGATCATGGACGCCTTCGCCACAGCCCTGGCCGAGAAGGCGAACCAGTTGCCCGTCGGCGATCCGATGTCGGATCAGGTCGCGCTCGGCCCGCTCATCAACCAGCCGCAGCTGGACCACGCCCTGTCCATCCTCGACCAGACGCGAGGCGCCGGCGCCGAGATCCTCGCCGGCGGCACCGCCGAGGGCCTGTTCCTCAAGGCCACGGTGATCAAGGGCGTGACGCCCGCGATGTCGGCCTACAGCGACGAGATCTTCGGACCGGTCGCCGTGCTCATCCCCTTCGACACGGACGCCGAGGCCATCGCCCTGGCCAACGACACCGAATACGGCCTGTCCGCTGCGGTGCTGTCGAAGGATCTCGGACGTGCCATGGCCATGGGGGAGGAACTCCACGCCGGCCTGATCCACATCAACGACCAGACGGTCAACGACGACGTGGTCAATCCGTTCGGCGGGGTAGGGGCCTCGGGCAACGGCACGTCGATCGGTGGCCCCGCCAACTGGGAAGAGTTCACCCACTGGCAATGGTTCACGATGAAGGCCTCCGCCCCGGCCTATCCCTTCTAGCGCCCCAAAGGGCTGGCGGCCGGTTTGACAGACCGGGCGCCAGGGCCTGCTATGGCGGCCAGCGGAGCCCGTTCCGTGGTCGCGGCGTGTCGCCGGAGGACGCACAGAATGGAACTCAGACAGCTTCGCTATTTCGTCGTCGTCGCTCACACCCGCAATGTGAGCCGCGCCGCCGAGGAACTGCATATCGCCCAGCCTCCGCTCAGCCGCCAGATCCAGAATCTGGAGGCCGAGCTGGGGGTCAAGCTGCTGGATCGGAGCGCGCGACCTCTGCAACTGACCGAGGCGGGCCGCTTCTTCTACGAACAGGCGCTCCAGATTCTAGGACGTCTCGCCCAGCTCAAGGACCAGACCCAGGAGATCGGGGCCACGGGGCGGACCCGGTTTGTGATCGGCTGCGTCGCCTCGACCCTGTACGGCGGCACCCCCGATCTCGTTCGCAGGATGCGGGCGCGCTGGCCCAATCTTCAGATCGAGATCCTCGAGATGATGTCCAGCGAACAGATCACGGCGCTGAAGGAAGGCCGGATCGATCTGGGGTTCGGCCGGGTGCGGCTTGCGGACCCGGCCATCGAGCGTGTCCGGCTCCGCGAGGAGGCGCTGGTCCTGGCGATCCCGGTGGAACATCCGCTGGCGCAGGTCGCGGGCCCGGTGAACTGGTCGGTGCTCAGCGAGGAGACCTTGATCCTCTATCCCTCGCAGCCGCGCCCAAGCTTCGCCGACGAGGTCCTGTCTCTCCTGGCCGACGCCCGCATCGCACCCGCCGCCACCCGGGAGGTGCGCGAGCTGCAGACGGCCATGGGGCTGGTCGCCTCGGGCATCGGCGTGGCCGTCGTTCCAGCCTCGGCGCAACGGCTGCGCAGCAGCGACGTCTCCTTCCGGCCGATCGACGATCCCAAGGCGGTCTCGCCGATCATCATGAGCTATCGCATCAATGACGCGAACAACCGGATCGACGAGATCAAGGAGCTGATCGGCCAGATGTACGCGGCCAAGCCCGACTGGCTGGCGCTGTCTGAATCGCAGATCCGTTTTACGGGTTAGCTTCGGCGTTCCGGCTCGGCGTCAGGCGGGCCCTCCTGGCCCAGACCCACCCTGAGATGATCGACCAGCCGGGACACCTTGGGGGCCAGGTGCTTGCGGCTGACATAGACGCCCCAGACCCCTTCATCGGCCGGTTCGTTGGCGGCCAGCAGGCGGACAAGGCGCCCCGCTTCAATCGCCTTGGCCACATAGAAATCGGGCAGTTGGCAGACGCCGAGGTCGTGCAAGGCGGCGTCCAGGACTGCCGAACCGTTGTTGCAACGCCACCGGCCGGTGGGCCGCAGCGAGACCGCCCGCCCGGCCCGGGTGAAGCTCCAGGCGTCAGTCGCGCCCAGAAGGCAGGCGTGGCGACGCAGATCGTCAATCTCGTCGACTGGGCCTGCGGATCCGAGGTAATCGGGAGAGGCGCACAGGATGCGAGTGCGCGATGTCAAACGGTTCGCGACCAAGCCTGAACTCTTCAGGTGACCAGATCGGACGGCCAGATCCACGCCCCCGGCCGCCAGGTCGAGGAGCTCGTCCGTTAGCAGCATTTCGACGGACAGGCGTGGATGCTGGGTCATGAAGCTGTTGACCAGGGGCGCGATGAAGCGCTCGCCATAGGCGACCGAACAGGTGAGCCGCAGGTGACCTTTCAGGGTCTCTGTGTCGACGCGGATGGAGGCCAGGGCCTCGTCGCGCGCATCGATCATGCGCAGGCAGCCGTCAAGAAACTGGGAGCCGGCCTCTGTAAGGCTGACGCGCCTTGTCGTGCGGTGGAGCAGCCGAGCTCCGATCCGGTCCTCGAGGCCGGCGACATCCCGACTGATCTGGGACGGCGACCGTTTGAGCCGACGCGCCGCCTGCGAAAAACTCCCGGCGCGGGCGACCGCTACGAACTCCTCGATCCCGTCCCAAGCCGTCATGCAAGCCACCAACAGGATTGGCCCTCCTGACGCAATAATGTTTTGTAGGATTTGCGGATTATCCCGCCGATTGGGGAGGAGTACCAAGGATCCGAACTCCTGGAGACCGCCATGAAAACCCGCGCCGCCGTCGCCTTCGAGGCCAAACGTCCGCTGGAGATCGTCGAGGTCGATCTGGAAGGCCCGCGCGCCGGAGAGGTGCTGATCGAGATCAAGGCAACAGGCATCTGCCACACCGACGCCTACACGCTGGACGGTCTAGACTCCGAGGGCATCTTCCCGTCGATCCTGGGCCACGAGGGCGCCGGCGTCGTCGTCGAGGTGGGGCCAGGTGTGACCAGCGTCGCGGTCGGCGATCACGTCATCCCGCTCTACACGCCGGAATGCCGCCAGTGTAAGTCGTGCCTCTCGCGCAAGACCAACCTGTGCACCGCCATCCGCAGCACACAGGGCAAGGGCGTCATGCCCGACGGCACCAGCCGCTTCAGCTACAAGGGTCAGGCCATCGCCCACTATATGGGCTGTTCGACCTTCTCGAACTACACGGTCCTGCCCGAGATCGCCCTGGCGAAGATCCGTAAGGACGCGCCGTTCCAGAGCGCCTGCTATGTCGGTTGCGGCGTGACAACGGGCGTCGGCGCGGTGGTCAATACGGCCAAGGTCGAGCCGGGCGCCAATGCCGTGGTCTTCGGCCTGGGCGGCATCGGGCTGAACGTCATCCAGGGGCTGAAGATGGTCGGCGCCGACATGATCATCGGCGTCGACATCAACAACACGAAAGAGGAGTGGGGCCGTCGCTTCGGCATGACCCATTTCTTGAACCCGAAGAACGTCAGTGACGTCGTCGCCCACCTGGTCGAACTGACCGGCGGGGGCGCGGACTACACTTTCGACTGCACTGGCAATACCGTGGTCATGCGTCAGGCGCTGGAAGCCGCCCATCGCGGTTGGGGCGAGAGCGTCGTGATCGGCGTGGCCGAATCCGGCAAGGAAATCTCGACCCGCCCGTTCCAGCTGGTCACCGGCCGGGTCTGGCGGGGCTCGGCCTTCGGGGGCGCGCGCGGCCGCACCGACACGCCGCGCATCGTCGACTGGTACATGGACGGCAAGATCGAGATCGATCCGATGATCACCCACACCCTGCCGCTGGAGCGGATCAACGAGGCCTTCGACCTGATGCACTCGGGCGAAAGCATCCGCAGCGTCGTGGTGTTCTAGAGCGACAGCCGGTTCGGCCTGCAACTAACCGACAACTTCGCCGGCGGGATACTTTCCTGCCTGTGTGCGCAAGAACCGGCGAGGGTCGAGATCGCCCATAACCCTCGGTGCTGCCGCTCAGTCCAGCCGCCCCTGTGCGGCAAAGGCGGCGAACTGATCGACGACATGGCGGACACGGGGACTGAGGTGGGCCTGTCGCGGCCAGAGGGCGTGTATCTCGACCGGCACCGTCGAATAGGTCTCAAGCACCGTCTTGAGCGCCCCCCGTGCGATCAGGTCACGCACCATCGAGATCGGCGCCTGACAAAGGCCCAGCCCACCGGCCGCCGCCGCCACCATGGCCTCGCCGTCGTTCAACTGATGCGATGTTGGCGGAGCGATGCGCCGGACGATCCCGTCCTCGCGCACCACCCAGCTGACCGGAGGCCCTTTCGCCGCACCGACGACGCCGCGATGGTCGCGCAGATCTTCCAGTGTCTGAGGAATGCCTTGCTCCGTCAGGTAGGACGGCGCAGCGCAGATCACCCGGGCCTGGCTCGCGAGATGGCGGGCGATCAGATGGCTGCTGTCCTTCAGATCGCCGAAGCGGATCGCCAGATCGACATTCTCCAGCAGGGGATCGATCGTCTCGTCGGTGAAGCTCAGGGTCAGCCGCAGGCCCGGATGGGGACGCACGATCTCGAGCAGGAGCGGAAGCAGCACGCTGCGGCCGAACGCCACCGGCATATCGATCCGCAGTCTGCCCGTCAGGGTCTGTCGCGCCGAGGTGAGGGCCGCTTCAGCCCCGGTGATCTCTTCCAGGGCGGCGGCGCACGCCGCATGGAAGGCTTCGCCATCGACCGTCAGGCGGTTCATGCGCGTGGTGCGGTGGAACAGTTTGACCCCGAGCCGGGCCTCAAGCCGTGCAATCGATTTCCCGACCGCAGACTTGGTGATTCCGAGCTGGTCGGCAGCCTGGGTGAAGCTGCCGGCGCGCGCAGCGGCGACAAAGATGCTCACACCGGCGAATGGATCGAGATCGGCCATGGGAGCCTGCTAGTCGACTTCAAGTCTACAAAGTTGGTCTTCGGATGGGCTTTATCATCTGTGTGGCTCCGGTCAAATGACTCGTCAATAGCAGCGACCACCTCGGCCCGCTGGATCGATCACAGGAGAGCCCCATGCCCGTCGTTCGCGTGAGCTGGTTTGAAGGCAAGGACCACGAAACCAAAGGCAAGGTGGCCGCGGAGATCACCGAGAGCATCGTCCGTAACACCCAGACCGACCCCAACTACATCTACGTCATCTTCGAGGATGTGGCGCCCAGCGACTGGGCCGGCGGCGGCAAGCTATACGGCGAGCCGGTCGAGGCCAGCTAGAGATGCGCAGACAGCTGGCCGGCGCCCTCGGCGCCCTTATCCTGATGGTCGCTCCGGTCCAGGCCCTGGCCGAGCCGGCGATCGAGTTCCTGGGTCGGGACTTCATCTTCCCGAACCGGATCGAGGGCATGCCGGCCAGGCTGTCTGACTTTCCGGGTCTGGAGATCAACAGCTTCACCACCAATGACGGCGTCAAGCTGGCCTACTGGGAGGCGGGCGAGGGCGAGTCCCTGATCTTCATTCCCGGCTGGTCGGCCAACGGGGCGGAATACATCAATGTGATGTACCTGCTCAGCCGCCGCTATCACGTCTACGTCCTTGACCCTCGCAATCAGGGCCTGTCGCAGGACGTCACCTATGGGTCGCGGATTTCCCGCTTCTCGATGGACCTGAAGGAATTCTCCGACCACCTCGGCCTGGAGTCGGCGAACTACTGCGGCTGGTCGATGGGGGCTTCGGTGCTGTGGGGCTATATCGACCTGTTCGGTACGGGCGGCATCCACAAGGCCATCTTCGTGGACGAACCGGTCTCCATCTATTCCCACGCGGACTGGACCGAGCAGGAGCGGCTGGACGCCGGCGGCATGACCACCTCGGCCGAACGCATGGTCGCCGCCTTCACCACGGGCGCCGCCACCAACACCATGATTGTGGATCCCAAGGCCATGCAGCGGTTCGCGGTTCGGGACTCGGCCTATTTCGTCAACTCAGAAGCCTTCGCCGAGGCTTTCGTCACCAACGATCCCACCGCCATGGGCCGGGTGCTGTTCGACCACGCCACCAACGACTGGCGCGACGTCATCCGCAGCAAGATCGACGTGCCGACGGCGATCTTCTCGGGCGCCTTCAGCAACAACCTGCCGAGCCAGCGCTGGATGTCGTCGGTCATTCCGGACGCGACCCTCTACGACTACACCGAAGCCGAGCAGGGCGATCACTTCCTGATGTTCAAGAACCCGGTGAAGTTCGCATCGGACGTCGATGCGTTTCTGAAGCATTAGGCGCGTCCGAACGCCTGCCCTTCCAATCCGGAGCCCACCATGACGCCGCTGACAGGCCGGACCGTTCAGATCACCCGCTACGGCGGGCCCAAGGTTCTCGCTGTCGTGGACGCCTCTCTGCCTCCGCTGGCGCCGGGCGAGGCGCGCATTCGCACGATCGCGGCGGGGATCAACTTCACCGACCTCAAGATCCGGGCCGGGGTCTGGCCGACGCGGCGGTCCGACCCCTTTCCCTATACGCCCGGCATCGAGAGCGTGGGAGTGATCGAGGCGGTGGGCAGCGCGGTTGTCGATTGGCGTCCCGGTCAGACCGTCGTCACCATGATGCAGGGCCTGGGCGGCGTGCGGGCTGAACGACCCGGTGGATATGCGGAGTTCGTCACGGTCGATGCGGACGCGCTCGCCCTCATTCACGACACGGTGGATCCGCTCGCCATGGCCGCGATCGGGCTTCCCGGCGTCACGGCGCATGGCGGACTTGCGCGGATCGGCGACGACCTCTCGCAGTATCGCATCCTGATCACCGGCGCGGCCGGGAATGTCGGCGCCTGCGCCGTCGGGATCGCCAGGGCGCGAGGGGCGACGGTGACCGCGCTGATCTCGCACGCAGGGGATACGGAGAAGGTTCTCGCCTTGGGCGCTGACACGGTGATCGTCTCACCGCGCGGGGCGCCGGCTTCGCTCGAGCCCGCGAGCGTCGATGCGGTCCTCGAGACCGTCGGCGGCGAAGTGTTCACCGGATGCGTGCAGGCGCTTCGTCCCGGCGGTGTCCTGTCGATGGTTGGCGCGGCCGCGGGCGGCGACGTCACCTTTGACGCCTGGCGGCTGATCGATGCCGTGGTGCTGACCGGCTATTCGACGGAAAGCCTGGACGGGCCGTCGCTCCGGCGCGCCGTCGCGGACCTGACGTCGTGGCTGGGCGACGGATTGATCCGCCCGCCCGCCTCTCAGCTATGGCCTCTCGCGGATGTGGCCGATGCGCACGCGCGCATCGAGCGCGGAGACCTGCCCGGCCGCATTCTCCTCAAGCCCTGACCGTAACCGTAGCGGCCTGCACGGAAACGCCCGTGGTCTTCGGCGTTGAATGACTAACAGCAGACATAGGAATAGCGGCATGACCCCCTTCAACATCGGCTATCTGGTCGGAAGCCTGTCCAGCAATTCCATCAACCGGAAACTGGCAAAGGCGCTGACGCGGCTCGCTCCGGATGGACTGGTCCTGCAGGAGATCGGGTTTTCCGACCTGAAGCTCTACAGTTCCGACTACGACGCCGACTATCCCGCTGAAGCGCTGACATTCAAGGCAGCGATCAAGGCATCAGACGGCATTCTGATCGTCACGCCGGAATACAATCGCTCTATCCCCGGCGGTCTGAAGAACGCGATCGACTGGGCCAGCCGCCCCTGGGGGACGAACTCGTTCGCCCGCAAGCCGACCGCCGTGATCGGAACCTCGCCCGGAGCCATCGGCACCGCCGTGGCGCAACAGAGCCTGCGCAGCATTCTGGGCTTCCTCAACGCGCCCCAGATGAACGCCGTGGAAGCCTACATCCACTTCACCCCGGGGCTGATCACCGACGATGGAGAGGTCACGGTCGAGTCCACCGAGGCCTTCCTGCGCAACTATATGGTGGAGTTCCACGCCCATGTGACGCGGGTGCTGACGGTCCTGCCCCGCGAAGACTGACGACGGCTCGCGTCCGGGCCTCGGCCCATCCGGTGACTGCGCCGCCCGTAGAATGATCGGCCGGTCTCAATTCCTCGCGCAGGCGAGGCCGGTGGTCCGACCACCTCCGTGAGACCCGAGTGCGATCCGGACCTGGACCGACATGCCGGCCGCGAGTCGTTCGGAGGCCGGTTGCCCCGGATCGAGGAGGATGCGCACGGAGAAGCGGCGCACGATCTTGGTGAAGTTGCCCGTGGCGTTGTCGGGTGGAAGAAGGGCGAGTTCGGCGCCGCTCGCGCCGGGCAGTCCATCCACCCGACCGCACAGCGTCCGCCCGGGCAAGGCGTCGATGGACACGGCGACGCGGTCGCCCGGGCGGAGCCTCCCGAGCTGGGTCTCGCGCAGGTTGGCCTGAACCCAGAGCCCCTGTGTCGGCGCGATCGCCAGCAGCCGCTGGCCCACACCCACATACTCCCCAACCCGCACATTTCTCGCCACAGCGACGCCTTCCCGGGGCGCTCGGATGACGGCCGCGTCCGCGTCGTTGCGGGCTCTGTCCAGTCGGGCCTGCGCGCCCTGTTGGTCGGCCGTCGCGCCGTCGCTCTGGGCGGCGATCACCAGCAGCTGTCGGCGCGCCAGCCTTGCCTGCGCCTCGGCCTGGGTCAGGCTGGCGCGCGCCTTGAGATCATCGGCAAGGGCCTGATCGTAATAGGCCACGCTGACCGCGCCGGACTCACGCAAGGTCGTTGCTCGCGCCAGGTCCGCCGCGGTCTTGCGGATCAGCGCCTCGGCCGCGACGACCCCCGCGTCGGCCACCTCGATCTGGGCGCCCTGAAGCTCTGACTGGGCTTGCAGCTGCAGCTCCGCGGCCCGCTGGCGCGCGACATTGGCCTCGGCGTCCCGGGCGGCGGATTCGAGATCGCGGGGATCGATGCGGACGAGGATCTGTCCCGCCGCGACCGTCTGGCCGTCCTCGGTCTCGATACCGGCGACATAGCCTGCCACCTTGGTCGTCACGAAGGTCAGATCGCCTTTGACGTAGGCATTGTCGCTGCTGATGTAGGGCGCGATGACCGGGACGGTCCGGTAGGCGAGGAACACGGCCGCGCCGAGGGCGCACACCGCCAGGCCGCCCGCGAGCAGACGGCGGACCGCAGGGGGGAGCCGCCCACGGGCGGAAGCGTCGGTCTTCATCGCAGGGGTCATCGGGACACGGATATGTAGGCGACCGACGGGCGCGGCAGCGGGGGCAGGAGACAGACCAGCAGGCCCGCCGCCGTCATGAGGACGGCGAGGACGAGGAAGAGGTCGGCGAAGGTCAGGGCGTAGGCCTGGTTGGTCAGGGCGGCGGACAGCCGCCCGAGCGCCACCCGTCCGGCGACTTGCGGCGAGAGGGACGGCGCGAGCTGCGCGGCGATCTCGGCGCGGCGTTCCGGCGCAAGGGGCGAAAGGCTCTCCGCCAGCCGGATCGCGTGCAGGGCCTCCCGGAAGGTCGTCAGGCGCGCCAGCAGGGCCACCCCGCCGACAAGTCCGAACAGCCGGGCGAAGTTGAACAGGACGGCGCAGGTCGGGCCGTCTTCGCGTGCCAGGCCGTGGACGGCGAAGCGCATGACCGCCACCGAGAACAACCCTTGGCCCAGGCCTGCGATGACGATCGCGATCCGGTAGTTCTCGCCCGCCCAGGACGAGGAAACCCCGGTGCAGAGCCCCGCTGCGATCGCGCAGGCGAACAGCCCCGCCGCCAGGGCCGCCCGCGAGTGGCCCCGTCCACAGAGGAGATGGGACGCCAGGGCGCCCGCCGCCGCCGCCGTGGCCATGGGGATGAGAAGCCCGGCGATCTGCTCGAGACCGTAGGCTTCGAGCCGGATGAGCGCCTGCGGAATGGTCGACAGGGTGAGCAGGGAGCCGGCCCTGAACAGCGCCTGAAGCAGCAGGGCGCCGAGGAAGCTCGGACGGCGCAGAAGGCTGAGCTTCAGCAAGGGACGCGAAGCCTGGGCGAGGGCGCGGACGCCAAGCGCCGTCGCCGCCGCGCCGCAGGCCAGGGCGGCGGCGATCCACCAGGTGTCGAACCAGTAGCGACGCTCACCCTCCGACAAGAAGACGACGAGGAGCCCCAGCCCGACGGAGAGGAAGACGTAGCTGGGCCAGTCCTTCTGGCGCAGGTGGATGGCGTCGCCGCGCTCGTGGGGCAGGGCGCGCGCGGCCAGGACGGCGTAGAGGCCGCCGACCGCCACCTGACACCAGAAGAGCCCTCGCCATCCCCCGGCCTCAAGCAGGAGGAAGGACAGGCCGGCCGCGAACCCGGCTCCCACCGAGGTGGCGATGGCGAACAGGCTGAGCCCGCCCGCCTGGCTTCGACCGGGCGGCAGGCTCGTCATGATCATGACCATGAAAAGAACCGGCAGAGCGCCGCCGAAGAAGCCCTGCAGCAGCCGCGCCGCGAGAAAGACGCCGAGGCCCGGGCTGAGGGCGATCGCGGCGCTGCTCAGGGCGAAGCCCGCCCCGGCCAGCGCCATGGTCCGGCCCCGTCCGAAGGCGGCCGCCGCCGTCATCGTCATCGGCAGTCCGGCGATCTGGCCGACGTTGTAGAGGGTGACGCTCCACGAGGCGTCGTTGACCGCCGCCGACAGTCCTCCGGCCAGGTCCGCCTGGCCCAGGATCATCCCGACCGGAAAGGTGGATCCGATCACAGCGCCGAGCGCGGCCACCCCGAGAACGGGGCCATGACGTCTGACGACGGACACGGGTTAGCGCGCGAGGCGTTGTGAAGGCCGCCGACCGAAAGGGTGGGCGGGAGGCAGCCGATCAGCGAGCGACAAGGCCCGGGTCAAAACGGATAGGGCTGGTTTGACGGCTCGATGGTGACCCATTTCACCTCGGTGAACTGATCGATCACGGCGCGGCCGTCGAAGCGTCCGTAGCCGCTCTGCTTCATCCCGCCATAGGGCGCCTGGGGTTCGTTCTGGACGGTGGCGCCGTTGATGTGGACCGCGCCGGATTCGATCCGGCTCGCGACCGCGAGCGCCCGGCTCGTATCCGCCCCGAACACGGCGGCGGACAGGCCATAAGCCGTGTCGTTGGCGACCCGGATCGCCTCCTCGACACCCTTCACCCGGACGACGGTCGTGATCGGGCCAAAGGTCTCCTCGTCATAGATGCTCATGCCCGGCGCCACCTTGTCGAGAATGGTCGCCGGCATCACCGCGCCCTGCGCCGGTCCACCCGTCGCGAGCACCGCGCCCTTGGCCAGGGCGTCGTCGAGCAGGGCGTTGATGCGGTCGCCCGAGCTGCGGCTGATCACCGGGCCGATGACGCAGGCGGCGCCGTTCGCGGGGTCGCCGACAGGCAGGGCCCTGGCGCGCTCGGCGAACCGGGCCACGAAGGCGTCTGCGACCGCTTCATCGACCACGAACCGTTCCGTCGACATGCAAATTTGGCCTTGGTAGAGGAAGGATCCGAAGATCGCGGCCGAGACCGCCCCTTCGATGTCGGCGTCGTCCAGCACCACGAAGGGCGCCTTGCCGCCGAGTTCGAGCAGACAGGGCTTGAGCTGGGTGGCGGCCTTCTCGGCGATGATCCGGCCGACCCGGGTGGAGCCCGTGAAGTTGATCCGCCGAACCGCCGGGTGGGCGATCAGGGCGTCGATGACGTCGGCGGCGTCCTCGGGCGCATTGGTCAGGAAGTTGAGCACGCCGGCGGGGAGCCCCGCCTCGTAGAAGGCCTCGGCGATGAGCGCATGGGTGCGGGGGCTGCTTTCCGAGGCCTTGAAGACAACGGTGTTTCCGCAGGCGATCGGATAGGCGATCGCGCGCGCCGCCAGAAGCACCGGACCGTTCCAGGGCACGATGCTCAAGATCACGCCGACGGGCTGGCGCAGGGTCATCGACAGCGTGCCGGGCTTGTCGGTGGGAATGGTCTCGCCCTGGATCTGGGTGACGAGGCCCGCGGCTTCGCGGAACAGGGCTGCCGAGCCCATCACGTTGAAACCGGACCAGGCCTCGGGAGATCCAATCTCCAGGGCCATGGTCGAAACGAAGTCGGCGAGCTTGCTCTCGAGAATGTCGGCGGCCCGCAGCAGGATGCGACGGCGCTCGGTCGGTCCGGTCAGCGACCAGGTCGCGAAGGCGGCGTGGGCGGAGGCGGCGGCCTCACGCGCATCCTCGACGGTGGCCGCTGCCGCCGTGGTCACCACCGCGTCGCTGACGGGGCCGCGTCGGTCGAAAGTGCGCCCTGAACTGGCGTTGCGCGCGATATTGTCGATGGTCAGCGTCGTTTGCACGATGGAATTCCCTGAAAGGCGGCGACGGCTCAGGCCGGCATGCGCAGGATGGGCTTGATGGTGACGCCGCTCTCGGAGTCGGCGATCGCCTCGTTGATCTGGTCGAAGGGGTAGAACCGGACCAGGCGATCGAAGGGGAAGCGACCCTGTTTGTGCAGGGCGATAAGGCGAGGGATGAAGATCTTGGAGACCACGTCGCCCTGGACGATGCCGATGATGCGCCGGCCGGGAATCATGACGTCGTTGACGTTGAATGAGGCCTCGGTGCCTTCCCGGGTCGCGCCGACGATGCCGCAGGCGCCCAGGATCGCGAGACTGTCGATCGCCTGACGGAGCACTTCGGCGCGGCCGCTGCATTCCAGGCTGTAGTCGGCGCCGCCGCCGGTGATCTCGCGCACGGCGACGACGGGATCGCTCTCGCGGCTGTTGACGACATGGGTCGCGCCGATCTCCAGCGCGAGCGCCAGCCGGCTCGGCGTGATGTCCACCGCGATGATGGTCGTCGCGCCGGCCACGCGGGCCGCCATGACGGCGGCCAGACCGACAGCGCCGGCCCCGAAGGCGACGAAGCTGGAACCGGCCTTGACGTTCAGAGCCTGAAGCACGGCTCCGGCCCCGGTCTGGATGCCGCAGCCGAGTGGGCCGAGGAGTTCGAGCTCCGCGTCCTTGTCGACCTTGACGATGTTCTTCTCATTGGCGAGCGCGAACGTCGAGAAGGAGGACTGGCCGAAGAAGTGATCGTGCACAGCGTGTCCGTCGGCGTCTTTCGTCGCGGTGGTGCCGTCGAGGCGACCGCCGCCAAAGTTCAGCGGCCCCATGTTCTCGCAGTGGGCCGGGTGACCGGATTCGCAGGTGTGGCAATGACCGCACCACATATAAGTCATGACCACATGGTCGCCTGGGACGACCTCGGTCACCGCGTCGCCCACGGCCTCGACGACGCCCGCGCCCTCGTGACCGAGCACCATCGGCAACGGCGCTGCGAAGTCCTGGTCACGAACGACCATATCGGTATGGCATACGCCGGTCGCGACGACCCGAACCAGAACCTCGTCCGGGCGCGGCCCCTCGATCTCGCCGCTCTCGAGCACGAGCGGCGATCGGGCCTGCCGTGCGACCGCCATGGTGACCGGACGGGCCTTGGAACTCGTGAGGGTCTCGCCTTCGGGGTCGCGCATGGGTCCGTCTCCTGATCGCGTCTCCCGGCCTCGCAGCCTGTCCCGGGCCGGCAGGCGAAGACGCCAAGGCGGGTTTACGCCCGCGCTTCACGCGAGAGGAAACACCGTTTCGGAAGACGAATTATATCGAAACGATATAGCCGACAGGCTAAAGATGGACGATGGATCTCAAGCGAATCCGCTATTTCGTCGCCGTGGCCGACGCCCGCAGCTTCAGCCGTGCGGCGGAGCGGCTGAACATCGCCCAGCCACCGCTGAGCCAGCGCATCCACGAACTTGAGGTGGAGATCGGAGCGCGGCTGATCGACAGGGCGGCGCGTCCCCTGCGCCTGACGGAGGTCGGACAGGCCTTCCTGGAGCAGGCGAGACAGATCCTTGTCCGGGTGGACCAGCTGGAGACTTCGATGCGGACCATGGCGACGGCCGAGCGGCCCCGCCTGAAGCTGGGCGCACCGCCTTCAGCCTTTCCACGAGGACTGCCGCAGACGATACGGCGCTACCGCGAGCTCATGCCGGACGGCGACTTCTCTCTCGTCGAGCTGACCAGCCAGGAACAGGCGGACGCCCTCAAGGCGGGTCTCATCGACGTCGGCATCGGTCGGGTCCGGATTGACGATCCGATGATTCAGCGCGAGGTGCTGATCGAGGAGCCGCTCGTGGTCGCCCTGCCTTGGGATCACCCGCTCGCCGGCACGACTGGGACAGTCCCTCTGGCGTCTCTGGTCGAGTCCCGCCTGGCGCTCTACCCGCGCGACGCGAAACCCAGCTTCGGCGATCATATTCTCTCGACCCTGCATGACCGGGGGCTGGCACCGACGCAGATCGTCGAGGTCGCCGATCTTCAGACCGCGCTCGTTCTCGTCGCGGCAGGGGAGGCGGTCTCGCTCGTCCCTGACGCGGTCGGATTGTTTTCACACTCTCTGGTCGTCTTCCGGAGCCTCACAGAGCCGGTCTCGTCGCCTCTGATCCTCAGCGCCCGACGCGAGACGCCCAGTTCCGCCTTGACCGCCTTCCTCATTGCCGTCGGCGAGACCCTCGGCGCCACGGTCGCTCCTCCGGATTCGGCCTGAAGCGCCACAGGTCGATCTCGCGGGGAACCATGCCTCTGAAGCTGAGGTTCCTAAAGGCACGGACGACGGGCGTTAGGGCAAGCCCAGGGTTGAAAGCCGTTTTGTGTCCGGAACCCGGCGAGAACCCAATGTCCGGAGGTGGCGCATCAGCGACGGCGCGCGAGTCGGGAACCTTGATCCGTCGGTCGTAGAGGGAGCCACAAAGCTGGGCGCCGGATGACGAGCACGCTGGTCAGCGGCGGACTCCGCAGCCGGACGGCCCGCGGCGCCGGCTGGGCGCCGCGGGCTCCTGGAATCACGCCGCCGGCGAGGTCAGTCGGCGCATCGATTCACCAGACAGCTGGATCCGGTGACTGGTGTTGACCATCCGATCGAGAACGGCATCGGCCACCATCGGATTGTCGATGTAGCCGTGCCAGTCCTTGAACGGGAGTTGGCCCGCCAGCAGGATTGAGGCCGATCGGGTTCGGGCGTCCACGATGTCCAGCAGGTGGTGCTTGCCCGACTCCGTCAGAGGCGTCAGGCCGAAGTCGTCCAGGATCAACAGGTCGAAGCGGGCGATCGCCGTGCGCAGGCGGTTCATGCTGCCGTCCTGATGGGCGATCGCCATGTCCTCCAACAGTTGATGGGTGCGATAGTACCGAACCGTCAGACCGACGCGGGCGGCATGACCGCCAAAGGCGCACGCCAGATGGGTCTTCCCGGTCCCTGTTGCGCCCGTCAGGATCAGATTTTCGGCTTGGCGCACCCAGGTACAGGTCAGAAGCTCGGCCATCTGGGCCCGGTCCAGGTTTCGTGCGGAGCGGTAGTCGATGTCTTCGGCCGCGGCAGGGATCTTCAGTCGGGCGGCTTTCAGGATGCGTTTCAGGCGACGGTCGTCACGATACGCCGCTTCAGCCTGCAAGAGGTGCATTAGCCGATCGTGGAACGGTAGATCGGCGAACGCCGGCGTGGCCGCGTGATGCTCGACCGCTTCCACCATGCCGTTGAGGCCGAGGTCGCGGAGTTTGTCGATGATGTGGGTGGTGTTCATGACTCGTCTCCGGCGAAATAGTCGGGACCGCGCACGTTCTCATTCGTCGCGGCAGCGGCTGTTTTGGGCGTGATGAAGTCTGCCGGGTCCGTGAACTCCAGATTCCGATCCAGGACATTGCGCACATGGGCCAGTCGGGGTTCGCCGCACCGCACGGCGCGGGCGCAGGCTGCTTCCAGCCTCACCGGACCGACGCGGTGCGCCAAGGCCCGAAACGAGCGATAGACGGCGGTCTTGGCCGCGCCGAAGAACGGACGCCCAGCTTCGCCCTGGACCACAGCCTGAACACCGGGCCCATGCAGACGGGACCATAGGACAAGATCTTCGTCCTCCCCCGCGCGCCGCGCCAAATGGTTAGGTGGCATATGGGCTGGATCAGTCGAGGCCTCGCCCGCTACGGCCAGGCGCGGGTGGACGCCTACCGGCTTCCCGTCGTGCCAGATCTCGACCGTGGCGGCGTTCGCGCGCACATCAACCCGCTGCCCGATCAGGGTATGCGGCGCCGAGTATCGGCGCTGATCGTGCATGACGTGATAGTCTGGTCCGAGGAGCAGCTGACGCCTGACCTCGAAGAAGGCGAACGGCTCCGCCTGGAGAGGCCGCAACGCCGGACGGTCCAACTGCTCGAACAGAGTGGTGCGAGACTCTCCCGGCGCGCGCCGCAGCGCCTTGGTGTTGAGGCGGATGAGCAGGCTGGCCAGCAAGGCGTTCATCTCACCGAGTGACATCGCCGGGCGATCTGCGAGGGCCAACCGCAACAGGCGCTGAATCAGCTTCACGCCGATCTCCACCTTCGCCTTGTGCGTGGGACTGTAAGCCTTGGCGGGGCGTGCGATCGTTCCATGATGGTCGCAAAAGGCTTGAAACGTCGGATTGATCTCAGGCGCCTGTCCGCGCTTGTGGGAAATCACAGCGGCCTTGAGGTTGTCGGAGATGATCACCTGCGGGACGCCGCCGAAGAACCGAAGCGCCTGCTCGTTCGCCCAGATCCAGTCGCCCGCACGCTGTGAACGGGTGACGCAGGCGAAGGTGTAGTCAGAGGCGGGCAGCACCGCGACGAACAGTTCGAACGGGACCCGGTCGGCGGGGTCATCGTCTCGCCCGCGCGGCCGAAGCCCGGCGAAATCGACCATCATGGTTTCGCCAGGCCGGTGGCGCTGTCGCATGATCGGATGAGCCGCCACGTTGTATTCTCGGAATTTGCGGCAGTAATCGCGATAGGAGATGGTCGGCTGGTCGCCCGCCGTCTCGACGTAGGTGTCGTGCAAATCCTTGAGATGGTGGCCGGCCTTGACCTTTACGGCCACGGCCGCCCAGTCTGGCTGCAACTGTCCAATGGCCATCGGCGCCGATCGGCCCGCATTGAAGAGGCGCATCAGATCGCTGTCAGAAAGTGCGCAAAGGCCTTCGCTTGTCAGGGACATCTCCAGGGCAAGCGAGCGGTAGCGAGCGACGGTCGTGTAGGAACAGCAGATCATGCGGCCGATCTGCCGATTGCCGTAGGCCGTGGTGAGGATGAGGCGCAGCAGGCCTCGCGGGTCGAACATGGAAGCTCCCGTTGTTCAATTCTTGATGATGGGAGCCTGAAAGGGGCGCGCGCGTCGGCGGTCTCCGTCGCGCTGACGCGACGGAGATTCCTTGACGGCGATGACGCTTTCGGGGAGATTGGCGGGGTCGCTGTGGAAACGACGAACCAATCTTCCGAAAGGGCCTGCGCTTTTGCCGAGCGCGGGCCTTTTCACTTTCAGGCGTGGATTGTGTGAAGCTTGATCAGGGGGCGGGCATGGCGGTCTCCTTGTGGTGATCAGCCGATCCACTGCGGTAGCGGTCAGGCCAAATTTCTTCCGGACGCTGTCCCAGCGCGTCGGCGATGGCTTGCTCGACACGCCGCGAGCGCCTGAAACCGCGCGACACTATGGACACCGTGGAGGGCGTCACAGCCAGCGACCGGGCAATGTCCGACAGGCTGATGCGTTTGAGACTCAAAGCGGACTTGATCCGTGCATGCCTTTTGTCGTCTATCATCGCCTTGGCTCCATCTTGTGCGGCTAAGGGACCATAGTGTGCGAAATACCAACACCGCAACCATCAATGATCCAGACCCTGGCATCGCCCGGCGGCTGATCGCCGTGCGGCAGCAAAGTGGTCTCAATCAATCCGCCTTCGCAGCCCGGCTCGGTTTCCCCCGCCGCACCTATCTGGGATGGGAGCGCGGTGAGTCTGATCCTCCGATCTGGCTGCTGGACGCTCTGCACCAGGAGTTCGGCATCGACCCTCACTGGCTGCTGCACGGCCCCGGTGATCGGCCACGCCAATATGGCGCCGGACTCGATTGGGCCCGGTTTGGCCGCCTGCTTGTGGCCGTAGATCGCGAGGCTCGGGCGGCGGGCCTGGCGCCGAGACCCGAACAGATCTGCGAGTTGACCCGCGCGGTCTTCGAAGGCGCGCCTGAAGATGAAAAGGACGCCATCGAACGTCTGGCGCTGACCTTCAAAACAATGAAGAACCGGAGTCGCTGACCATGGACGAAGACGTGCGCGTGGTTCCCTTTCCGAATCAGACGCAAACCCCGGAGGTTCAGCGGGAGGATGCCGTGGCGGACGCACTGGAACGGGTCGGCGATATCCCGGTTGCGAAGGTGGAGGCGGTCGCCGCACTCGAGCGAAGGCCGAACTGGCCGGCGATCATCACCTTCATAGCGATCTCAATGCTCTCGTTGTCGGTAGCGGTCTTTTCGACGGGGGCGGATGATGTCCTACGCATGGGCGCGGCCATGGCGTTGGTGATCTCTATTCTGACGGGCGGGCTGGCCGTTCTGTATCGCCATGCACCGACGTTCTGGCGGCCCGGCATTGAACATACCGATCGTGTTGTGGATGACGGCGTTCAATCGCCTACGCCGTAGTCATAGCGAGCACCATGGGCGACCAGAATCCGACTCCCCGTCGAAGCCCGCAGCCGGTTCCCTCGCAGGGCGGTCCCGCCAACTTTCCAGCCCCAGGAGGGCCGAGGCGCACGGATCCGCACAGGACGATGATCTCGTCGCCGAATCCGAGGTGATCGAGACATTTGTGAAGTATCCCTCGATCATCGCCCGCGCCGCAGGTCTCGCATCCGAGATCTGACTGGCGGAATTCGAGCAGGAACCGCAGATGATGGTCGCGCTGAGTGCGCCCGTGAGCTTCGGCAACCGCACTCTCATCCTCTTCGCATCGAAGTGGCTCCCTATCCCTTGACGAACGTCATCATATGGCGTCCGGAAGTTTAGTTCCCTAGCTTCACAAGCAAGGCTCAGGAGGGCGGCGGTGTCTAATCAAACGCATTGGGAAACCGTTTATCTGAACAAGGCGGTGGAAGAGGTCAGCTGGTATCGACCCCATCTTGAGGTTTCGCTACGGCTCATTGCAGACTCTGCGCCATCCGCCAGCAGCGCGATCATTGACGTGGGCGGCGGAGAAGCGACGCTGGTCGATGATCTCGTCGCGCAGGGCTACAGCGACGTCACGGTCCTCGACATCTCCCCGGCGGCGATTGACGTGGCGAAGTCCCGTCTGGGTATGTCCGCCGCCGCGGTGCATTGGATCACCGGCGACATTACGGCTGTTGAGCTGGAACCGGCTCGCTACGATGTCTGGCAC
>JAHJNW010000111.1 GCA_018820665.1 Alphaproteobacteria bacterium | reverse complement strand
TCATAGTCGACGATCACCGTATTGGCGCCGATCCGCTCGCTCATGGCATAGGCGGTGTTGTGCGCCACCGAGCTGGACCCGGCCCCGCCGCGGGCGCCGACGAAGGCGATCGAGCGGCCGACGAAGGGCTGGGCCGGATCGGAAAACAGGCCGCCGATGGCCGCGATCAGCTGCAGGGGCTGGAGCGGCGCGACCAGATATTCGCTGACGCCGCGCCGCATCAGCTCGCGGAACAGCAGGATGTCGTTGGTGGCGCCGACGACCACCACCTTGGTGCCGGCGTCGCAGACCTCGGCCAGCTGGTCGACTTCCCACAGCAGGGTCTGCGGGTCCTTCAGACATTCGACGATGATCAGCGGCGGCGTCGGCTCGTGCTGATAGGCCTCGACTGCGGCGGCGACGCCGCCCACGCGGATCTGGGTGGTGGCGCGCGACAGCCGGCGGTCCTGTCCGGCCCGTTCGGCGGCGGCCAGGGTGTCCTGGCGTTCGGCGAAGACGTGAATGGCGATGCGCGGCACGGAAACTTCGGGTCCGCCCCCGCTCTGTACAGGCGGCGAGAAGGCCGCCGAGGCCCCCGCCACCAGGTCGCCGACCGGATTGAAGCCGGCCACGGCCGGAATCTGGCTCTCGACCGGCCTGCCGGCATGAGCCGGGGCCGCGGCGGGGGCGACCGCCGGCGGCGTGAACTGCAAGGGCGGACGGACCGTCTCCTCGGCGCCCGTGGCGCCCGGAGTCGTGACGTAGGGCGCACTGGCCTCGTCGCCTGAATGCGGGGCGTGACCGGCCGCGGGTCCGGACGCGACATAGCCCATGTCGAGATCGAACTCGTCCTCGAAGTCCTCGACCGGCCGGGGGGCGAAGGCGTTGTTCATGATCACGCTATTCCACGGCCTGGGCGATACGGCCCTCGACCAGGGTCTCCTGCGGAGCCGAGGTCATCTCGCCCCGCCGATAGTTGTCGAAAACCACCGCCGCCCGGCCGGAGTCGGCCGGACTGGTGGCCCGATGGCCGACGATATCCCGCGGGTCGGCGATCTGGGCCGCCAGATTGGCGTTGACGGCGCAACCCAGCCCCATCGAGGCCTCGTTCGAGAACCGCCCGTGCATGGCGCCGCGCTCGACGGCGCAGTTGGGGATCGCGGCCCGCACAGTTTCGAACCCGGCCAGAACCGGGGCTCGCGGATCGGGCGCGGCATAGGAGGCGACGACGATGCGCTCGGCCGGCAGGCCGGCGGACTGGAGGGCGGAGCGCGCGGCCCAGGCCTGGCGCGCGGCCGCGGGATCGTCGCCGAAGGGCGCCTCGACCCGCACCGATCCCACGCCTGAGGCCAGATAGCGGCCGGCCAGATCGTAGAGCGCGGCCTGCTGGCTGGGCGACAGGCCGGTGTCGTGGACGGCCAGGGCGATGCGGTCCAGTCCCGGCTCGACGCGCAGCGAATAGCGCGACAGCGGCGTCAGCGGCGCCGTATCCGGGCTCGCGGCCGTGGCGCAGGCGCCCAGGGCGACCGTCGCGGACAGGCTCAGCAGGAGGGCGCGCATGGTTGGGAGCCTCATTCGATCACATAGCCCACGGGGCCGCTCCAGCCGGCGTCGGCGGCGTCGGCGGCGACGTTCGGGCGGCCGTAATGCTGGTTCAGCTGTCCAAACAGGATGGTCTGGGCGTCATTGGCGATGCGCAGGCCGTCGGCGGGCGTCTGCATGCGGCCGGGCGAGGTCGGCGAGACGATATAGGCCTCGACGATGATCACCAGTTCGGTCTCGCCCGACAGATAGTCGCGCGACCGGAACAGGGCCCCAAGCACCGGCAGGTCGCCGAGGGCGGGCAGTTTGTCGATGTTCTGGCGCGTATCCTCCCGCAGGAGGCCGGCGATCAGCAGCGAGCCGCCGGACGGCAGTTCGACGGTGTTGGAGGCCCGCCGGACGCTCAGGCCGGGGATGACCAGTGCCGCGCCGCCGCCCGTGCCGCCGCCGAGGGTGAAGGCCCCCAGGGACGTCAGCTCCGAGACCTCGGTCGAAAGCTGCAGCGAGATCCGCCCCGGCGACAGCACGATCGGCCGCACCGCGAGGCGCACGCCGTAGGGCTTGAACTCGATCGTCACCTTGACGCCGTCCTGGGAGGACTCCTGTCCGACCGGCACCGGGAATTCGCCACCGGCCAGGAACTCCGCGCTCTCGCCGTTGGCCGTGGTGATGTTCGGCTCTGCGAGGATGCGGACGAGGCCGGCCCGTTCGAAGGCGCGCAGGGAGGCGTTCAGACTGCTGCCGTCGCCAGCCGAGTCCGCATAGTCGAGAATGCCGCCGCCGAGCTGGTTGCCGGACACGGCGAAGGTGGCGACCTGGGTCAGCGACAGCCCCTCGCCGACGCTGGCCAGGACGGCGCTGGCGTCCAGGCCAAGCTGTTTGACGGCTGTGCGCTGGACCTCGACGATGCGCGCCCGGACGGTGATCTGGTCGGAGCCCTCGATGGTCATCATGTTGATGACCTTTTCGGGCGCGGACACGAAGGCGCGCGCGACCTGGCTGGCCCGGTCGGCCTCGCCGGGGCTGAACACCGTGCCGGTCAGAATGACGCTGTCATTGACCGCCTCGGCGCGAACATCGGCGTTCGGCATGATCCGGCTGAGGGTGTCCTGAAGCGCCGAGACCCCGGCGTCGACGCGGATCCGCAGCGACAGGATGGTGCGGCCGGCATTGTCCAGCACCACGGCGTCGGTCTCGCCCGGGGCGAGGCCTATGATGGTGATCCGGCGCGGCGAGTGCAGCATGGCCTCGGCGACCAGCGGATTGGGCACGATCACGTCACGGGCGTCGGCCGGCAGGTCGACGGCCATCGAAGACCCGCGGGGCAGGTTGATCAGCTGTGACTGCGCGCCCATGGAGACGGCCGCGCGGGTCTGGGCCTCGACCGGCGATGCCGGCGCGGCGGCCGCCGCCAGTAGGCCGGTGAGGGCGAGGGCCGTCAGTCGCATCAGCGGGCGCTTCATTGGACCACCACAACTTCGGGATCGCCGCCGCGGTAGACGCGGACGGCGGATGCCTGGCGCGGTCCCGCCGCGACCCGGCCGGACGGTCCGGCGGTATCGGCATAGGAGCGCAGGATCAGGCTCAGAACGCCTTCAGACTTGGCCAGGGCCAGGGCTTCGGCGTCCCGCGGAGCGACTTCCAGGGTCGCCGTCGCGCCGATGACGGTCTGCTCGTCGTCGCCGGCGCGGGTCGACTGGTCGATGGCCAGAACCTTGATGTTCTGCATCACCGTGGCGGAGGTGAATTTGGCGCGGTCGCCCTCGGTCGCGCCGCCGCCGGGGAGATTGCTCTCGCGTGTCAGCACGACGTCGACCCGGTCGCCCGGCAGGATGAAGCCGCCGGCGGCGGTCTCGACCGTGACGCTGATGGCCATGGCCCGCATGCCCGGCTCCAGATAGGCGGCCATATAGCCGCTGTCGCCGGCGCGAACGATCTTGCGCAGGACGATGGGCTCGCCGGCGAGGATGGGCTCCCGCACGACCGAGCCGAGATAGTCGGCCTTGGCTCCGCCGGTCGCCAGATTGGTCGCGGCGCGGGTCACGGCCGCGACGGCGCCGGCGGGCTTGTCGTCCGCCTTTTCCGCAGCGGCGGCCTCGGCGGCCGGAATCGGGACCGAGCCGTCGGTGATGAAGGCCGGATTGACCTCGTCCACGGGCCAGTCCTTCCATTCGATGTCGGAATCGTCGAGACGGCGGCCGGCCTGCAGGTCCTTGGCGGCGACCAGCACCTTGGCCATCGGCCGGGCCGGGGCGGCGGCGGAGGCGACGGCGACCGGCGCCTTCGAGGGCGATCCCATGGCGCGCACGACCAGGGCCAGCCCGATGGCGGCCACGGCGGCGACGCAGATCACGATGATACGGGCAGGCTTCATCCGCTGTCTCCGGCAGGGCCGTCCGGACCCGTGAATCGGTCCTTCGGCCCCCTACCGTTAACGAACATGCCGGGCGCGGGTTAACGCGGGCCTAAGTGCCTGCAACCTCTATCCATCCGCGGCCGGACCGGTCATCCGGCGAACGCGGCGGTCACCAACGGCGAAGCCGGCCAGGCCAGCAAGGCGCCCGCGGCGATGGCGACGCCATAGGGAATGCCGCCGCCGGGCTCCATCAGGCGCACGATCCAGCCGGGCCCGCCGGCGACAAGCGGTTGAGCGTGCGACCGGGCCACCAGCAGGGCGAGGCAGAACAGACCGCCGATGGCGGCGGTCCACAGCACGAACGGGCTCCAGCCCGAGACGCCCAGCCACAGGCAGACCGCGGCCATAAGCTTGGCGTCGCCGCCGCCGAGGAATCTCAGGGCGAACAGAATGGCGCCGGCCACCAGGGCCGCGAGGCCGACCCCGACGTGAGCCGCGATCGCCATCGGCGACAGCCCCAGCACGAGAGCGGCGACGAAAAAGCCCGCGATCAGCACACCCGAGATCCAGTTCGGGATGGTCATGGACGTCAGGTCTGTCAGTCCGGCCGCGATGACCAGGGCCGGAAAGAGGGCGAGCAGGCTCAGTTGCAGGACGTCCATTCGTCCACTGTGCCCGACGATCTTTAAGGTCGGGTTGCCGGTGCGCACAAAAGCAAGGGGCCGGAGCGTTTCCGCTCCGGCCCCCGGCCTCGTTCAGGCTGCAGTGCGCTTACGGACGCGTCTGCATGGCGGTGGTCACGTCGCCGAAGGTGGCGGCGACTTCACCGCCGAGGGCGGTGACGGCGGCGATGATGACGACGGCGATCAGGGCCGCGATCAGGCCGTACTCAATGGCGGTGGCGCCCGACTCGTCGGACATGAATTTCGAGATGAACTTCTTCATGGTCATGGTCATGATTCCCTTTGATAAGAGCAAGCGAGCTAACAACGCGGGGGGAGCCGGTAGCCCGCTTGACCCCCAAAACGCACCGTGGTTATCGGCCAGACGGGTTAAGGTCCGGTCGCCGTCCATGGTTAGCGCAAGATTTACTTTGGCGGGCTGACTGCCGGAGATACGCACGAACCAGGCCAGCTTGACGGCTCGCCCAGTATTCGCTGCGGCGTTTCAAACTTTGTTGAGACTTCGCTGGCAGGTTCGCGGTCGCGCTATCGCTCGCGCGCGCCCAGTCTATGGACCCTCGCCATGATCCGCACCCAACGCCTGCTTCTCGTCCTGGCCGCCGCTGTCGCCCTGGCCGGCCCGGGTCTGGCGATGGCGCAGTCCGGCCGCATTAGCGTCGAGATCGACCAGGCCCAACGTGTCCAGCTGCGCGGCGCCGCCGGTTCGGTCATCGTCGGCAATCCAGAGATCGCCGATGTGACGGTGGTCGACGCCAATACGCTTTACATTACCGGCAAGGGTTACGGCGTGACCGAGGTGGTCGCCGTGGACGCGATCGGGCGCACCCTGTTCCAGAGCCAGGTGGTGGTCACCGCGGGCGATGGCGCGGGCCGGGTCCGCGTCTGGCGCGGCGGCCAGGCCACGGAGATGGCCTGCGCGGCCTCGTGTTCGCCCTCGGTGCGTGGAACCAGCGGCGCGGCGACCGCGAGCGGCAACTGATCGATGACCCGTCGCGGCCATGGCAGGGCGGCGCGGTTCTGTCGCAAGCTTCTGCAAGCGCGCGACGGCGCGGCCGCGGTTGAATTCGCCATCGTCGCCCTCCCGTTCTTCTTCATGCTCTTCGCCATCCTTGAAGTCGCGGTGATCTTCATCCTGAACTCGCTGCTCGAGAACGGTACGATCGAGACCGGCCGGCTGGTTCGCACCGGCCAGGCCAGCGCCCAGGGCATGACCGCGACGCAGTTCAGGGCGAACCTTTGCAGCCGGATGAGCGTCTTCGCCGATGAATGCGCCACGCGGGCGACGGTCGACGTCAGGGTCATTCCGCAGTTCAACGTCAACCCGCCCGACCCCCTCAGCGGCCCGACCTTCGACGAGAGCGGTCTGACCTACACCAATGGGTCGCCGGGCAATCTGATGCTGGTGCGGGTCTGGTACCGCCATCCGCTTTTGACCACCTTCCTGTCCCAGGGCCTGTCGCGGCTGGACGACGGCACGGCCGTCCTGACGGCGACGACGGCCTTCCGCAACGAGCCGGCGGGAGCCGGCCAGCCCGCCCCCGCCCCCGCCCCGGCGCCGACGCCATGAAGCGCAGCCTCATCCGGCGACTGACCGGCGACGAGCGGGGCGTCTCGGCGATCGAGTTCGCCCTGATCGCGCCCGTCATGATCGCCTTCTACATGGGCATGACCGAGTTCTGTCAGGGCTTCATGGCCCAGAAGCGGATGGGCCATGTCTCGTCCATGGTCGCCGACCTCGTGTCCCAGAACGACACCGTCACGCCGGCCACGGTCGACGACATCTTCGATATCGGCGGTCTGATCATGGCCCCGTTTCCGACCGCGACCCTGCGCCAGCGCGTCTCCAGCGTGACGCTGAGCAGCGGCGTGGCGCGGGTGGACTGGAGCCGGAGCCGGGGCGAGGGCGAGACCGCGCGCGCCACCGGGTCCGCCATAGACATCCCCGCCGACCTCATCACCGAGGGGCAGAGCCTGATCGTCTCCGAGGTGACCTATGACTATGACTCCGCCGCCGACTATCTGATGCCCGGCCTGACGCGCTTCGAGCAAAGTCAGTACCTGCGGCCACGCAAGTCGGAGATGACGCGGTGTCCGACCTGCCCGGTGACCTAGGGGCCGACGAGCGCCTCGCGCAGGGCGAGGATCTTGACCCCGGTTTCGGCCAGTTCTGACGCGGGGTCGCTGTCGGCGACGATGCCCGCCCCGGCGAGGGTGCGGAAGCGCCAGCCACTCTCCGACCGTTCGAATGACGCCGTCCGGATCAGCACCGAGGCGGTCAGGGCGCCGTCTCCGCCGATGTGAAACAGGCTGCCGCACCACGGTCCGCGCGGCGGCTCGTGGGTCGCGATGACCTTCATGGCCTGATGCTTGGGCGCGCCGGTGATTGAGCCTGGCGGGAAGGTCGCGGCCAGCAGGTCGGCCACGCCGGCTTCCGGTCGCACCGTCCCCGTCACGGTCGAGACCAGATGGTGCACGGTCGGGTGGCTCTCGATCTCGAACAGGCGTTCCACCGCCACCGAGCCGGGTTCGGCCACGCGCGACAGATCGTTGCGCATCAGGTCGACGATCATGAGATTTTCGGCCCGGTCCTTGGCGCTGGCCTCCAGCTCTGCGGCGAGGGCGGCGTCGCGGGCGGGGGCCGGGTCGCGCCGGCGGGTGCCCTTGATCGGCCGGGTCTCGATCCGGCGGCTGCGGGGATCGAAGGTCAGGAACAGTTCGGGCGAGTTGGAGACCAGCGCCCGGTCGGCCAGTCGCCAGAAGGCGCCGTAGGCGGCGGCCCGGTCGGCCAGCCGCAGCATAACGTCGAACGGATCCGCCCCGGGGCGCAGCTCGCCCGACCAGGCGCGGGCGATGTTGGCCTGGAACAGGTCGCCGGCCGCGATGCGGGCGACGACATCGGCGACCGCGTCCAGATAGGCGTCGGCGGACGTCTCGGCGTGCACGGCACTCGCCGGGGGCGCGGGCGTCGCGGCGTCGACCGCCATCGCCAGCCACGCCTCGGCGCGATCCGCCGCGATAACGGCGGAGGCCGCGTCGACGCCTCGCCCGGTCAGGGTGACGGTCTGCTCGCGGTGGTCGAAAGCCAGCATGGCCGGATAGCGAGCCAGCATCAGGTCGGGCCAGACCTGGGGGCGGGGACCCGTAGCCGGGCGGGCGCCGGCGTCATAGGCCAGCAGGCCGACCACATCCCGCGCCAGCGCCGGGTCGCGCAGCCGGTCGAGGCCGCCCTCGCCGCCGGTCCAGTCCGGCTCCGCTGCGACGAACGACCAGCGGCCCAGCGGTCCGCCGTCGGACAGCAGGGCCAGGGCCCCGTCGCGGTGGCGCAGGCCGGTCGCCACGGCGAGCGGCTCGCGCCACGGGCGGACGCGCGTTTCGACGCCGGTCAACGGTTCGATCACGCCGTCAGCCGCTCACCGATCCGGTCGCGCAGGGTCGCGTCGACGCCCAGGGCCTCTTCCAGATAGCTCTCCACCGACCCGTGCCGGGCGGCGATCTCGCCCATGGCGGTCTCCAGATAGACCGGTTCGACGCCGAGGAAGGCGACCACGGCGTCGTGGGCGACCGGGCGGCCGGTCATGGTCTCGAGCTGGCGGGCGATGCCCGGGGCGCGGCCGGCCAGGTCGACGGCGGCGTTGGTCAGCAGATAGTCCTCGACCATGTCGTCGCGGTGCACGCCGAGCAGATGATGGGTCAGGGCCGCCAGCAGGCCGGTGCGGTCCTTGCCGGCCGCGCAGTGGATCAGCACCGGCCCGTCAGCCTCGCCGACGGCGCGGAAATAGCGCGAGAACAGATCGATGTGGGCCGGATCGAACGCCAGCTCGCGATAGGTGTCGGTCATGAAGCGCCGGCCGGCGTCGATGGTCAGGTCGGCGGTCTTCAGAAAGGTGATGTGCGGCGCCTCGCCGCCGTCGTCGTGGGTGCTCTCGATCACCTGGCCGGCGAAGCCGGGCGGCCGGCGGGAGGGCTGGTCGCGGCGCTCGCCGGGCCGGCGCAGATCGACCACGGCGGCGAGGTTCAGCCCGGCCAGCCGCTCCAGATCGGCCTCGCTGGCGCGGGCGTGATGGGCGGAACGGAACAACCGGCCGCCGGCTATGCGGCGGCCAGCGGCCGAGGCGTAGTCGCCGTAGTCGCGGAAATTGTCGAGGGCGTCGAAGCGATGCAGGCGGTCGGTCATCCCGCCTGTCTAGCCCAGCCCCGCGACGCTTCCCACCGTCCCGCTCAGGGACGGGTGCCGTTCGGCCCGACCAGACCCTGCATGGCGTCCAGATAGGCCACGAACGCCCGGCGACCGTCCGGCGTCATCGCCGCCTCGGTCAGGGGTTTGCGCCCCTCGAACCGCTTGGTCACGGCCACGAACCCGGCGTCCTCCAGCTTTCGCAGATGCACCGAAAGATTGCCGTCGGTCGTCTGCAGGCGGGCTTTCAGGGTGTTGAAGTCGGCGGTTTCCACCCCCGAGAGCACGGCCATGATGCCCAGTCGGACCCGGCCGTGAATGACCTCGTCGAGACGGTTGATGTCGAAATCGTCCGCCACCCTCAGCCCCTCGCCGCCCGCATCAGCAGGAAGCCGGGCAGGGCCATCAGCAGGAACAGGGCGGCGGCATAGGCCAGATACTGTTCGGCCGTGCCGGTCAGGGCGGCCAGCAGCGGCGCGGCGGCGAACGAGGCGACCGCCAGTCCCCACAGCGTCCTCGACCTCTGCATGGCGGCGGTGACAGCCCAGCCGCTGCCGTAGAAGACCATGATCACCGACGGGATCAGGGCCGCGCCGACCAGGGCGGCGTCCTCACCCATCCGCAGGCCCAGCACGGCCATCGAGGTCGACATCGCGAAGATGCCCCAGCCGACCGACGCCCAGGCCGTGCCCGAAGCGCGATTGGCCGAGGTTTCGACCCGTCCGGCGCGTTTGATCGCCGCCAGAGCGACCACCAGCAGGGCGAGGAACAGCACCGTCGCGCCGAGCCAGACGAAGCTCAGGGCAGACGTGTCCAGACCGACCGCCCCGCTGATGATCGCCCAGTGGACCAGGCTGGCCGCGCCGTAGATCAGGCCCGCCCCGAAAAGAATGGACGCCCCCTGCATCGGCGCGCGCTGCCCTTCCTCGGCGAGCCGGCGCATCCAGGCGATGTCGGCGGCGGGGTCTTCGAGCTTCTCGGTCATCATCGGCGGGTTCCCTGTCATCGGCGGCCGGAAGGGCCGCGCTTCGAACGTGGAGCAGTCTTACGCGAAGTACTTTGAAATGTAAAGTGCAAGGCGCGTTGGCTGGCCGTGGTTGGGTCGGACCCCCCTTCGGCTTCGCGGGCGCCTGGACCGGCTAGGCCGCGGACGCCGCCGGCGCGTCCGCCAGCGCGTCCGCCAGCGGCAGGTCGCCGGAGAGGGCGCGCGAGACGACGGCGAACAGCGCCGCCTGGCTGACGGGCTTGGCCAGATGGGCGTTCATGCCGGCGGCGTGGCAGCGGACGACATCCCCGGGCATGGCGTCGGCGGTTATGGCGACGATAGGGACGTCTCCCCGACCGTCGGGCAGCGACCGGACGCGACGGGTCGTCTCAAGCCCGTCCATGCCCGGCATCCGCACATCCATCAGCAGCAGGTCGAAGACCTCATCGGACGCCGCCTGCAGGGCTTCGTAGCCGTCGCGGGCCTCAACGACCTCGCAGCCGAAGGCCTGCAGCATGATCCTCGCGACCTCGCGATTGACGGGATGGTCGTCGACGACGAGTACGCGGGGGGGAGGGGCAGGGCTCGCCGCTGGGACGACATCCGGCGACGCGGCCGCGGCCTCGACGTCGTCCTCAACCACGGTCTCGACCGGGGCGTCGGGGGCCCGCTCCAGCGGCAGGTGCAGGGTGAAGGTCGACCCTTCGCCGGGCCGGCTGTCCAGCTCCACCCGGCCGCCGAGGCGACGCACATGGCGGGCGACCAGGGCGAGGCCGAGTCCGACGCCGCTATGCAGCCGGCTGGTGGAGGCGTCCGCCTGGGAGAAGGCCTGGAACAGTTCGATGTGATGGTCCGGCGCGATGCCGCAGCCCGTGTCGGAGACGCGGATGACCACCCCGTCCCCCGCCCGGTCCAGCCGCACGCAGACGCCGCCCTCGACCGTGAATTTGATGGCGTTGGCGATCAACGGCTGCAAGGCCTGTCGCAGGGCGCGGCGGTCGCAGATGAATCGCGCGTGCGGCGGCAGCCGGTCGTCGATGGTCAGCTCTATGTCCCGGGCGTCGGCCGAGACCCGGCTGGGGGCCGTCGCCTCGCGCGCCACGGCCGCGAGGTCCAGCGCTTCGGGCGCCAGTTCGGTGTCTCCGCTGGCGAAGTCCAGAATGTCCTCGACCAGCACCAGCAGGCCGTCGCTGGATTCGCGGATGCGGCGCGCGTGGCGCACGGCCTCGAGGTCGAGACCGGGACGCGCCGCCAGCAGGTCGGCGAAACCGGCGACGCCGTTCAGGGGCGTGCGCAGCTCGTGGCTCATCATGGCGAGAAAACGCGAACGGGCGTCGGCCGCGTGTTCGGCGAACCGCCGGGCCTCCTGCGCCGCCACCGTACGGGCGCGCAACCGCGCCTCCAGCCGGCGACGCTCGGACATGATCGTCGACAGGGGCAGGACGGTGGCGACCATGATCAGCAGATAGAGGTTGAAGATCCCGAGCTTGCGCAACATCGGCGGAATCGTCTCGAGGCTCGGGATGTCGGCCAGGCGGGCGAGGTGGATCGGCCCATGGCCGGTCAGGGTGGCCACGCCGCTGACGAAGGCGAGGCCGAACAGGGCGGCCGCGGTCATGCCGGGCGACAGGCGCAGGGCGATCAGCAGCATGGGCGGGAAGGTCAGGAACAGGATCGGATAGTCGCCCTGCCAGAAGACCAGGGTCGAGACGGCGAACACCAGAGCCATCAGTGCGGCGGACTCGGGCCATCGGGCGGGAGCCGTGCCCGCGAACCGATGGCCCCGGGCGAACAACAACAGCACCGGCGTCACCAGCAGCAGGCCGGTCAGCTCGACAATGAAGAACGACTGGACCATGAACAGCCAGACGGCGAATGAGGGCCGGAACACGAGGGTCGCCACCAGGCTTCCGGCGACAGCGGCGACCGCGACAGACACGGCGCAGATCGCCGCGAACTGCATCAGTCGGACAGGTCGGCGCATGTCCAGGGCGGCGCCGCAGAACCGGCGGGTCAGGACGGCGACCAGCATCGCCAGGCCGAGATTCAGCAGGGCGTTGAACCAGAGAAAGACGCCGGGATCGCCGCGAACGCTGTTCGAAAAGAGGTTGATGGCCAGACAGGCGGCGATGACGGCGATGGCCGGCCGCCGATGCAGCTGCAGCAGGGCCGCCACGAGGATGCCGTTGGACAGCCAGACGACGACCGCACTGAACGTCGAGACGCTCCAGTGGCCGATCAGCTGCGACAGGACGAACAGCAGGACATAGGTCCACGGAGGCGGGCCCGCAGCCCGGCCCGCTTCATGCCTGAACAGTCGCCAGCGACCCCGCAAACCCAAGACCCTCCCGGCCCGATCCCGTGAAAGTGGTACGGCCAAAAGGGTAAACAAACCCGGGCTGCATATATGAGGGCAATCCCCTAGTCCGGGGGCCGGTCGTCTCGCCCAGGCCCGCGGATCACTTCCTCTTGATCGCGAGACGCAAGCCGGGCGGCGGATCAGGACCTGGGCGGTTGCAGCGCGGTTCGGGGCCGGAATCGGCGCCATGTCGCCCAGAGCAGCAGAGCGGTAGCGATCCCGAGCGCATCGGCCAGCAGGTCTCCCCAGCTGGCGTCCCGACCCACCAGCCCCTGAACGACCTCGACCGCGCCGCCCAGCGAGATGGCGAGCACCGCCGCCATCAGCCTCGGCAGGCGGCGGAACAGAATGCCGAAGCTCCACAGGATCAGGCCGAAGACGACGAAATGGGCGCCCTTGTCCCAGACCCCGCTGGCGGCCTCGACCCCGCCGAACGGTCCGATCATCGCGATCAGGGACACGAGCAGGATGGCGACCGCGGTCAGGCGGAGAAGTCGGGACATCGGTCAAAATCTGCAGGGGAGGGGCCGCCGCCCTATATCAGCCCGCCAGCAGAACCCACAGCCCTGTCGCCGCGAAACCCGCCGCCGCCGCCGCCCGAATCCACTTCAGCGGCAGTTTTCGGGCCGCGGCCTCGCCCAGCAGCACGGCCGGTCCGTTGACCAGCATCATGCCCAGGGTCGAACCGGCGACCACCAGCGGCAGGGACTGGAACTGGGCGGCGAGGACGGCGGTCGCCACCTGGGTCTTGTCGCCCATCTCGATGATGAAGAAGGCCGCGGCGGTGGTCCAGAAGACGCCGGAGAAGGTCTTTTCGGTGGTGTCGGGCCGCTCCTCGAACCGGTCCGGGATCAGGGCCCAGCCCGCGAAGCCAAGGAAGGCGAGGCCGACGGCCCAGCGCACCCATTCGCCCTCCATGAAATGGCCCAGCACCGTGCCGGCGAGGGCCGCGAAGGCGTGATTGACGAGGGTGGCGACCAGAATGCCGAGCAGGATCGGCAGCGGTCGCCGCCAGGCGGCCGCCAGCATGATCGCCAGCAGCATGGTCTTGTCCCCGATCTCCGCGATGGAGACGAGGCCGGTCGAGATCAGGAAGGCGTCCAAAACATCTTCGTGCGCGGGGGCGTCGGCGGACAGACCTGTGGCGTTCGCAGCCGGGCCCCCGCGTGGAAGCTACCCTGCGAAGCCAGCGGTCTTGCCGAGACCCGAAGGCCCTGCGCGCCATCCTCTCCGGGAAGAGGAAGTATGTTGACGCGAACCCCGCTGGAGATGCGGGCGGCTACTCCCCGATGACGAGGCGGGGCTTAGCCCCGCCGCGACCCGGGCGCAAGCTCAGCTGAAGGCGACGAAGATCAGGGCCACGACGGCGACGTCGACGGTGCGGGCGAGAAAGGTCAGCATGGCGGTGGTCCCGGACGGAGGCGTTTGCGCCTGTCGTCAGCAAGGACCGTGCCGCAAGGCTCAGACGTCGGTGTCGGTGGCCTTGCCGGGTTTGGGCCGGCGCTCCGCCACGCCGGCGTAGTTGGCTCCGAGATAGGTCGAGCGGGCCGCGTCCAGCACCGGCGGGCCGCCCTTCAGCCCGCGCCGCTGGCCGGTCTGGCCGATCACCTGGGCGGCGAAGGCGGCGGCCGAGATGTCGCCGGGCGGCGTCGGGGCAGGTCTTGCCGGGGGGGCGGCAGGTTCGGCGGGGACGTCGACCGGAACCAGCGCGCGCGAGGCGGAGCCGGCGCGGCGCTCGGCGGACCGGCGCTCGTTTTCGCGGCGCTCGTCGCGTCGCTGGACGGGACCGACGGGGCGGACCTCGTCGGTCATCGTCAGTCGTCCTTGCCGGGCGGTCGGGACAGCTTGTCGAGCTGGGCCCGCATCTCGTCCATCTGCCGCCGCATCTCGGCGAGGGGGTCGGCGGGCGGTTGTTCCGGGGCCGGGCTGGCGGAGCGCGCGGCGCCCGCGGCACCGGCGGCGTTGAAGCCGGGCCAGATTTTCATGGCCTCAGCGAACATGACCATGTTGCGCTTGACCGCTTCGTCCAGCAGGCCGGCCCCGGGCGCGGCGCCGAACGCCTTGGAGAACTGGCCGCGCATCTGCTCCTGCTGACGGCTGAAGCTGTCCAGCGACATTTCCAGATAGCTGGGCAGCACGCCCTGCATCTGGCCGCCGTAGAAGCCGATCAGCTGGCGCAGGAACTGGACCGGCAGCAGGGCCTCGCCGCGGCTTTCTTCCTCGAAGATGATCTGGGTCAGGATCTGGCGGGTCAGGTCGTCGTTGGTCTTGGCGTCATAGACGACGAATTCGACGCCCTCGCGCACCATACGGGCGAGGTCCTCAAGCGTCACATAGGCGGAGGTGGCGGTGTTGTAGAGCCGCCGGTTGGCGTATTTCTTGATGACGACGGTATCGCCGACGCCGGGCTTCTTGTCGGCCACGCTGGGTCCCCGATCCTGTTGCAACGCGGCACTATGCTGCGCTGCGGACGGGAATGTCTAGCCGAGCGTCGCCGGCGCCAGAACCACGCCGACCAGCACGGCCGCCCAATGGGTCATCGCGCCGGTGACCACGAAGCCGTGCCAGATGGCCCGGCGGAACTTCACTTGCGGACTGATGAAAACGAACACGCCGGCGGTATAGATCAGGCCGCCGGCGACCAGCAGGCCCAGGGCGATCGGGTGGACGGTGTCGATCAACGGCTTGAGGGCCAGCACGGCCAGCCAGCCGAAACCGATGTAGACCGCGCTCCAGAAGGCGTCCGAAATGCGCGGCGCGATCAGTTTGGCGAACACGCCGCCCAGGGCCACGGTCCAGACCAGAAGGGTGAAGCCGATCGACCAGGCGCCCTCGAAATTCTGCGTCGTGAAGGGTGTGTAGCTGCCGGCGATCATCAGAAAGATGGCGGCCTCGTCGAGCCGGCGCAGGATCGGTCGCGCTGCGCAAGGGCGGGTCTGGTTGTATACGGTCGAGGCCGTCAGCATGGCGATCAGGCACAGGGCGTAGGCGGCCGTGGCGAGGACGGCGCCCATGCCGGAATAGACCGCCGCCAGCACCGCCAGCACAATGCCGCCGACCGCCGCCAGGGTCAGGCCGACGACGTGGACGACCAGATCGGCCGTCTTTTCCGCGGGCGTGCGATAGTGCTCGACCATGTCGAGCTCGTCGGGCGTGCAGACGTGCCGGGCCAGTTTTTTCATCTGCATGAGCATGGGCCTTTCAAGGGACCGCGCCGTCAATCGTTCCCGGCATATTAGGCGGGATCGATGACTTTCGCCTGAACGGGCAAGGATAACGGGGCGCTGCGGCGCGGGCGCCACAATCCCTCCGCCGCGCCGCGGTTCTGGCGGCGGGGCCTTGATGGGTCTAGATGCAGGCCCTCCCCAAGGCTTCTCCCCGGGTTTTCCCATGACCGACGTCGTCATCGTCTCCGCCGCCCGCACCCCGGTCGGCTCCTTCCTCGGCGCCCTGTCCAGCCTGCCGGCCTCCAAACTGGGCGAGGTCGCCATTCGCGCCGCCCTGGAACGCGCCGGTGTCGCGGCCAATGAGGTCGACGAGGTCATCCTCGGCCATGTGCTGCAGGCCGCAGCCGGTCAGGGCCCGGCCCGCCAGGCGTCCATGGGGGCCGGCATTCCGAAAGAGGTCCCGGCCTGGAGCCTGAACCAGATCTGCGGCTCGGGCCTGCGCGCGGTGGCCATCGCCGCCCAGCAGATCGCCCTCGGCGACGCCCGTATCGTCGTCGCCGGCGGGCAGGAGAGCATGAGCCAGGCGCCGCACGCCCAGCAGCTTCGCGGCGGTCAGAAGATGGGCGACCTCGCCTTCATCGACACCATGATCCGCGACGGCCTGTGGGACGCCTTCAACGGCTATCACATGGGCCAGACGGCCGAGAACATCGCCGAACGGTTCCAGATCAGCCGCGCCGACCAGGACGCCTTCGCCGTCGCCAGCCAGCACAAGGCCGAGGCGGCGCAGACCGCCGGCCGCTTCGACGCCGAGATCGCCCCGGTGACCATCGCCTCGAAGAAGGGCGACGTCGTCGTCGACAAGGATGAATACATCCGCCACGGCGCCACCCTCCAAGCCATGGAGAAGCTGCGCCCGGCCTTTTCGAAGGAGGGCAGCGTCACCGCCGCCAACGCTTCGGGGCTGAACGACGGCGCCGCCGCCCTGGTGCTGATGAGCGCGGATGAGGCGAAGGCGCGCGGGCTCGAGCCGCTGGCGCGCATCGTCGCCTCGGCCACCGCCGGCGTCGATCCGGCGGTGATGGGCACGGGCCCGATCCCGGCCTCGCGCAAGGCGCTGGAAAAGGCCGGCTGGAGCGTCGCCGACCTCGATCTGGTCGAGTCGAACGAGGCTTTTGCGGCCCAGTCGTTGTGCGTGCTGCGCGAACTCGGCCTCGACCCGGACAAGGTCAACGTCAACGGCGGGGCCATCGCCCTCGGTCACCCGATCGGCGCCTCGGGCGCCCGCATCCTGACCACCCTGCTGCACGAGATGAAGCGCCGCGACGCCAAGAAGGGCCTCGCCACCCTGTGCATCGGCGGCGGCATGGGCGTGGCCATGTGCGTCCAGCGGGACTGATCCAGCCCCGCAGCGACGGCGTCAGGCGGCGTTGGCGGCCTTGGCCTTCAGCTTGTCCTGATGCGCCCGCATGCCGATGGCGATCAGCTCGGCGGCCTCGCCGGCGTCGCCCCAGCCCTTGACCGTGACCGACTTGCCCTTCTCCAGATCCTTGTAGCGGGTGAAGAAGTGCTCGATCTGCTCGACCAGGATGGCCGGCAGCTGCCGGTAGCTGGCGATGTCGGTGTAGTAGGGGTTCAGTTTGTCGACCGGCACGGCGAGGATCTTCTCGTCGCCGCCGGCCTCGTCTTCCATCTTCAGCACGCCGATCGGACGCGAGCGGATGATGCAGCCCGGCACCACCGGCGTCGGGTTCAGCACGATCACGTCGCAGGGGTCGCCGTCGTCCGACAGGGTGTGCGGGATGAAGCCGTAGTTGCCCGGATAGTACATCGCCGTGTGCAGGAAGCGGTCGACGAACAGGGCGCCCGAGGCCTTGTCCATCTCATATTTGACCGGCAGGCCGCCCTGCGGGATCTCGATGATCACATTGACGTCCCAGGGCGGGTTGGGGCCGGCGGGGATGGCGTCGATGTTCATGACGGGTCTCGTCCATGGTGCAGTGCGATACAGGGAGGCGGGCGTGATAGGCTGGCGCCACGTCCGAAGCAAGGCGGACTTGCCCTGAACGGTTCCACGCGGCACGACGGGCCGGGGCGCGAAAAGGAGCGGTCATGACGATTTCGAACGGTCTGGCGCTGGGCCTCTTCTTCCTGTGCTGGCTGGGCTACGGGCCCCTGCTGGCGGTGCTGGCGCGGCGCGTCGGCTCCCTGAACGACGACATGATCATCGTCCGGCGGGCGTGGATGCGGGTCATGACCCACCGCGAGGTGCGCATCGTCGACAGCCAGCTGATGGGCCACACCATCAACTCCGGCGGCTTCTTCGCCTCGACCAATCTGCTGCTGATCGCCGCCGTGGCCAGCGTCCTGTTCGGCGGCGAGCAGGCGCTGCAGGGATTCGCCTCGGTCGGGGCCGAGGCCGTGCCGGTCCGGGTGCTGGAGGCCAAGCTGGCCCTGGTGCTGGTCTGTCTGGCTCGCGGCCTGCTGGACTTCATCTGGTCGATTCGCCAGCTCAACTACGCCCTCGCCCTGATCGGAGCCGCGCCCGAGGTCCATACGGAGGCGGATCGGGTGGCGCTGGGCGAGGCGGCGGCCAATCTGCTCAATCCCGCGCTGAGCGCCTTCAGCCAGGGCGTGCGCGGCTATTATTTCGCCCTCGCGGCCTCGGCCTGGTTGTTCGGACCGCACTGGCTGGCCCTCGGCGTGGCGGTGGTCTTCTGCCTGCTGGTCTGGCGCCAGGTCGGTTCGCCGGCGGCGCGGGCCGTGCGCGCCACGCGCCGCCTGCTGGAGCCGCACCTGACCCAACGGTGAGCTTGTTTCGCACACGCCCACGTCCCGAGGTGAAATACACCGTTGAAACCGGTTACCTGACCACGATACGGAAGAAGCTTGCCGTTACACGGCGTGAACGCGGGTGCGAAATATCGGGTTGACGATTTGTGCACCGCACACTAGCTTGATTTTCGACGCCTCCGGGCGTCATGCCCTTCCTGGGCGTTTCCTCCCTAAAGACTTTAATGCCGCGCCTTCGGGCGCGGCTTTTTTTATGTCCGGGTGAAGCCCGGCGGTCCGGTCAGAAGATCATTGATCACCCGGCGTACCCCGCTGGCGCAGCGCGACCAGCCCGGGCCCGGCTCGAGCGTCGCCTCATCGAGGTACAGGGCGCGGTTCAGCTCGATCTGCACCGCGTGAAAGCCGTCGGCCGGCCGCCCCTGGATCTGGGTGGTCCAGCCGCCCGAGTAGGGCTGGTTCAGCGCCACCCGCCAGCCGAGGGCCTCGAAGGCCTTGCGCAGCCTTCGGGTCAGCTCCGCCGAACACGACGAGCCATGCCGGTCGCCCAGCACCACATCCGGCCCGCGCGCGCCGCCGACCCCCCGCGTCGCCCGCGACGGCATCGAATGCCAGTCGACCAGCACCGCCTCGCCATGAGCGGTCCAAGCGGCCTGCATCAACCCGTCGAGGGCGGCGTGATAGGGCGCATGCACCCGCCGCAGCCGGCCGTGAACCTCTTCCAGCCCCAGCCGCCGGTCATACAGCGGGCGGCCGTCGCCGGTCAGGCGCGGTACGACGCCATAGCCGGCTGCGGTCCGCGGCGAGGCCGTCCGGCCCTCCAGCCCCTCGACCAGGACCGGATCGAGGTCCTCCGGATCGCGGTTCAGATCGACATAGGCCCGGCCCCATCCGCCCACCAGCAGCGTCGCCCCGCGCTCCAGACCGGGGGCGATGAGCCGGTCGACGAGGGCGTCCTCGGCGCTGCGCAGGCTCGAAGCCTCCAGCCCCGCCGCCGCCGCCATGTCGGCCGGATAGTGCTGTCCCGAATGGGGCGAGGCGAACACGAACCGGGACGGCGTCGCGGGTGCGACGACCGTGAACGCCGCCGGCTCTGTGGTGGGTTCGGGACCGTCCGCCATGGCCGCTCCTTAGCCTGTTTCGCGCATTGATCCACAGGTCGGGCGCCTCCTCCGCCTCGCCGCGCGGGGGATTTTCATGGCGGGTTTACCGATCCGGTCTAGCCTTCGGGCAACAAGACGGGGCGAAAACAGACATGGCGCGCATTCTTCTGGCCGAGGACGACCACTCCTTGCGCGGGTTCCTGACCCGGGCGCTCGAACGCGCCGGCCATTCCGTGGTCGATTGCGAGAATGGCGATGACGCCATCGACGCCCTCGACCAGGGCCCCTGGGACCTGCTGCTGACCGACATCGTCATGCCCGGCGCCGACGGCATCGAGGTGGCCCGCGTCGCCGCCGCCCGTCAGCCGGGCATCCGCATCATGTTCATCACCGGCTTCGCCGCCGTCGCCCTGTCGGCCGCCCAGGCCAGCCCCCAGGCCAAGGTGCTGTCCAAGCCGGTCCATCTGCGCGACCTGGTCGGCGAGGTCGAGCGGATGGTGGCGGCCGCCTGAGCCCCAAGTCCGGCGCCACGATCCTGAGATCGAATCGCCACGGTTTCGCCCTTGCGGTCCGCGCCCCTGTGGGGTTATAGACCGCTCCTTCCCGTTCCGGACCTGTCCGGAACCGTCTTGGCGGATGCGTAGCTCAGCGGGAGAGCACCTCGTTGACATCGAGGGGGTCACAGGTTCAATCCCTGTCGCGTCCACCATTCCTCCCCTACACTCCAGTGCGTCGCCCTCGGGCCGCTGCAGATTCGGGGATCGCTTGCCCAGCTTCTATGAGTTCTTCGCCGGCGGCGGCATGGTCCGGGCCGGGCTGGGTGCCGACTGGACCTGCCTGTTCGCCAATGATTTCGACGCCCGCAAGGGCTTCGCCTACCAGGCCAACTGGGGCACGGGCGGCGAGCTGACCGTCGGCGATATCCGCGCCCTCGACGCGGCCGCCCTGCCGGGCCGGCCGGACCTGGTCTGGGGCAGCTTCCCCTGTCAGGACCTGTCGCTGGCCGGAACCGGCGCGGGGCTGGACGGCGCCCGCTCCGGCGCCTTCCACGCCTTCTGGGATGTGATCCGCGGCCTGATCGATCAGGGCCGCGCCCCGCCGCTGGTCGCGGTCGAGAACGTCTGCGGGACCCTGACCTCGCACGGCGGGCGCGATTTCGAGACCATCTGCCGGACCTTCGCCGAAGCCGGCTACCGTTATGGGGCCCTGGTCATCAACGCCGAGCTGTTCGTGCCGCAGAGCCGGCCGCGGCTGTTCGTCCTCGGCGTGCGCGACGGCGTCGGGATCGCGCCGCAACTGCTGTCGCCGGAGCCGGTCGAGCCGTTCCACACCCGGGCTGTGCGGCGGGCGACGGCGGCCCTGCCGGAGGCGGTGCGGGATCGGTTGCTGTGGTGGAACCCGCCCACGCCGGCGCGCCGGGTCGAAACCTTCGCCGACCTTATCGAGGACGCGCCCGACAGCGTCGGCTGGCATAACCAGGCCGAGACCAAACGGCTGCTGGATCAGATGTCGCCGGTCAACGCCGCCAAGGTCGAGGCGGCCCGACGCGCCGGGCGCCGCATGGTCGGCGGCGTCTACCGCCGGACCCGGGTCGAGGGCGGGACCAAGGTTCAGCGGGCCGAGGTGCGGTTCGATGATGTCGCCGGCTGCCTGCGAACCCCGGGCGGCGGGTCGAGTCGCCAGATCATCCTTGTCGTCGACGGTCCGCGGGTGCGGTCGCGGCTGATCTCGGCGCGGGAGACGGCGCGGCTGATGGGCCTGCCGGACGCCTATGCCCTGCCGCGAAACTACAGCGACGCCTACCACCTGACCGGCGACGGGGTCGCGGTCCCGGTGGTGCGCCACCTCGCCCGTCATCTGTTCGAGCCGCTGATCGCGGCGGCGGCGGGAGCGCGTCAGGCCGCCTGAGGTCAGGCTGGGCGCTTGCGCTCGCCGCCCGCGTCGCTGGACCCGCCGGCCTTCGCCTGATGCTCGATCCGGCCGCTCTCGACCTCGGTGCGGGAGAAGACCTCCTCCTGCCCCGACTCCAGCAACTCCTCTTCGGGACCGCCCTGGCCGCCGACGACGAGGCCGGAAGACCGCGAGGCGGTTCGGGCAGGGGTCTTGTCGTCGGGTTTGCGGGTCATGCCGAGCCAACGGCGCGGCGGAGGCGGAGTTCCGCCGCGCGCGCCGCCGCCCGCCGCGCCGCCCGTGTCGGAGACCCGACACTGGACCCAAAACCCTCGCCCCGAGTTTCCATCACAGGTCTGAGGAGGGCCGAGCCATGGAAACCGTGTCGAATACGCCGGCGCCGGACCCAACGGGGTGGTCCCCCGGCGCGGGCTTGCCGGTCGACGACGCAGAGGTGCAGCGGCTGGCGACGACCTTCGCCGTCACGCCAGAAGCGGCGCGACTGGCCGTCGCCCGGGTCGGAACCGGCTTCCGCGAACTCCAGCGCGAACTGGGCGGGCGACGCTGATGGGGGTCCGCAACGCCACCGACAAGGGCCGGTTGGTCCATCAGAACGGCGGCCTGGGACAGCAGCGGGTCGGCGAGGACGCCGCGGCGCCGCGGCAGAAATCGCCCCGGCCGCCCTCCGCCGGCGGACCGGGATCCGGCTCGGGCGACGACGCCTCCACCCGGGCCGAAAGCGAACGCGGTTCCTGATACGCGACGCCGACCCGGAAAAATCGGAACCCGCCCGCTCCCCGCCGGTTCATTGCGGTGAAGCTGGACAGGGGTGAGTCATGCCGAGAGTCGAAAAAAGCAGCGGCCTTGGGGTCATCGCGGTGCGAATCCTTGCGGTGCTGCTGGCGCTGATCGGCCTGGTGCTGGCCGGCGGCGGCGTCTGGCTGCTGTCGCTGGGCGGTTCTCCCTACTATCTGCTGGCGGGGCTCGGCCTGGTCGCCTCCGGCGTCATGCTCTGGCGCCTGAGCCTCCTCGGCGCCTGGATCTACATCGGCGTGTTCGTCCTGACCGTCCTCTGGGCGCTGTGGGAAGTCGGGCTTAACGGCTGGGCCCTGGTGCCGCGCGTGATCGCGCCCGCCGTCCTGCTGGCGCTGGTGATCGCCGCCCTGCCGGTGCTGGACACGCGCAGGGGCGCGCGGTTCGCCCTCGGCGGGGCCGCCGTCTTCGTCATCGGCGCCCTGATCTCCGGCGTCGTCGTCGCCCAGGCCAACCGGCCGATGCAGCCCACTGACGTGCCGGCGGCCGCGCTCGCCGCCATGTCCGACCCCTCGCTCCGCGCCGCCGGCGCCGACTGGCCGGCCTACGGCGGCACCGAAGCCTCGCGCCGCTATTCGCCCCTGACCCAGATCACCCCGGACAACGTCGGCCAGCTGGAGCGGGCCTGGACCTTCCGCACCGGCGACACGCCGGAAGAGAAGTGGGGCGCCGAGACCACGCCGCTCAAGATCGGCGACACGGTCTATCTGTGCACGGCGCGGAACATCCTGATCGCCCTCGACGCCCGGACGGGCCGCCAGCGCTGGCGCTATGACCCGCAGGTTTCGGACGACTGGATCCCCTACACCGCCGCCTGCCGCGGCGTGGCCTACCATGAGACCGGCGCGTCCGCGCCGGCCGCCACCGCTGGCGACACCCCGACGCCGGCGACCCCCGCGCCCGCGACCCCCGCCGCCACCGCCGCCTGCGCCACGCGCATCATCGAAGGCACGCTGGACGGCCGGCTGATCGCCGTCGACGCCCGCACCGGCCGCCCCTGCGCCGATTTCGGGACCAATGGCGCGGTCGATATCAAGGTCGGGATGGGCGACGTCATCCCCGGCATGGTCTCGATCACCTCGGCCCCGACCATCGTCCAGGGCGTGATCGTCACCGGACATCAGGTGCTGGACGGCCAGTACAACTCGGCGCCGTCCGGCGTCATCCAGGGCTTCGACGCCGTCACGGGCGAGCTGCGCTGGGCCTGGGACATGACCCGGCCCGACCTGACCGGCCGCCCGGCCGGGGACGACACCTGGACGCGCGGCACCCCCAATATGTGGACCACCGCCTCGGGCGACGAGCAGCTGGGGCTGGTCTATCTGCCGATGGGCAATTCCGCCGCCGACTACTACAGCGCCGACCGTTCGGAGGCCGAGAACCGCTACGCCACGGCGCTGGTGGCGCTGGACGTCAACACCGGCCGCCCGGCCTGGTCGTTCCAGACGGTGCGCAAGGATGTGTGGGACTACGACCTCGGCTCCCAGGCGACGCTGATCGACTATCCGACGGCCGCGGGCGTGGTCCCGGCCCTGATACTGCCCAGCAAACAGGGTGACCTCTACATCCTCGACCGCCGCACCGGCCGGCCGCTGACCCCGGTCGAGGAGCGTCCGGCCCCCCAGGGCGGCGTCGAGCCGCAGGAGCGCGCCGCGACCCAGCCGTTCTCCCTGTTCCACACCCTGGCGAAACGAAATCTCACCGAGCGCGACATGTGGGGCATGTCGCCGATCGACCAGATGATCTGCCGCATCGGCTTCCGCCAGGCCGCCTACGACGGCATCTATACGCCGCCGACCAGCGACCGGCGCTGGATCCAGTATCCGGGCTACAACGGCGGCTCCGACTGGGGCGGGGTGGCGGTCGATCCGCGGCGCGGCTGGATCATCGCCAACTACAACGACATGCCCAACTACAACCGGCTGGTCCCGCGCGCCGAGGCTGACGCCAAGGGCTGGGTCCCCCACGGCGATCCGCGGGCCGAGTCGGGCGGCGCCGAGGGCGCGGGCGATCCGCAGGTCGGCGTCCCCTACGCCATCGACGTCAACGCCGGCTGGCGCATGGGGTCGACCGGCATGCTGTGCAAACAGCCCCCCTACGGCGGCATTCGCGCCATCGACATCCGCACCGGCCAGACGGTCTGGGACCGGCCGCTGGGCACGGCGCGCAAGAACGGTCCGTTCGGCATCCCCTCGATGCTGCCGCTCGACATCGGCACGCCGAACAACGGCGGCGCGGTGGTCACCGCCGGCGGACTGATCTTCGTCGCCGCCGCCACCGACGACCTGATCCGCGCCATCGACATCGAGACCGGCGAGACCGTCTGGTCCGAGGTCCTTCCGGCCGGCGGTCAGGCCGGGCCGATGATCTATGAGCAGGACGGCCGCCAGTATCTCGTGCTCATGGCCGGCGGCCACCACTTCATGGAGACCCCGCCGGGCGACTACGTCATGGCCTGGGCGCTGCCCGAGCGATGAGCGGCGGCGGACAGATCTGGGCGCCCTACTGCGGGCCGGGTCCAGGGCCGGGCGAGTGGCTGGCGCGCTGGAACCTCGACCCCGTGCTGCTCGCCGCCCTGGCGTTGGGGCTGGGGCTGGTCCTGCTGCGGACCTCGGGGCGGGAACGGGTCCTCGGGGCCGCGGCCCTGCTGGTCCTGACCATCATCTTCGTCTCGCCCCTGTGCGCCCTGAGCTCCAGCCTGTTCGCGGCGCGCACGGTGCACCACGTCCTGCTGGTCGCGGTATCGGCCCCGCTGATCGCCTGGGCCCTGCCGCGCGGGCGGGTCGGATCGCTGGCCGTGGCCACGGCGGTGCAGGCGGCAGTGTTCTGGGCCTGGCACGCGCCGACGGCCTATGGCGCAGCCCTGTCGAATGATGGCCTCTACTGGCTGATGCAGGTCAGCCTGCTGGGATCGTCGGTCTGGTTCTGGATGGGCGTGCGTCGCGCCTCGGCTCCCGCCGCCGTCGCCGCCCTGCTGCTGGCCATGGTCGCCATGGGCCTGCTGGGCGCCCTGCTGACCTTCACCGGCCAGCCGGTCTACGCCCCGCATTTCCTGACCACCGCCGCCTGGGGTCTGAGCCCGCTGGAGGACCAGCAGGCCGCCGGCCTGATCATGTGGGCCCCGGCGGCGGCCGTCTATCTGGCCGCGGCCCTGCTGGTGCTGGGCCGCTGGATCGGACCCGACGCCCGTTCCGAAGCCGATCCCGACGCGAGCCCCGCATGATCGACCGCCTGATCGGCAACGTCCTCGAATGGGCGGCGGGCCATACCGACGAGGGCCGCTATTCGCCGGTCGGGATCCTGTTCCACTGGACCATGGCGGCGCTGGTGATCTTCCAGCTGTTCTGGGGCTGGTGGATGGGCCGGCTGCCGGTCGGCGGCGACAAGGTCGCGGCGCACGACCTCCACTATCTGATCGGCGTCCTGATGCTGGTGCTGGTGATGGCGCGGCTGGCCTGGCGCACCCTGGCCCCGGGGCCGATCAACGACGCCGACAAGCCCGGCTGGGAGAGCATGGCGGCCCACGCCACCCACTATGTCTTCTACACCTGCCTGTTCGGCCTGCCCCTGACCGGCTGGGCGATGATCTCGGCCACCGCGCGCGAGCAGGACCTGTCGCTGGTCGGCTTCATTCCGTGGCCGTTGATGCCGTTCGGCGACCTCGCCGCCGTTCAGCGCTGGCGCATCGAGGCGGTGGCGGAGTGGATGCACTGGGGTCTGATCCTGGCCCTGGTGGCGCTGATCCCGATCCATGTCGGAGCCGCGCTCAAGCACCATTTCATCGACCGGGACGACGTGGTTCACGGGATGCTGCCGATCCTTCCGCAGCCGTCCGGGCCGCGCTCGCGCTGGCAGCGTCGCTGGCTGGCGGCGGAGCAGTGGGTGCGCGCTCGAGCCAGGCGGCTATGGTCCGCATTTCGTCATCGGTGAGGCCGGCGGCCGCGTCGGTCATGACGCCGCGCGGATCGTTGCGCCGCTCGGCCCGCTGAAAACGCTGCAACTGATCCACCGTATAGGCCGCGGGCTGGCCCGAAATGGCCGGATTGCCGGCGCCGACGCCCAGCCCCTCGGGCCCGTGGCAGCTGGCGCAGGCGGTTACGCCCCGCGCGGGATCGCCGTGCAGATAGATGTCCGGCGCCGGGGCCCCCGTCGCGATCATAGAGGGCGGCGTCATGGCGGCGTACCAGGCGGCGACGGCCCGCTGGTCTTCGTCGTCCAGCCGGCGTGCGATCAGGGTCATCGCCGGATCGCTCCTCAGATCGTTGGCGTAGTCCGACAGTTGCTTCTGCAGATACCCCACGTCCAGGCCGGCGAGGCGAGGCACGCTGGCGCCGTCGCCGCCGCCGTCAAGGCCGTGGCAGCTGAAACAGGCGTTGGCCGGCCCGCCCTCGCCGCCGCTCATGGCGATGATCTCGCCGGTGGCGGTGAAGGCTTCGCCCGTCTCATTGGTCGCGGGCGAGCAGGCCGCGACGGCCGTGAGGGCGAGGAGGAAAGGGAAAATGCGCACGCGAGACCAACACCAGACGAGCTTTGCGGTTCCTTCGCGGGAACCGTGACGCTAAGCGCGGGTTGTTCCCCGAAAGGGGCAGGATGGCTGACCAGATCAACCAACAGGATGAGCGCGGGAGTGTGGGTGTCGCTGGCGACGCTCCTGCTGGGCGCGTGCGGAGAGACGTCGATACCGGCGCGAACCATCGCCGGGGCCGATCCCGCGCGTGGTCTCGCCGTGATGGAGCGCGTCGGCTGCGCCGCCTGCCACGCCATCCCGGGGATCGCCTGGCCCAACGGCTTGACGGGCCCGCCGCTGGAGGGATTCGCCGCCCGGCCTATGATCGCCGGCCGCCTGCCCAACCAGCCCGATGTGCTCACGGCCTGGCTGATCGATCCGCCGGCCTTGTCGCCCGACACCGGCATGCCCCCCAGCCCGATCAGCGAAGCCGAAGCCCGCGACATCGCGGCCTACCTCTATACGCTCGATGAGCGCTGACCGGTCCGCGCCCGAGGGCCTCGCCGGCTGGCCGCCGCCGGCGCTGGATCCGGCCGGCCCGTTCGCCGGGCCGCTGAACACCCTGTCGTGGGTGTTGTTCGCCATGGCCGGAGCCGTGCTGGTTATCGTGCTGATCGCCCTCGGCGTGGCGCTGTTTGGCCCGCGCCGCTGGCGCCAGCGACTGGGCGGCGAGAAGTTGATCTGGATCGGCGGCCTCGCCTTCCCGGCCGTCGTGCTCAGCGCCCTGCTGGTCTACGGCCTCGGCCTGACCTCGGAGCTGACCCAGGAGCCGGAGCCCGGCGAGATGCGGGTCCGCGTCACCGGCGAGATGTGGTGGTGGCGCGTCGCCTATCTGGACGCCAATGGCGTCGAGCGCGTCCAGGACGCCAATGAGGTGCACATCCCGGCCGGCCAGCCGGTGGTGTTCGAGCTCGACTCCGCCGACGTGATCCACAGCTTCTGGGTGCCCCGGCTGGCCGGCAAGGTCGACATGATCCCCGGCCGCCGCAACCTGATGCGGCTGCAGGCCGACGCCCCCGGCGTCTATGGCGGCCAGTGCGCCGAATACTGCGGCGGACCCCACGCCCTGATGGGGCTGGTCGTCGTCGCCCATGAACCGCGCGAGTTCGAGGCGTGGTTGGCGCGGCAAGCCGCCCCGGCCGCGTCGGCCGGCCTGCCCCATCCCGGCGTCGCGGTGTTCGACAGCGCCGGCTGCGGCGCCTGTCACACAGTGAACGGAACGGCCTTCAACGGTCTCGCCGGGCCAGATCTCAGCCATGTCGGTTCGCGCCGCACCCTCGGCGCCGGCATCCTGCCCAACAACCAGGGGACCCTGGCCGGCTGGATTTCCGACAGCCAGGCGATCAAGCCCGGCAATCGCATGCCGGCTTATCCGGTGCTGACCGGCGAGGAGCTTCGCGATGTCTCCGCCTGGCTCGAGAGCCTGAAGTGAAAAAGAGCGAAACCGGCTTCGATCCGGCCCTCTACGAGCGTTTCCCGACCACCGGCGAACGCCCGGAAGGCGAGCTTGAGGCGCTTGAGGCGCAGTGGGCCGGGCCGCGCGGCTGGGGCTGGTTCACCGCGATCAACAACAATTTCATCGGCGTCTACTACGTCGGCGCCACGCTGCTGTTCTTCGTGTTGGCGGGGACCCTGGCGGTGCTGATGCGCACCCAGCTGGCCGTGCCGATGAACGGCTTCCTGCCGCAGGAGACCTACAACCAGTTCTTCACCGTGCACGGCACGATGATGATGTTCCTGTTCGCGGTGCCGGCCGTCGAGGCCCTCGCCGTGCTGGTGCTGCCGCAGATGCTCGGCGCGCGCGAATTGCCGTATCCACGGCTCAGCGCGTTCGCCTTCTGGGCCTATCTGATCGGCGGCCTGGCCTTCTTCGCCTCGCTGTTCTTCGGCCTCGCCCCCAGCGGCGGGTGGTTCATGTATCCGCCGCTCAGCTCGATCCAGTTTTCGCCGGGAATCAACGCCGACTTCTGGTTGCTGGGCATCGGCTTCATCGAGATTTCGGCCATCGCCGGGGCCATCGAGATCATCGTCGGGGTGCTGCGCAACCGCGCCCCCGGCATGACCCTCGACAAGATGCCGATCTTCGCCTGGGCCATGCTGATCTTCGCCTGCATGATCATCATCGCCTTTCCGTCGATCATCCTGTCGAGCACCCTGCTGGAGCTCGAGCGGGCGTTCGGCTGGGCCTTCTTCGATCCGCTGAAGGGCGGCGATCCGCTGCTGTGGCAGCACCTGTTCTGGTTCTTCGGCCACCCCGAGGTCTACATCATCTTCCTGCCCGCGGCGGGGGCCATGTCGACCATCATTCCGGCCGTGGCGAGGGCCCCGCTGGTCGGCTACCGCCTGGTGGTGCTGGCCATGCTGGCGACGGGATTCATCAGCTTCGGCGTGTGGGCCCACCACATGTTCACCACCGGCATGCCGACCATCTCGACCAGTTTCTTCTCGGCGGCGTCGATGGCGGTGTCGATCCCGGCCGGGGTGCAGGTGTTCGCCTGGATCGCCACGGCCGCCTCGGGCAAGATGCGGTTCAACACCCCTGGCCTGTTCATCCTCGGGGGCCTGACCATCTTCACCATGGGCGGCCTGACCGGGGTCATGGTGGCCATGGTGCCGTTCGACTGGCAGGCCCACGACAGCTATTTCATCGTCGCCCACCTGCACTATGTGCTGATCGGCGGCATGGTCTTCCCCCTGTTCGCGGCCATCTACTACTGGCTGCCGATGAGCTCGGCGCGACCGCTCAGCGAACGGGTCGGCAAATGGGTCTTCTGGCTGATGTTCGCCGGCATGCACCTGACCTTCCTGCCGATGCATCTGACCGGCCTGATGGGCATGCCCCGGCGCGTCTATACCTATCTGCCGGACCGGGGCTGGGAGATTCCCAACATGCTCTCGACCGCGGGCTCCTTCGTCTTCGCCCTGGGGGTGCTGATCTGGATCATCGACATGGCGCGGAATTTCCGCCCCTTCGGCCGCGTCGCCGGCAATGTCTACGGCGGCCCGGGCCTCGAGTGGCTTCCGTCCGGACTCTATTCCGTGCGTTCGATCCCGATCATCACCAGCCGCTATCCGCTGTGGGAACAGAAGACCCTGGCTCGCGATGTCGAGGCCGGGCGCTTCTTCCTGCCCAACACCGCCCTCGGCGATCGCGAGGCCATGGTCACTTCGGTCCTTAACGCCGAACCCCAGTATCTGCAGCGGATTCCGAAGCCGTCCGCCTGGCCGTTGTGGGCCGCCGTCTTCACCGCCGGCCTGTTCCTGCTGCTGACGATCAAGGCCTATGTCCCGTCGATGGTCAGCGGCGTGCTGGCGCTCTACTGCATGATCCGGTGGTGCTGGTTCCTCGACCGGCCGCATCCCCAGAGGACCGCCGACATCGGCGCCGGGATCATCGTCCCGACCTATATGACCGGCCCGTCCAGCCACGGCTGGTGGGCGGCCGTCATCACCCTGGTGGTCGGCGGGATGGTCGCCGCCCTGATGGGCTTCAGCTACATCTTCCTGTGGAGCCGGAACCCGGACATGTGGGCCCCGCCGCCCGAACTGGCGTCGATGGCCGTCGTCCTCGCCGGCTATGCCGCCGCCGCCCTGCTGGCCTGGGCCTCGTGCCGCACCCTGCGGCTGGACCGCCGACGCAGCGGCCTGTTCGCCACCCTGCTGATGGTCGCCGCGGCGGCGCTGATCATCGCTTCCACGGGCGTGGATGTCCGCGCCTGGCTCGACACCGGCTTGCGGCCGGAGGTCGACGCCCAGGGCGCGACCGTCTACGCCCTGCTGGGTTGGCAGGGCTTCTTCGCCGTCGTCGTGGGCATCATGGGCTTCTACATCGTGCTGCGCGGCCTGTTCGGCCATATGCAGGCCGACCGGCCGACGACCGGCGACATCATCGCCCTGTTCATCGTCTATTCGGCCGGGCAGGGCGCCATCGCGACCATGCTGATCCGGCTGTTCCCGGGGGGCTGAGCATGGGACGCTGGCTCTGGATGCTGGGCGGACTGATCGTCTGGACGATCCATTTCATGGGCGTCTACGCCATCGCCAGCCTCGCCGATGTGGTCAGCCGGGCCGATGACCTGACCTGGCGCATGATCGCCCTGGCGTTCAGCGCCGCCTGCCTGCTGGCCGCCCTCGCTCTGACCGTCGTGGCCGCCCGGCGGGTGCGCCGCGCCGCCGCCGCCGAAGCCCCGGAGGGATTCGGCGACCAGCTGGCGCTGTTGGGCGGCGGCGTTTCGGCCCTGGCCATCGCCTGGCAGGCCCTGCCCACCCTCATCGGCTATTGAGGGCTCAGGGCCGCTTCGGTATCTCCAGCCCGCGCTGCACCGCCGGCCGCGCCAGACCCCGCTCCAGCCACGCCGGAACGTTCTTCAACGCATCGAAGCCGACCAGCTCGCGCGCCTCGTAGAAGCCGACCAGATTGCGCACCCAGCCCAGCATCGAGATGTCGGCGATGCTGTAGTCGCCCATCACCCAGTCGCGGCCCTCCAGCCGCGCGTCCAGCACGCCCAGCAGCCGCTTCGACTCGGCGACATAGCGCTGCAGCGGCCGCTTGTCCTCGTAGTCGCGCCCGGCGAATTTGTGGAAGAAGCCCAGCTGGCCGAACATCGGCCCCAGCCCGCCCATCTGCCACATGACCCACTGAATCGTCTCATAGCGGCCGGCGGCGTCAGCGGGGATCAGCTGGCCCGTCTTCTCGGCCAGATAGATCAGTATGGCCCCCGACTCGAACAGGGCCAGCGGCTTGCCGCCCGGGCCGTCGGGATCGAGGATGGCGGGGATCTTGCCGTTGGGATTCAGCGACAGATACTCCGGCCCCCAGGTCTCGTCCTTCATGATGTCGATGAAATGCGGCTCATAGGGCAGGCCGATCTCTTCCAGCATGATCGAGGCCTTCACCCCGTTCGGCGTGTTCAGCGAATACAGCTGCAGCCGGTCGGGATGCTGCGCCGGCCAGCGCTGCGTGATCGGAAAGGCGGAGAGGTCGGCCATCGGAGAGCTCCTGCTGCGTTCGCTCTGGATGTAGGCGGGACGCCGCTGACCGCAACCGATCTGGTGGCGCATGGATGCGACCGTTTTTGACGCAGGCCCGTGTTAGGGTCGCTCCAGCGATCGGATGAAACGGCCTTTCCGGACTCTCCGGACTCTCCGGACTATCCGGACTCTTCGGACTCTTCGGACCCTGTTTTTGAGTCCGGTTCGGGGCCCTCGTCTGGACCCGGGGCGCCCGTCCGGGCATTGGAGGCGCATGACCTTTGCGACCCCGTCCCCCGCCGACTGGAAGGCCCTCGCCGAGAAGGCGCTGAAGGACCGCCCGATCGAGAGCCTGATCCACCTCGACCCCGACCACCTGGCGGTCCGGCCGCTGTACGGCGCCGCGACCGGGGTCCAGTCGCTGTCCGCGCCGCGCCCGTCCGACGCCGAGGGCCGGGCCTGGGACCTGCGCACCCTGGTCGAGGGCGACGAGGCCGCGGCGGTCAACGCCGCTGTGCTGGCCGACCTCGAGGGCGGCGCCGCCTCGGTCGTGCTCAGGGGCGCCGTCCTCGCCGACTCCGCCCCCCTGACCGCCGCCCTCGACGGGGTGGCGCTGGAGCTGGCGGCGGTCGGCCTCGACGCCGGTCTGGATGGCCCGGAAGCCGCCAACGCCCTCGCCGTCGCGGCCAAGGGCTCGCCCCGCGCGAAGCTGATGTTCCACATGGATCCGGTCTCCGCCTTCGCCGGGACCGGCGCCGCCCCGCGCTCGCTGGAGGAGCACCTGAGCCTCGCCGCCAACACCGCGGCCCGCCACGCCGGGGCCTATCCGGAAGCCAGCTTCTTCCTCGCCAGCGGCCGCGTCGTGCACGAGGCGGGCGGCTCGATCGGCCAGGAACTGGCCTTCGCCGCCGCCAACGCCGTGGCCTTGGTCAAGGCCGCGATGGAAGCCGGCATGACGGCGGAACAGGCGCTGAAGGGAACCGTGCTCAGCGTCGCCGTCGACCAGGAATATTTCGACGGCCTCGCCAAGGTCCGCGCCCTGCGCCTGATCTGGCGCTCGCTCAGCCGCGCCTTCGGGGCCGGGACATCCGCGATCATCGAAGCCCGCTCCTCGCGCCGGATGCTGTCCGCCCGCGACCCGTGGCCGAACCTGCTGCGCCTGACCGCGGCCGGCTTCGCCGGCGCCGTCGGCGGCGCCGACGCGGTGGTGCTGGACGCCTTCTCCCGCGCCAGCGGCCGCCCCGACGCCTTCGCCCGCCGCCAGGCCCGCAACACCCAGCTGGTGCTGATGGAGGAGGCCCACATCGGCCGCGTCGACGATCCGGCGGCCGGCTCCTGGTACCTCGACCAGCGCACCCGCGAACTGGCCGAGGCCGGCTGGGACGAGTTCCAGAAGATCGAGGCCGAGGGCGGGATCGTCGAGGCCCTGCGCGGCCATGTGATCCAGCCCCGCGTGGCCCGCGCCCGCCAGACCCTCGAGGCGGCCCTCGCCGGCGGTGCCTCGCAGATGGTGGGCGTGACCAAATTTGTCGACCCCGACCCCCGCCCCGCTCCCGTCGAACCTGAAAGCCCCGTCGCCCCGCAGCGCGGCGGCGACAGCTGCGAGCCCCTGACCCCGATGCGTTTCGCCGCGTCCTTCGAAGCGCAGGAGGCCGGCCAGTGACCGCCCCCAACTTCACCCGAATCGATCTGGACCTGTCCCCCACCGATCCGGGCCCCGCGCGCGAGCCGTGGAACACGCCCGAGGGCCTGACCGTCGCCCCGGCCTATGACGCCTCGGCCCTCGACGGCCTCGACTTCATCCACGGCCTGCCGGGCATCGCACCCTATCATCGCGGCCCCTATCCGACGATGTATGCGTCCAACCCCTGGACCATCCGCCAGTACGCCGGTTTCTCGACCGCCGAGGCCTCCAACGCCTTCTACCGTCGCAATCTCGAGGCCGGTCAGAAGGGTCTGTCGATCGCCTTCGACCTCGCCACCCACCGCGGCTACGACAGCGACCATCCGCGGGTCCGCGGCGATGTCGGCATGGCCGGGGTGGCGATCGACAGCATCTACGACATGCGCACCCTGTTCGACGGCATCCCGCTGGACAAGATGAGCGTGTCGATGACCATGAACGGCGCCGTCCTGCCGGTGCTGGCGCTCTACATCGTGGCGGCGGAAGAGCAGGGCGTCGCCCACAGCGCCCTGACCGGGACCATCCAGAACGACATCCTCAAGGAGTTCATGGTCCGCAACACCTACATCTATCCGCCCGAGCCGAGCATGCGGATCATCTCCGACATCTTCGCCTGGACGGCCGAGCACGCGCCCAAGTTCAACTCCATCTCGATCAGCGGCTACCACATGCAGGAGGCCGGGGCCTCGGCCGATCTGGAGCTGGCCTACACCCTCGCGGACGGGATCGAATATCTGCAGGCCGGCGTGGCGGCGGGCATGGACGTCGACCGGTTCGCGCCGCGGCTGAGCTTCTTCTGGGCCATCGGCATGAACTATTTCATGGAGGTGGCCAAGCTGCGCGCCGGTCGTCTGCTATGGGCCGAGGCGGTGTCCAAATTCGGCGCGAAGGACCCGCGCTCCCTGTCGCTGCGGGCGCACTGCCAGACCTCCGGCTGGTCGCTGGCGGCCCAGGACGTGTTCAACAACGTCAGCCGCACCATGGTCGAGGCCATGGCCGCCGCCGGCGGCCAGACCCAGAGCCTGCACACCAACAGCCTCGACGAGGCGCTGGCCCTGCCGACCGACTTCTCGGCCCGCATCGCCCGCAACACCCAGCTGCTGCTGCAGATGGAGACCGGCCTGACCCGGGTCATCGATCCGTGGGGCGGCAGCTTCTACGTCGAACGCCTGACCCACGAACTGGCCGAAAAGGCCCGCGCCCACATGGCCGAGGTCGAGGCCCTGGGCGGCATGGCGAAGGCCATCGAGGCCGGTGTGCCCAAGCTGCGCATCGAGGAATCGGCGGCCAAGACCCAGGCCCGCATCGACACCGGCCAGCAGACGGTGGTCGGGGTGAACAAATACCTCGCCGACCACGTCGACGACATTCCGGTGCTCAAGGTCGACAACGCCGCCGTCCTGACCTCCCAGCTCGACAAGCTGAAACGGCTCCGCGCCGAACGCGACGAGGCGAAGACCCAGGCGGCGCTGGACGCCCTGACCGCCGGGGCGCGCGGTGACGCCAACCTGCTGCAGCTGTCGGTCGAGGCCGCCCGCGCCTACGCCACCGTCGGCGAGATCTCCGACGCCCTTGAGGCCGCCTTCGGCCGCCACGTGGCCACGGTGAAGACCGTCTCCGGCGTCTATGCCAGGGAGGCCGGCGACGATCCGAAGATCACCCGCGCCCGCGGCATGGTCGCCGCCTTCGTCGAGAACGACGGCGGCCCGCCGCGCGTCCTGATCGCCAAGCTCGGCCAGGACGGCCACGATCGCGGCCAGAAGGTCATCGCCACCGCCTATGGCGACCTCGGCTTCGAGGCCACCGCCGGCTCCCTGTTCCAGACCCCGGCCGAGGCGGCCAAGGAGGCGGTCGAACGCGGCGTCCACGCCGTCGGCGCCTCATCGCTGGCGGCCGGCCATCTGACCCTCGTACCCGAGCTGAAGGCCGAGCTGGAGAAGCTGGGCCGGCCCGACATCATGATCGTCGTCGGCGGCGTCATCCCGCCGTCCGACGTCCAGACCCTGATCGACATGGGCGCGGCCGCCGTCTACCCGCCCGGCTCGGTCATCGCCGACACGGCCATCGACCTGATCGACAAGCTGAACCAGCGCCTCGGCTACGCCCAGAAGGCCTGACGCTCAGGGCCGGTGAACGCTCGGGAGAGCGGCCACCTGTTCAGCCGTCAGCATCCGCTCGACCCGGGCGCGACAGACGCCCCCCGCCGACGATCCCGGCACGCCGATCCGCGCCCAGTCGCCGGTGCAGATCCGGCTGCCCGCCAGCGGCGGGTCGCCCAGAATGACCAGGCTGTTGGCGGTGCTGACATCGAAACAGCCGCCGGCCGTGTTCAGTTCGAACACCTGGTCTCGCGCGGCCCGGATGAAGAGCTGGCCGTGCTCGCCGTCCCGGAAATTGCGTACCTGGTCGGTGCTGAAGCACTGACGCCCCGGCGCCGCGGCGCCGCTGTCCCCGGAGACGCCGGTGTCAACGGTTGGGGCGCAGGACGCACCCAGCACGGCGAAGGCCGCGAGGGCGGCGGAAGCAAGCCGACAAGTCATGTTTGATCTCCGGACGAAGTGGATCAGCCCCGCGGGAAAGCCTCTCTCTCCAGCGGCTGTTGCGCAAGCGGGTCGGTGATTTTGAAACGACTCGGCTGGACCCGCGCGGCGAGCGCGACCGGCAGGGGCGACGGGGTGTCCAGCACCATCGCCGCGACGTGCTCCGCCAGAAGCGGCGCGACGCAGAAGCCGCGCGATCCCAGCCCGCCCAGCGTGAACAGGCCCGGCGCGAGCGCGCCGGCCAATGGCAGGCGGTCGGGGGTCGTAGCCCGGACTGCGGCCCGGCTGGCCCCTTCGCCGCCCCGGATCCGGCCGGCGAGCTGCGGCAGACGGGCGGTCAAGGTCGCGAGGTTGCGGGCCGTGGATTCCGGGTCGGTCGCGGTCGTGGTCTCGCCCCGGTCGTGGGTCGCCCCGAACAACAGGCCGTCGCCGGTCGGCACGGCGTAGCCGCCCCAGGCGACCGGCGGGACGGTCACGCCCTCCACCCAGTCCGCCTGTCCTCGCACCGGCGCCAGCGGCAGGGCCTGCGCCAGGCCCGCAGCGCCCCAGCCGGCGGCCAGGATGACGACCTCCGCCTCGAGCATGATCTGACCGGCGCCGTCGAGCAGCCGCCACCCCGCCGGTCCCGGTTCGATTCGCGCCACGGCGCCAGTGATCCGCCCGGCGTCGGCCAGCCACGCCTCCAGCACCGGCCTCGGCGCAAGGGCGAAGGCGTCGCGCATCAGCAGGCCGCCGCCCTCAACCGGCTCGCCAAGCCGGTCGGCGCAATCGGCGGCGGTCACGGTCGCCATCGCCCCCTCGGGCCAGATATCCTGCGCCGCCACCTTGGCGAAGCGCCCGGCGTCGCGCGCCATCTGCTCCAGCTGCAGCACGCCGTCGGCGAGGATCGCCCCCGGGACCGCCGCATACAGGGTGCGCGCCCGACCGAGCGCCTGGGCGTGAAGCGCCGCGATATCGCCATCGCCGGCGTCGAGCCGGGGCGTGACGAGGGCCGCCGGAAATCCAGATCCCCCGGCGCCCGGACCCCCCGCTTCCACGACCGTGCAGCCAACACCCGCGGCCGCGAAGGCGCGCGCAAGGGCCGCGCCCGCTATGCCGGCGCCGACGATGGCGATGGTGGGAACCGGCCCGCCGGTCGCGCCGCCGGGCAGGCTCGCCTCCAGCCGCTCGCGCTTGCGCCCGTGGCCGGGCTTCTTCTCGACGGCGAAACCGCGCTCGGCGAGGCCGCGCCGGACGCTTCCCGCCACCGTGAAGGTCGCCACCCGGGCGCCGGGCGCCGAGCGGGCCGCGACGCCGTCCAGAACGGCGTCCGACCACATGCCCGGATTGGTCGAGGGCGCGAAGCCGTCGAGGAACCAGGCGTCGGCCCGGCCCGACCATTGCGTCAGCGCCCAGGCCGCCTCGCCGACGGCGAGGTCGAGGGTCGCGTTGAATCCGGGCAAATCGATGCGGTGAAAGCCGGGCGTCGGCTCCGGCCAGTCGTCCAGCAGCGCCCGTGCGACGTCGGCCAGCTCCGGCCAGTTCCCGAGCGCCTGCGCGGCCTCGGCCCGGCTCAGCGGATAGCCCTCGATTGAGAAGATGTTCAGCCGTCCGTCCGCCGGCCCCTCGCGGCGCCACAGATCCAGCAGGGCGACGATGTTCAGGCCGGTGCCGAAGCCCAGCTCGGCCACCGTGAAACGGCGCCGTCCGAGCCACGCCTGGGGCAGGCCGCATCCGGCGAGGAACACGGCCCGGCTCTCGGCCAGACCGTCTTCGCGTGAGAAATAGACATCGTCGAACCGGCCCGAGCGCGGCGCGCCGTCCGCGGTCCAGACCAGTCTTGGCGAACGGTCGTCGGTCATGGCTGAGTCCGTAGCCGGGGCGGGGCCCCAACGAAAAGAGGCCGCCCGTGGGCGGCCCCGATTGCGAGGGTCTTCCGGCGGACCGGCGTCAGTGGCCCTCGGCAGGCATGGTCGGCGCAGGCTCGGTCACCGCGGGCGCGGCAGCCGGGGCGGTCTGGGCGACTTCAGAGGCGGCGGCGGCGTCGGCGGCGGCCTTGGCGTCGGCGGCGGCCTGGTCTTCGGTCACCGTCACGGCGGCCTGGTCGGCGATGCCCGAGGCCTCGGCGGCTTCGGTCGAGGCTTCGGGCGCGGTCTCTTCGGCGTTGTTGCCGCAGGCGGCCAGCGTCAGGGCGGCGGCCGAGGCGACGATCAGGGCGACGATGCGCATGGCGGATATCCTTCGTTCGAGCGGACGACTGTGTCCCGAGCCCCCGGGATACCGGGGCGCGGCGTCGGCCCGCAAGTGAATTTGGCGCAAGTCCGGCAGACCGTCGCGCAACGAAAAAGGGCCGCCCCTTCGGGCGGCCCTTTCCGTCGGACCCGAAGGTCCGTCAATCCGTCACGCTTAGTGAGCGGCTTCCGTGGCCGGAGCTTCGGCGGCCGGGGCGGTCGCGTCAGCGGCCGGGGCCATGGCGGCGTCGGCGGCCGGGGCGGTCGCGTCGGCGGCCGGGGCCATGGCGGCGTCAGCAGCCGGGGCTTCGACGGTCACGTCGGTGGCCGGGGCTTCTTCGGTCTTTTCGGCGGGCTGGCAGGCGGCCAGGGCCAGAGCGGCGGCCGAGGCGGCGATCAGGGCGGTGATGCGCATGGTGTTTCTTCCTTCAGAAGGGTCATACGAGGTCATGAATCCTCGCAAGTCGGAGATAACGGCTTCGTGAGCGGATACGCAAGCGAAATTCTCACGCGTTCGTGAACTGTCGTGAAGTGATCGCAAAAGCCGGCTGATCAGCGGGGGCTGACGTCGCCTCGGGGACGCACCGTTCGCGGGCTATCAGGCGTCCGCGGGCGCATTCTGCAGCGATTCTTCCATTTCGAGGAAGGACGGCTGGGCCGAGGAGGGGATGTCGCCGCGGCCGATCTCGACCGAAATCTGCGCCGCATTGCCGTGCAGGTGGGCGACCAGAACCGACTGGATGATCTTGTAGTAGGCGCTGTCGCTGTCGATCACCTCCTTGAGGCGGGTCGCCAACGGTCCGACCAGGCCATAGGCCAGGAAGACGCCGAGGAAGGTGCCGACCAGGGCGCCGCCGATCATGCCGCCCAGGACCTCCGGCGGCTCGGTGATGGCGGCCATGGTCTTGATGACCCCCAGAACCGCGGCGACGATGCCCAGCGCCGGCAGGGCGTCGGCCATGTTCTGCAGTGCATGCGCGGGCCCGAGCGCCTCGTGGTGGTGCTTCTCCAGCTGCTTGTCCATGGCGTCCTCGATCTGGTGCGGATCCTCGAGGTTCATGGTCATCATCCGCAGGGTGTCGCAGATGAAGTCGGTGGCGAAATGATCCTTCAGCACCTTGGGATATTTCTGGAAGATGGCGCTCTCGGCCGGCTTTTCGATGTGGCTTTCCAGGGCGATGACGCCCTTGGACTTCATCGTCTTGGTCAGCTGGAACAGCAGGCTGAGCAGGTCCTTGTAGTCCTGCTTCTTCCATTTGTTGCCGCCGAACATGCGGCCGAAGCTGCCCAGCAGCCCCTTCAGCGTTGCTGGCGAGTTGGACATGACGAGGGCCGCGACCGCGGCGCCGCCGATCATCATCATCTCATAGGGGAGGGAGTGAAGGATCACCCCCATCTTGCCGCCGGCGATGGTGTAGCCGCCGAACACCATGCCGAACAGAAGGACGATGCCGATGATCTGGAACATGGAGGGGCGGACGTCCTGAGCGTGTGAGAACAGGACCTTCGCTGTGAATGCTTAAGGGGCGGTTGCGAACGCGGTTACAGTCGCGTTTCTCCGTTCAGGATGGCGGCGAGGGCCGCCTCGCTCATCTTGGTGTAGCCGCTCTTGCCGCCACGGACGTAGATCGGGCCCTCCACCTTCAGCGGATCGAACCCGTCGGTGACCAGATCCATCTTGCGGTATTTGAAGGTCCCGGTCGTGTCCGCCGCCTTGATGATCCGCACGAACACCGGGCGGGCGTAGACCGGAAGCTCGGCATCGACCCAGTCGGCGAAGGCGCGGGCGACGAATTTGCCTTCGATCACCAGGGCGACCATGCCGGCCTTGCCGTCATGTCCGGGCACCGGAACGCCATAGGCGATGACTTCCTTCACGCCCGGCGAGTCGGCCAGCCGCTGTTCGACCTCGGCCGTCGAGACGTTCTCGGCCTTCCAGCGGAAGGTGTCGCCGATCCGGTCGATGAAATAGACATAGCCCTCCGAATCCTGCCGCATCAGATCGCCGGTTCGGAACCAGCGGTCGCCGCGGACGAAGACGTCGCGCAGGATTTTCTTCTCGGAGGCCGCCTTGTCGGCATAGCCGGAGAAGGCGTGGCGGGTGTCGTCGCCGATCCGGCCGATGGCCTCGCCGACCTCGCCCGGCCGCGCCAGCTGGCACAGGCCGTCCGGACCGCGCGCCGGCTCCTCGCTGTCGACGTCAAAGCGAACGAGTCGGAAATTGATCTGGTTCTTCAGGAAGCCCGGCGCGCGGCCGATCGCCCCCGGCTTGCCGTCGAAATTGAACAGCGAGACATTGCCCTCGGTCGAACCGTAGAATTCCAGAATCTCCGGTATGGCGAAGCGCTTCTGGAAGTCGTTCCAGACATCGGGGCGCAGGCCGTTGCCGAACGCCAGTCGCAGCTTGTGCGCCCGGTCGTCCTCGTGGTCGGGGCAGTTGACCAGATAGCGGCACAGCTCGCCGATATAGACGAACAGGGTCGCGCCCGTCGTCCGCACGTCCGGCCAGAAGTTGGAGGCCGAGAAGCGTTTGCGCAGCACCAGCCGGCCGCCGTTCAGCAGGGCCGGGCCGATGCCGACGAGGCCGCCGGTCGAGTGATACAGCGGCAGGACGTTGAAGGTGACGTCCTTGTCGGTCGCCGCCGTGGCTCCGGCGAAGGCGCGCATATAGGTCCGCGCCCGGGCGTGGGTGACCTTGGCCGCCTTGGGCATGCCGGTGGTGCCCGAGGTGTAGATGTACAGGGCCGTATCGCGATTGGTCAGGCCTGACCGGACCGAGCGGGCCGGCCGCACCGACGACCCGCCGCGCACCGGCTTGTCGAGACCGCGGCGTTCATCGGCCTCGTCGGTGTCGGAAAGACCCAGCACCCAGAGCATCAGATTGCGGCCGGCGAGGGTGCGGGCCTCCTCGACCTTGCGCCAGCAGTCGATGTCCGTGACCACCTGGGAGGCGTTGGAGATCGACAGGCAATGGGCCAGGGCGTGGCCGGTCAGATTGGTGTTGATCAGGGCGGTGGCCACGCCGACCTTCGAGAACCCGATCCAGGCGGCGATGTATTCGGCCCGGTTCAGCATCACCAGGGCGATGGTGTCGCCGCGCTTCAGCCGCCGGCTCTGGGCCCAGTGGCCAAAGCGGTTGGCCATGGCGTCGAGCTCGCGATAGGTCAGCGAAGCCCGGTCGTCCTCGATGGCGACATGGTCCGGGAACCGGTCGACCGCCTCTTCCCAGTCGTCACAGACCAGGGCCGGGCTGTCGAGATCGATCGGCTTGATCCGCTTGAGCAGTCGGCGCAGGCCCTTCGCGAACCGCAAGTCGCGCCGGATATTCGCCACCAACCCCATAGTCCCATCCACTCCGTGACACGCCGCTGGGTATGGTGATGAACAAGCCGCCGGTCCGGGTCAACCGGCGGGGGAATCCTCAGCGCCCTGAGCGCCGGTTTGCGAACAGGCGTGGCGCCGAAACGCCGCTTCCGCCGCGTCACCCTAAATCAGCCCAGCGGGCTTGGCGGATGTTTCAGATCTCGGGGCGGGCGGATGCGGCGAAACCGGGCCTCGACGAAGGCAAAGGCGCCGAAAGCGACAAAGCCCAGGGCGATCAGGCCGATGATCCAGCGGCCCGCCGTCTGCCGTTCCACCATTTCCAGCGCCGCGCCGAAACTGGTCACCTCGGCCGCCCGGGTATGCCAGCCCGCCACCACCACCAGCCCGGCGAGGGGCAGATAGGCCAGGCCGCGCGCCACATGGCCGACGCGGGCCAGGGGCGTCACCCGCTGGCAGGTGTGGGCGGAGCAGTCGAGATATTCGCTGAAGTCCTCGCGCCACGCCTTGACGACGTTGCCGATGCCTATGCCGAAGATGACCAGCCCCGCGGCGATCAGCAGCCAGCGACCGAAGGGCAGGTCGAGCAGCATCGCCGCCCGCTCCTGGCTGCGGCTCACCCCCTCCGAAGGATTCTCCGCCCTCTGACCCGCGAACAGGCTGAAGGCGGCGAAGGCCATGGCGCTGTAGCCGAAGCCGCTACCCAGCTGACTCGCCCGGGTCATCAGACCGTCGCGCGAGGTGCCCTCGTGGTCCGCGTCGAAGACGGACTGAAGCACCCGCCACATGACGAAGGCGCTCAGCCCGAGGCCGACCAGCAACATCCACACCCGCCCCAGCGGGCGTTGGGACAACCATTCCAGCGCCCCGCGGACGCCGACCGCGTCGCCGACCATGTTCAGCATCGCGAACAGGACCAGCAGGCCGACCGACAGATAGACGAACCCCCGGGCCCCGTAGCCGACCCGCGCCGTGAGCTCGAGCAGCTCATGCAACGGCGGGATGCGGCGCAGCAGGGGCGACCGCCTGCGGCCGGTCTCGCCCAGTTGGGCCAGTCGTGAACGGAGGGAGGCGAGGGCGTTTGGCACGGCCTCATCAACCCCTGACGCCGAATATGGCTCCGCTATCTTCGTTCCGGCCTTGAGGTGCGACCCCCGGACGCATATCTGCTGGCCGCTCAGGGAGGGCGCGAATGCAGCCTGTTATCTCCATCGAAGGTCTGACCAAGACCTACAAGTCGGGCCTCCAGGCCCTCAAGCCGATCAATCTGACCATCGCCAAGGGCGAGATCTTCGCCCTGCTGGGTCCCAACGGCGCCGGCAAGACCACGCTGATCTCGGCCGTGTGCGGCATCGTCACGCCCAGCACCGGCACGATCATCGCCGACGGCCACGACATCCAGAAGGACTATCGCCGGGCCCGCGAGAAGATCGGCCTGGTGCCGCAGGAGCTGACCACCGACGCCTTCGAGACGGTGCTGGCCACGGTGACCTTCAGTCGGGGCCTGTTCGGCAAGGCCCCGAACCCGGGCCATATCGAGAGCTTGCTGCGCGAACTGTCGCTGTGGGAGAAACGCAACGACAAGATCATGACCCTGTCCGGCGGCATGAAGCGCCGGGTCATGATCGCCAAGGCCCTGAGCCATGAGCCCGACATCCTGTTCCTCGACGAGCCCACGGCCGGCGTAGACGTCGAACTGCGCCGCGACATGTGGAACCTGGTCCGTCGCCTGCGCGACCAGGGCGTCACCATCATCCTGACGACCCACTACATCGAGGAGGCCGAGGAGATGGCCGACCGGGTCGGCGTCATCCTCAAGGGCGAGCTGATCCTGGTCGAGGAAAAGACCGCCCTGATGAAGAAGCTGGGCCGCAAGACCCTCACCCTGAACCTGCAGGATCCGCTGTCGACCGTGCCCCCTGAGCTGGCGGAATGGAACGTCACCCTCAAGGCCGAGGGCCACGAGCTGGAATATGTCTTCGATTCCAATCTCGAGAAGACCGGCGTGCCGTCGCTGCTGCGCAAGCTCAGCGACCTCGGCATCGCCTTCAAGGACCTGAACACCAGCCAGAGCTCGCTCGAGGATATCTTCGTCAGCCTGGTCCATCGCGATACGGGAGCGGCCGCATGAGCATGACCTTCAACGGCCATGGCGTCTGGGCCATCTACCGCTTCGAAATGGCCCGCGCCCTGCGCACCATCTGGCAATCGCTGGTCACCCCGGTGATCACCACCTCGCTCTATTTCGTCGTCTTCGGCTCGGCCATCGGCAGCCGCATGACCGAGATCGACGGCGTGCCCTACGGCGCCTTCATCGTCCCGGGCCTGATCATGCTCAGCCTGTTCACCCAGTCGATCTTCAACGCCTCCTTCGGCATCTACTTCCCGAAATTCACCGGCACCATCTACGAGCTGCTGTCGGCCCCGGTGTCGCCGCTGGAGATCGTCCTCGCCTATGTCGGCGCGGCGGCGACCAAGTCGGCAATTCTGGGCCTGATCATCCTCGCCACGGCCGCCCTGTTCGTGCCGCTGGAGATCCTCCACCCGGTCGAGATGCTGGCCTTTCTGATCCTGATCTCGACCACTTTCAGCCTGTTCGGCTTCATCATCGGCATCTGGGCCAACGGTTTCGAACAGCTGCAGATGATCCCCATGCTGGTGGTCACGCCCCTGACCTTCCTCGGCGGCTCCTTCTATTCGATCGACATGCTGCCCGAGGCGTGGCGGACCGTGACCCTGTTCAATCCGCTGGTCTATCTGATCTCCGGTTTCCGCTGGACCTTCTACGGCTCGGGCGACGTCGGCATCGGCATCAGCCTGACGGCGACGCTGTGTTTCCTGTTGATCTGTCTGGCCGTCGTCGGCTGGATGTTCCGGACCGGCTACCGGCTCAAGAACTGAGCCGGTAGGCTGGCGTCACGAAACGGGCCAGATCAGCCCGCACCGTTGGCTCCGCCTTCGCGTTTCTGAAGCGCGCCTCGCCGGCGCGGGAGAGTGTATGTCCACCGACGACGATCAGCCGCTGAATGGTTCGCCCGCTCCCTTCGCCCGTCGGCAGGTCACCTGGGGCCGCCCGCCGCAGACCGTGTTCCGCGCCGGCCCGCTGCCGAAAGGCGGCGAGATGCCGCCGCTGCCCGAGCCGCCCAGGCCCACGGCCCCGCCTTCGGGCTCGATCCTGAGCGGCTCGATGATCCCCGCGGCGGCGCCGGCGCGAAAAGCGGCTCCCGCTCCCGCCCCGGTGCCTGCGGCCCCGGTCCCCGCCGCACCGGTCCCCGATGTCCCGGGCGCCGTGCCGGCCGCCCGCGCCGACCTGACGGTGCGGCCGCTGCCGCCCGCCGAACCGCTGCCCGAAAAGCCGGTCGCCGAACCGGTCCCCGAGACGCCGCCCGCTCCCGTGACCGAAAGCCCCCCGCCCGCCCGGATCGCGCCGGCGCCGGCGCCGGCGGCCGTCATCCCTGTCGCCTCGCGTCGACGTCCCGCCAGCCGCACGCCGCTCTATGTCGGTCTCGCCGCGGCGGCCGTCGGCGTCGTCGCTGTCGCGGGATGGATGTTGAGCCGTCCGCCCGCTGCGCCCGCGCCCGCGCCGGCGGCTGCGCCCCCGATCGTGCCGGACGTCCCGGCCCCGGTCGAGGCCACGGCCGCCATCGAGGCCGAGCCATCCGCTGCTGCGGTCGAGACTCCGCCCCCGACGGAGCCTTCGCCACAGGCCGACGAAACGACGGAAGAGCGGCCTGTGCCGGTCGGGCCGGCGGCCACAGCACCGGCACGGACGCCGCCTCCGGCCGCTGCGGCGCCTCGCGCGACGCCAACCGCGCCTCCGCCCGCGTCCGAAACGCCGCCGCCCCGGATCGAGATCGTTCCCGTCACGCCGGCGGGACCGCCCCCGACCACGGCCGAGCAGGCGCCCGCCGATCCGGATGCGCCCATCACGACCCGGCCGCAGCCGCTGGACTGATCAGCCGGTCCTGAGCGTCAGATAGCCGCGCTCGACCATGCGCCGCAGGCCCTCATAGGCCTCGGCCAGCTCCTCATAGGCCGTGCGGGTCGAGGTCAGCCGCGCGATCTGGTCGGGCGTCGAGGGCGCGCCGGATTCGCTCTGCCGCAGGGCTTCGGCCACCCATTTGGCGCGCGCCGTGGCCGTCAGGATCGCCAGTCGCTGAAAGACCGAGGCGTCCAGGCCGGGCAGGGTGGCGGCGATCACCTCGCGGTTGGCGACGAAGGCGGAATAGTCGATCTGTTCCAGCAGGCCGCGCAGCCGCCGCTGTTCCTGCGGATCGGCGTCCTGCGGCTCGAAGTGATCGCGCTGGCGGCGATAGCTGGAGGTCTGGATGGTCGACATCGCGTCGCTCCGAAGGGGGTCAAGACGGAGGGTGCGCCGCGCCGATTAACGAGCCGTTGCCGTCGTGGGCTTGCCTGCCGATCCCATCGCGTGATACTTAAGTGAATGCTTCAGCATCAACAGCCGCTCGATCTCGCCTTCCAGGCCCTGTCGGACCCGACCCGGCGCTGCATGGTCGAGCGGCTGTCGGCCGGTCCGGCCACGGTCAGCGAACTCGCCAGCCCCCTGCCGATGTCGATGTCGGCGGTGGTCCAGCATCTCAAGATTCTCGAGGCCTCCGGACTGGTGACGTCGCAGAAGGTCGGCCGCGTTCGCACCTGCCGCGTCGAGCCCCTGGCCCTCAGCGCCGCGGAGCGCTGGATCAATGACCGCCGCCGGTCCGTCGAGCGCAGCCTCGAACGGTTGGGGGTCTACCTCGAAGAGACCCGCCCCGACCCGGAGACCCGAACATGAGCCTGATCTTCCACCAACTGGATTTCGAACGCCGCTATGACGCCGCGCCGGCCCGCGTGTTCGCCGCGCTCGCCGACCCCGCCGCCCGCGAGCGCTGGGCCGTGCCGGTCGGCAGCCGGCTGGTCTATGATCAATCGGATTTCCGCCCGGGCGGGCTCGATCTGTGCCGCTGCGGCCCGCCGGATGACCTGCGGTACCGGGTCGAGAACCGCTATCTGGAGATCATCCCCGACCGGCGGATCGTCCTGTCTGAAACGACGCGCGATCAGGACGCCGTCCTCAGCCACTCCCTCAACGCCACGGAACTGGAGCCGATCGAAGGCGGGACCCGCCTGCGGCTGACCGTCCAGATCGCGGCCGCCGAGCCAGACATGATCGCCGGCGCCCTGCACGGCTATCAGGCCGCGCTGGACAATCTCGCTGTGGAAATCACCGCCTGAGGAGCCCTCGATGACCGTACCGACACCCGCCGTCGCCCATGGGACCTTCGTGATCGAGCGCCGCTTCGACGCCGCGCCGGCCCGGGTGTTCGCCGCCTATGCCGATCCGGTGGCCTTCCGCCGCTGGTTCGTCGAGGGCAAGGGCTTCACGATCCACGAATGGAGCCACGATTTCCGCATCGGGGGCTGTTCCGGGGGGCGGTTCCGGCACGGCGGCGAGGAGAACGACGTCTGGTTCAACGAGACCCGGCACTTGGACATCGTCCCCGACCAGCGGATCGTCATCGCCTATGTCATGGGGCGCGAGACCCCCGACGGACCGGTGCGCAACTCGGCCTCCCTGGCCACCACCGAACTGGTCGCGGACGGCGCCGGCACCCGCCTGATCTATACCGAACAGGGAGCCTTCCTCGAGAGCGCGGATCACATCGCCATGCGCGAGCATGGCTGCCGTGAGATGCTGGAAGGGCTGGCCCGCGACCTGGAAGACCACGCGCGATGACCCCGCCGCTGATTCTCTGGTCGCACCCGTACTCGGCCTACGGCCAGAAGGCCTCGGTCGCCCTGTATGAGCTGGACCTGCCGTTCGAACCCCGGCTGGTCGATGCGGGCGACGAAGCGGGCATGGCCGCGTTCCGGGCCGTCTCGCCCTTCGGCAAGATGCCGGTCCTCGTCGACGGCGACCGTCGTCTGATCGAGTCCACCGTCGTCATCGAATATCTGGACCAGCGCGCCGGCGGCGGCCGCCTGATCCCCGCCGGGCCCGAAGCGGCGCTGGAGGCGCGCCTGATCGACCGCATCGTCGACACCTATGTCGGCGGGCCGATGAACCGCATCATCCCGCGGAAATTCCGTCCGGCCGGAAACGAAGATCCCTACGGCGACGCCCAGGACCTCGACATCCTCGCCGGGGCCTGGGACTGGCTGGAGGACCGGCTCGGCGACGGGCGGACCTGGTCGGCGGGCGAGACCTTCACCCTCGCCGACTGCGCCGCCGCGCCGATCCTGACCTATGCCCGGCGATTGGTCCCGTTCGGCGACCGGCCGCGGCTCAGGGCGCTGCACGCCCGGCTGATGGCGCGCCCCTCATTCCGCCGGGCGCTGGAGGACGCGGCGCCGTTCGGCGACCTGATGCCGGCCCCGCCGGCGGTGGACTGACGGCTCAGCCGTTGGCGGTAGCGAGGGCGGTCTCGCCGCCGGGCGTCTGCGCGACGTCCAGCAGCTTGAGCCGGAAGATCAGCACGCTGTTGGGCGGGATATTTCCGGACGCCGCGTCGCCGTAGCCGATCTCCGGCGGGATGTAGACCAGCCATTCGTCGCCGACGCTCATGTGCTGCAGGGCGTCGCGCATGCCGGTGATGACCGAGCCGGAGATGCCGTCCTCGACGGTGAAGACCGCCGGCTGGCCGCGCTGGAACGAGCTGTCGAACACCGTCCCGTCGGTCAGCGAGCCCTCGTAGTCGACACGCACCAGATCGTTGCCGTCCGGGCGTTCGCCGCCCGCCGGACCCGCCTGCAGCACCTTGTACTGCACGCCCGACGGCAGGCTCTTCACGCCCTCGGCCTTGGCGTTGGAGGTCATGAAGAACTGCGCCTCGCGCAGGTTTTCCGCCGCTTCCGCGTCGCCGGTCGCCGGCGCGCCGCCGCCGCAGGCGGCCACGGCCGCCGCCATGGCCAGCACAGCCGCCGTTCTAGCCCATCCGTAGCGCATAGCCTGCCCCTTCCAGTCCGTGTCTGATCTCGATCGCATGGGCCTCGCCGCGCGTCTCGACCATGATGTCGAATTCCGCGCCCTTGGCCGGCACGTCCAGCGCCAGCCGGTTGTGCACCACGTCGATGATGTTGCCGCCCAGACCGCCGATCACGGCGCTCATCTTCGACAGCATGCCCGGCCGGTCATCGCCCAGAATGCGGTAAACCACCAGCCGCTTCTCGCGCACCAGCTCGCGGTTCAGCACCACGGCCAGCATCCGCGAATCGATGTTGCCGCCGCACAGCACGAGCCCGACCTTCATGCCCCGGAACCGTTCCGGCGCCGCCAGCAGCGCCGCCAGGCCGCCGGCCCCGGCGCCCTCGGCTACGGTCTTCTCCAGGGTGGCGTAGAAGGCGACGGCCTTTTCGAAATCCGCCTCCTCGCAGACGATCACATCCTCGACCAGCGGATCGGCGAGGGCGAAGGGGATGTCGCCGACGGCCTTGATGGCGATGCCCTCGGCGATGGTCTGGCCGCCGCATTTGGCCGTCTCGCCGCGCCGGCGCGCCGCGAAGGACGGATACATCGCCGCCTCGACGCCGAAGATGCGGATCGACGGCTTCAGCCCCTTGGCCGCTATGGAGGTCCCGGCGATCAGCCCGCCGCCGCCGATCGGGATCAGCAGCGCCTCGAGCTCCGGCGCGTCATCCAGAAACTCCAGGCCGCAGACGCCCTGACCCGCCACGATGCCGGCGTCGTCGAAGGCCGAGATGAAGACGAACCCCTCCTCGTCGCGCAGCCGGTGCGCCTCCTCGGTCGAGCCCGAAAAATCCAGCCCCTTGATGACCACCGTGGCGCCGTGCGCCCGCGTCCCGTCCGCCTTCACGAACGGCGTGCCCTCGGGCATGACGATGGTCACCGGTATGCCCAGCCGCACGCCGTGATAGGCCAGCGCCTGGGCGTGATTGCCGGCCGAGGCCGCGACCACGCCGCGCTTCCTCTCGTCCGGCGACAGCTGCAGCAGCCGGTTCAGCGCGCCCCGTTCCTTGAAGCTGCCGGTGAAATGCAGGTTGTCGAACTTGACCCACACCTCGGCGCCGGTCAGCTGCGACAGCTTGCGGGAATAGCGGACCGGGGTGCGATCGACCTGGCCGGCGATCCGCTCGCGCGCCGCCAGAATGTCGTCAAACGTGACTGTCATGGGACTTCCCTATACCCGGTCTGCGCCGGGTTGCCCGAGCTTTTGGACCAGGGTCCGGGGGCTCGCAACCTTGACCTTGCCGCGACGTTCAGCATCTCATCCCGCTGTTCGAACCGCACCCGTGACGGAGAGAGCCCATGTCCGCCCGATTGTCCCCCCGCAAGCCCTTCCTGCCGCTGATCGCCGTGGCCGCGCTCGGCGTCTCGCTCGCGGCCTGCGAGACCACGCCGATGGGCGGCTATGGTCCGGGACCCGGCGCCGGGTACGGCCCGCGGCCCGCCCCGGGCGTGTTCCGCGCCGACGACTTCACCTGGTCGACCGCCGCGGGCCGGGCCGCGATCGACGGCCGGATCGACTATCGCCGCAACGGCCGCACCTTTGACTGCACCGGTTCGATCGGCCTGACGCCCGACACCCCCTACACCCGCGCCCGCTTCCGCACCCTGTACGGCGCGACCGACCGGGCCGCCGTGCCCGAGGCCATCGTCCGCGCCCGGACCGTCGCCGACCCCAACGCCGACTACCGCTCCTTCGTCCGCTCGACGACCTGCCAGGACGGCCGCTTCAGCTTCTCCGGCCTGCCGGACGGCGGCTGGTTCATCATCGCCCCGGTCACCGCCAATGGCGAGGAGCGGGTCGTGCTGATGCGCCATGTCGAGACCCGCGGCGGGCGGATTTCCGTCACCCTGTAAGCGTCCGTCTTTAGTCTTTTCAGGCCGCGTACCGGGCCGCTCTGGAGGATGAACCATGCGCCGCCCGTTCCTTGCCTTCGTCCTCGCCGCCGGCTGTCTGCTGGCTGCCGGCCCCCTGGCGGCCCAGTCGTGGGGCCACAACAGCGGCTATGGCCAGCACCGTGGCGGCGCGAACCGGGCCCCGTCGGCCTTCGACTGGCGCAGCCAGCTGGACCGCCCGGGCGACTACCGCTGCGACGCCTTCTGGGACGCCAGCCGCACGGATTGCCACGCCGGCTGGCGTGACCAGCGCCATCGGGTCAGCCCGCAGGCGCGGCGGGACTACCACCAGCTCGCCGGCTACCGCGGCAACGACGGCCGCTATGGCTATGCGCGGGGCTATGGTCATGACGGTCGCTACGCGACCCGGCGGCGCGGCTACGGCGACGCCTACGGCTACGGACGCCCGTCAGGCGTGGCGTATCATGGAGCATACGGACGCCCGGACCTCGTCTATCCGGAGGGCGGGCGCGGCGGATACGGCCCGGCCTACGGCGCTGCGCGCCATCCGGCCCGGATCGACTGGTGCCGCGCCACCTACCGTTCCTACGACGCGCGCAGCGGCTACTATCGCGCATACAGCGGTCGCCTCGTCTTCTGCGGCTGAGCCCGAACGAGGTTCATCCGATCACGGATCGGTGGGTGATCGCTGTTCGCCATCGTTTCGCCTTGTCCGGGCCGCTTCGGTCTCCCTCACCCGCAAGGGGCGGTGGATCAGGGAGCGCGTTTATGTCCCAGCACAACATCTCAGGCTCGGAAGTTTTCGGGCCCAAGCCCGGCGTCATGATCAGGTCGGTCAAGACCAGCGGTCTGCGCCGTCAGCGCGCGGCGCGCACCTGGATGGCCTTCATCGCCGGCGCGGTCGTGGCCGTGGCCGGCGGCGCCATCGCTTTGGCCGCCGTGTTCGGCCCGACGCTCTTCGGCTAGCCTTAAATCAGGCCAACCACACCATCCGCCGGGTCCGCGCCTCGTCGCCGCGCGCCTTGCTGAAGCCGCGACGCACCTCGCCCGTGTAGAGAAAGCCCGCCTTCTCCAGCACCCGGCCGGAGGCCGGATTGTCGGTGAAATGCCCCGCCACGAGGGCCCGCCGCCGCCACCGCTTCGACGCCCACACCAGCGCCCCCTCCAGCGCCTCGGTGGCGTAGCCGCGGCCCCAGAACGGCCGGCCGATCCAGTAGCCGACCTCGGGGGCCGGATCGCTGTCCTCGAACAGGCCGATGACCCCGACCGCGCCATGGTCCTCATGTTCGATCAGGAAGGTCGCCGCCCGCGCCGGATCCTGCCCGGCCACGGCCAGCACGAAGGCTTCGGCGTCCGCGGTCGCATAGGGGTGCGGCATGCGCAGCGTCATCCGCGCGATATCCGGATCATTGGCCAGGGCCGCCAGACGGCTGACGTCCTGGGCGCCGGGCGCGCGCAGGGCCAGGCGCCGCGTCTCGACGACAGGGGAGGGTTCGATCACGCACATGGGGCGGCCTCGGTCTTCACGCCGCCTCCTTGGAGGGCTCGGGCGGCTTCTTCGAGGCGGGGAACGAAAACGGGGAGCCTGGTGATCCAGACTCCCCGCGGAAAATTTCCCTTGGTCCGGATCGCGGCTCTTGAGCCTTGCGCGATCCGGGAGGTGTTCCGTTCGCGCTACTCGGCGGCCATGGCCTGTTCAGCGGCCGGAAGGATCGACACATAGCATCGACCGTTGGCCTTCTTGGTGAATTTCACGGCGCCGTGCACGGTGGCGAACAGGGTGTGGTCGCGGCCGAGGCCGACGTTCTCACCCGGGTGGAAGGTGGTGCCGCGCTGACGCACGAGGATGTTGCCGGCCAGCACGCGCTCGCCGCCGAACTTCTTCACGCCGAGGCGTTTCGATTCGGAGTCGCGACCGTTACGCGACGAACCACCGGATTTCTTGTGAGCCATAGGTCTGCTCCCGTTCTCGTCTGATTATTAAGCTTCGTCGCCGGCCTTGTCCGCCTTCTTGGCGGGGGCCTTCTTGGCGGGGGCCTTGGTTTCGGCGGTGTCGGCGGCGGCTTTCGGAGCAGCGGCCTTCTTGGCGGGCTTTTCGGCGGCTTCAGCCTTGGGGGCGTCGTCCAGAACCTTGGGCGACTTGGCCGGCTTGGCCTTGACCTCGGTCTCCTCGACGCGCGGGGCCAGGCCGCGGGCGCGCAGGTTCATTTCCGCCTTGGTCATCAGCGACGTTTCGCCGTCCCATTTGGCGTTCTCGCCGGCGCCGTCGATGCCGGTGATGCGCAGAACCGATTCCATCTGGCGATGGCCGTTGGTGCGGCGATAGCCCTGACGGCGGATCTTCTTGAAGATCTTGATCTTCTCGCCCTTGCGGGTTTCGACCAGCGTCGCCGCGACGGTCGCGCCGGCGATCAGCGGGGCGCCAAGGGTGATGCCCTTGTCGCCGCCCAGCATCAGCACGTCGCCGAACGACACATTGGAGCCGGCCTCGCCGTCGAGCTTCTCGACCACGATGACGTCGCCCGGTTGAACCCGGTACTGCTTGCCGCCGGTCTTGATCACCGCGTACATGTTGAAGCCTCAGCGAAACGCAAAAAGAATAAGCCCGACGGGGGTCCCCCTCGGGCGAAGAGCGGCGACATAGACGCAGAGGGGTGTCCGAGTCAACGCGGACGGGCCGAAAAAGCCCTCAAGCCTCCTGATGCCCAGCCTCTTTATACGAACGCCGCTCGCGATTCTGTCCGGAGTGGCTCGACTGTTATAAAGTAACACGCTACAGAGGCGGCGATGACCCCGCCCGACTTCGATCAACCGATCCTCTGGTCCCTGCTGGGCGGCGGATTCGCCACCGCCTTCCTGCACGCGGCCCTGCCCACCCATTGGCTGCCGTTCGTTCTGGTGGGCCGGGCGCAGCGCTGGAGCCTCGGCCGCGTCCTCGGGGCGGTTGCGACGGCCGGCCTCGCCCACATCGTGACCACCGCCGCCGTCGGCGGTCTGATCGTTGTCGCCGGCCTGGCGCTGGAGCAGTGGATTTCCGGCCTTCTGCCGCATCTCGCGGCTGTGCTGCTGTTCCTGTTCGGCGCCTTCTATCTTGCGCGCGCCACCCTGCTGAAAGCCCAGCCCGCCGGAGACCCGGATGTGGATGCGCCCGAGCCGCGCGTGTCCGACGCCGCCGCCTTCTGGGGTCTGGTCGCCATGCTGGCGATGTCGCCGGGCGAGGTCCTGCTGCCGCTCTATCTGGCCCAGGCCACCCAGGGCCTGTTTCCCCTCGCCATCATGACCGCGGCCTTCCTCGTCGGCACCGTGCTGGGGATGGCGGTCTTCACCGTCCTCGCCAACGCCGGCTATTCGGCGCTGCGGCTCGAACGCTGGGCGCGGTACGAAAGCATGGTGCTCGGCGTGGCCCTGATCGCCATCGGCCTGCTGGTCGCCTCACACAGCCACGCGGAAAGCCGCGCTGCTGATCGGGCCCCGGCCGGAGCCTCCGCGGCTCTTCCCCACGCTGGTCACGCCCACTAGGGTCCGCGCATGGCGCACGCGCACGGTCACTCCCACGAATCCCACGATCATGATCACCACGATCATGGCCATGCGCACGGCCATCATCATGGCCCGGTCGATACCGGCGACTGGCGCTATGCCGTCGGCCTGATCGTCAACCTCGCCTTCGTCGGCATCGAGTTCGGGGCCGGAATCTTCAGCGGCTCGACGGCCCTGATGGCCGACGCCGGCCACAATCTGTCGGATGTGCTGGGCCTCGCCATGGCCGGCGGCGCGGCCTGGCTGGCGCGGCGGGCCAGCGGCTCGCAGAACACCTATGGCTACGGCAAGGCCACCGTTCTGGCCGCCCTCGCCAACGCCGTCTTGCTGATCTTCGCCTGCGGCGCCATCGCCTTCGAGGCGGTCCGCCGTCTGGCCGAACCGGCCCCGGTGATGAGCGGCCTGATCATGATCGTCGCCGCCATCGGCTTCGTCATCAATCTCGGCACCGCCCTGCTGTTCATGCGCGACCAGCACAGCGACCTCAACGCCCGCGGCGCCTATCTGCATATGATGGCCGACGCCGCCGTCTCGATCGGCGTGGTCATCGCCGGCGCGGCGATCATGTTCAGCGGCTGGTCGATCATCGACCCCCTGGTCAGCATCGTCATCGTCGGCGTCATCCTGATCGGCACCTGGGGCCTGCTGAAGGACTCGGTCAATCTGGCCCTCGACGCCGCCCCGCGCGGGGTGGACGTCGCCGCCATCCGCGCCGCCTTCCTGTCCCTGCCGGGCGTCACCGCGGTCCATGACCTGCACGTCTGGGGCCTGTCGACCACCCAGACCGCCCTGACCGCCCACCTGTGCCACGAGCGCCCCGACGCCGAGGCGCTTCTGGCCGAGGCCCAGGCCTTGGCGCGCGGCCGGTTCGGCATCGGCCATACGACGCTCCAGCTGGAGGCGGAGCCTTCGCCGGATTGCCCCGCCTGCTGAGCGGTGCGGACGACCGCGATGGTGCGCTGCAAATCCGCCGCCAGCCATCACAATCCGGCCGGCCAGGTCATTGTTTTTCCACGGCCGGGTCCCGACCCCAGCGTCAACAACCCGCCGCAGGAAGGCCCGGGTCTATAATCCCGGGATGTCCCTGTCGCCGTCTTTGACAATCAATTTCCTGAGCCCGGCGAAACGGACTCTCCGGACTCTTCGGACCCAATTTTTCCCGTCCGTTTCACCCGGGGAACCTCCGGGCGGCCCGCAAGTCTCTTTCATCTCGCGCCCCGGCTGACTATCTCAGCCGCCGAAAGGCCTCCCATGACAGACAAGATTCCCGTCACCGTGCTCACCGGCTACCTCGGCGCCGGCAAGACCACCCTGCTGAACCGCATCCTCACCGAGGACCACGGCAAGCGCTACGCCGTCATCGTCAATGAGTTCGGCGAGATCGGCATCGACAACGACCTCGTCGTCGGCGCCGACGAGGACGTGTTCGAGATGAACAACGGCTGCGTC
>JAHJNW010000110.1 GCA_018820665.1 Alphaproteobacteria bacterium | reverse complement strand
CGAGGCGTTGAGGCAGGAATCGTTGATGGCGCGGCGCTCGACGGCGGTGGCGCCCGACGGCACGCAGACGATGACCTTGGGGTTCACGAAGCCCTTGCGATTATGAACCTTGCGGATGAAGTGCTTGATCATCTCCTCGGCGACCTCGAAGTCGGCGATGACCCCGTCGCGCATCGGGCGGATGGCTTCCATGTGGCCGGGGGTGCGGCCCAGCATCTGCTTGGCCTCTATGCCGACGGCGTGGACGATCTTCCGACCCCCGACGTTTCTCAGGGCGACCACGGACGGTTCGTTCAGAACGATGCCCTTGCCCTTCATGTAGATCAGGGTGTTGGCGGTGCCGAGGTCGATGGCGATGTCGTTGGAAATCGCGCCGAAGATGCTGTTGAACATGGAACCGGGATACCGTTCGTTCGGGCCTTGAAGGGCGTTCGTGTCTCGATCCGCTTCGGCGACGCCCCGGCCGCGCCCATCCCCATGAGCGCCGCCTCCTGATCGTTATCGCCTGACCGACCTTCCGGCCCGTTTGCCCTTGTGCGGGGGGGAATACAAGCCCCATGCGCCGGCGCCGGAACGGCGCGCGCCACTATCCGCAGCTTGGCCGTTCACGATACCGTCAGTGACGCTTGTCGACGGGAGCTTCGGCCGCCCGCTCGCGCCGTTTGACCAGTTCGCGGACCGCCAGCATCAGGGCCAGCCAGACCACCGCCACCCCGGCGAGAATCAGCGAGGTCCAGACGCCGTCGCCCGAAGCCGCGGCGACCACCGCCCCGCCGAAAAAGGCCACCAGGGCGGTCTTTGGCAGGACCCCGAGGGCGCAGCCCAGCAGATAGGCGGGGAAGGCTGCGCGGGTCGCGCCGAAGGCCATGTTGACGACGATGAACGGGGCCGACGGGACGTTGCGGATCATGAAGCTGGCGTAGAAGGCGTTCTTGCCGACGAAGCCCTTGAGCCGGCCGAGGGTGCGGCCGCCGTAGCGATCCACCAGTCGCGCCGTCGGCCCCCGCCCCAGCCAGTAGGTCACCGCCGCCGAGGCCACCGTCGCCGCCCAGCTGTAGAAGAACCCCAGCGACGGTCCGAAGGCGACGACGCAGGCGGCGATCAGAATGAACTGCGGCGCGCCGATGAAGGCGGCGACGATGAACAGCACCACGGTGGCGGCGAAGGCCCAGGGGCTGCCGGCGTAGCCCTGCAGCCAGGCCTCGAGATTCTCCTCGGCGGCCAGCCCCAGCTGGCTCTTGCCGAGCATCAGCAGGCCGATCGTGGCGCCCAGCAGCAGGGCCGTCGCCAGCAGGGTGCGCCAGCGGCGGCCTTCCATATTGAGAATGAAATCGAGCAGACGACGCATGCTCCGGCGATTAGCATTCCGCGCCAGCGGCGGCGAGAGCGCCCTGCCCTTCCGCCGCCGGGTGATCCGCGCGGGCCGTCCGGGCGTATGGGGTGGGACTCAACCGGAGACGACCATGACCCAAGCCCTCGCCTTCGTGACGATCCTCGTCATCTTCAGCATCATCGACACCCTGTGGCTGGGCTATATGGGCGACCGCGTCTATCGCCCGCTGATCGGCGAGGTGCTGGCCGACAAATTCCGCCTCGTCCCGGCCATGGCCTTCTACACCCTGTATGCGGTCGGACTGACGATCTTCGCCGTCCTGCCGGGGCTGAAGACCGGCGACTGGAAGACGGCCTTGATGTGGGGCGCCCTGTTCGGCCTGTTCGCCTATGGCACCTACGACCTGACCAACTACGCTACGCTGAAGAGCTGGGGCCTGAAGATCACCCTGATGGACATGACCTGGGGCGTGGTCGTCAGCGGCGTTTCGTCGGCGGCGGCCTGCGCCGTGGCGCTGCGGCTGATGCGGGTGCTGAACCTGAGCCTCTAGGCGCGGGGCGGCCGGGGAAAGAAGACCGGCACCCGGGCGGCGTAGCGGGCGAAGGCCTCGGGCCGGCTGCGGCGCATATGCTCCTCCAGCGGCGGGATGCCCGAGACCCGCGTCAGCAGCCAGAACATATAGGCCGGCCCGACCAAGGCCAGCCAGCCCCACGGCCGGTCGAAGCCGAGGTCGATGGCCAGCACCGGCCAGGCGCACCAGCCCAGCCATTCGAAGAAATAGTTCGGATGGCGCGACCAGGCCCAGAGGCCGCGATCCATGACCTGGTCCCGCGTGGTCTTCGGGTCGGCGCGGAAGGCGGCCAGCTGCCGGTCGGCGATCCCCGCCCCGATCACGGCCGCGACCAGCAGGCCGGCGCCGAGTGCGTCCTGCAGGCCGAGGGACCCGATCCGATTGTGCGCCGCCAGCAGCATCGGCAGGACGAGGACCGCCGCCGCTCCGGCCTGCAGCTGGAGGAAGGCGAACAGGCGGCGCTGAAAGGCCGGGCCCCAATCCTCGCGCAGGCGGGCGTAGCGGGCGTCCTCGGGACCCGACAGCGACCGGCCGGCGATGTGGGATCCCAGCCGCACGCCCCACAGGGCGGCGAGGCCGGCGGCCAGCCACTGGCGGCCGTCAGGGGCGCCGTCGATTGGATACAGGGCCGCGCCCGCCCCGGCCGCGCAAAGGCCGAAGGACCAGAAGACGTCGGCCCAGCCGCCCTGCCCGGTCGCCCGCTGCACCCCCCAGGCCGCCGCCATCGTCGCGGAGAGAAACAGGGCGGCCAGACCCCAGGGCGCCAGCAGGGCGATCACAGGCGGACGAAGGGCTGGAGCACGCGGCCGATCCAGCCATCGAGGCGGATCTGGCCGTCGAGGGCGACGACGCACAGGCAGGGCTCGGCGGAGACGGTGCGCGGCCGGTGATGCACCTCGCCGTCGGCTTCCTCGAAATCACCGGGACCGAAGCGGGCCTCGTCGGTCTCATAGGCGCCCGAGATGACGCAGGTCAGTTCGACCCCGTCGTGGGTATGGACCGGGGTGGTGCGGCCCGAACCGATGCGGAGCAGAATGACGCGGCATCCGCCGTCGCGCGGGGCGTGGACGTCGCGCATATGCATGTCGGGGCCGATCCGGCGCCACGGGCCGAGCGCATAGCGGCGCAGCGGCTCTGGAAGCTCGGTCATGTCGTTGGCGGGCTCCGGCGGAACGGAGTCTTCCGGCGCGGAGAGGCTGGCCAGGGTCCGGGCCAGCAGGTCGTCGGCGACGGGCGCCGGCTCGAGCGTGTCGAGGACCTCGCCGCCGACCGCCTGCAGGTTCTGGACCCAGCGGGCGGTTTGCGGGCGCAGGGCCAGATGGGTCGCCACCACGACGGACTCGGGCGGGCTCAGCGTCCCGGCCGCATAGGCCAGCAGGCGTTCCTCGGACGGTTGAAGGTGGGCGGTCATGACTGTTCCCCGACAGGCTGATCGAGCAGATCCCTGAGCTTGATCATCGCGTTGCGTATCCTCGACTTTACGGTTCCGAGCGGCAGGGCCAGCGACGCGGCCACCTCGGCGTGGGTGAGATCCTGGAAGAAGGCCATCTGGATGACCTCGATCTGGTCTGGTTTGAGACAGCGCAGGGCGGCGCGGACGCGGCCCTCGTCCTGACGGACCTCCAGCAGATCGTCGGGCCGCTCGGGATCGGGCGCGGCGAGGCTGATCTCCGGGACCGGCAGCGGCCGGTTGTCGCGGCGCAGGACATCGATCCGGCGGTTGCGGGCGATGGTGAAAATCCAGGTCGCGGCGCGGGCCCGCGCCGGATCGAACATCCCGGCCTTGCGCCAGACCGTCAGCATGGCGTCCTGGGCGAAGTCTTCGGCCGCGGCCGGCGCCGCCCCCGACCGCATCAGCCAGGCCTTCAAGCGGGGCGCAAAATGATCGAACAGGGCGGCGAAGGCATCGCGGTCACGGTCGCGCGCCACCGCCACGATCAGTCGATCGAAATCGGCTTCGCCGCTCATGACGCGGACGCGCGCAGGGCCGATGTCCGAAACCATTCCATGCATCAGCCCTCATACGCGGGGAATCCCCGGCCGGATCATACCTCATCCAAAGCCGGATGCTCGACGTAACAGCGTGCCGCCCGTCCGTGGGCTGAGCGGAGTTCGCATGAGTCTCACACACGTTTCGTCCGACAGCGCCTCGGCCGCCCCGCTGCGCATCGCCGTCATCGGCTCGGGGATTTCCGGCCTGTCCTGCGCCTGGCTGTTGAATCAGCGGCACGAGGTGGTCCTGTACGAGCGGGCCGATCGTCTGGGCGGTCACACCAATACCGTGACGGCCAACGCCGCCACCGGGCCGGTGGCGGTCGACACCGGCTTCATCGTCTTCAACGAGGCGACCTATCCCAATCTGATCGCCCTGTTCGACCATCTGGGCGTGGCCAGCCGCGCGACCGAGATGTCGTTCTCGGTCTCGGTCGAGGACGGCGGCTTCGAATATGCGGCCCCGGCGCTGTTCGCCCAGCGCCGCAACATGCTGCGGCCGCGGTTCTGGTCGATGCTGTCCGAGGTGCTGCGCTTCTATCGCGAGGCGCCGGCGGCGATCGCCGGACTGGAGGACCCTGACCAGACGCTGGGGGCCTTCCTCGAGGAGCGGCGGTTCAGCGCCGCCTTCCGCGACGATCACCTGCTGCCGATGGCGGCGGCGATCTGGTCGTCGCCGACCGAGGCGCTGATGGACTATCCGGCCGCGTCCTTCCTGCGCTTCTGCGACAACCACGGCCTGCTGAAGCTGGCCGGGCGGCCGGCGTGGCGCAGCGTGATCGACGGCAGCCGCACCTATGTCGAGCGGATCGAGGCGACGCTGGGCTCGGGCGTGCGCCTCGGCCGCGACGTGGTCGAGGTGCGCCGTGGCGCGGACGGCGTGACGGTGGTCGAACGGAATGGCCGCCAGGAGCGTTTCGATCAGGTGGTGATCGCCACCCACGCCGATCAGGCCCTGGCCATGCTGAGCGCCCCGACCGAAGCCGAACGCCGGACCCTCGGCGCCTTCCGCTACAGCCGCAATCTGGCGGTGCTGCACACCGATACGGCCCTGATGCCGAAACGCCGGCGGGCCTGGGCCAGCTGGAACTATATCGGCTCCGAAGGCGGCCTGTGCGTCAGCTACTGGATGAACCGGCTGCAGGGTCTGCCGGGACAGAACCTGTTCGTGACGCTGAACCCGCCAACGCCGCCGCGGCCCGATACGCTGTTGCGCAGCGAACTGTACGAGCACCCGATCTTCGACGCCGCCGCCTTGCGGGCCCAAGGCGCGCTGTGGGACCTGCAGGGCGAGGGCGGGGTCTGGTTCTGCGGGGCCCATTTCGGCGCGGGCTTCCATGAGGACGGGCTTCAGTCCGGCCTCGCCGTGGCCGAACAACTGGGCGGCGTGCGCCGGCCGTGGACCGTGGCCGACGAGAGCGGCCGCATCCAGATTGGCGACGGCGACCAACGGCTGGAAACGGCGGCGTGAGCCAGGCCTCCGCCCTGTACGCCGGCGGGGTGGTGCACCAGCGACTGCGGCCGAGCCGGCACCGGCTGGAGCAGCGGGTGTTCTGGCTATTGCTGGACCTGTCCGAGCCGGACGCCTTGGACCAGCGGCTGCGGTGGTTCTCGCACAATCGCCGGAACCTGTTCGCCTTCTTCGACCGCGATCATGGCGACGGGTCGGGCCGCCCGCTGCGGGCCCAGGTCGAGACGCGACTGGCGGCGATCGGCGTCGACCTGCAGGGCGGCGCCGTGCGGCTGCTGACCATGCCGAGGCTGCTGGGCTTCGTCTTCAATCCGATCAGCGTCTACTACTGCCACGCGGCCGACGGGCGGCTGGCCGCCGTCAGCTATGAGGTCTCCAGCACCTTCGGCGAACGGCACTGGTACGATCTGGCCATTCCGCAGAGAGGGAAGGGAGACGGCCTGTTCCGCCAGAGCTGCGCCAAGGCGCTGTATGTGTCGCCCTTCCTCGGCATGGAGATGCAGTACCGGTTTCGCGGCCGGGCCCCGGACGAGCGGGTCGGATTGACCATCGGCTGCGACGACGCAGAGGGGGCGATCCTGACGGCCAGCCTGTGGGGCGAGCGCCGGCCGTTGGAAGACCCGGCGCTGATCCGCGCCGCCCTCGCCTATCCGCTGATGACGATGAAGGTGGTGGCCGCGATCCACTGGGAGGCGCTGATCCTGTGGCTGAAGCGCGTGCCGGTGACCTTGGCGCGACGCCCGGCGGCGCGTCCGCGGAACGCCTGACAGAAGCCGCCTTGCCCGAAACCGACTCCTGCCCCTACAGTCGCTTCTGCGGCCGGGGGGGCCGGCGGGAGCCGAGTGAGTGAGTCTGACGCCTGTAGTGATTTTGGCGCTTCTGATCGGAGCGCCCTTCGGCGGCCAGACGCCGCCCATCTTCAATCCCGGCGCTCCCGGTCAGGCGTCCCGCGTGGTCACCGCTGACGAGGCGGTCGCGCTGAGCCGAACCACCTTCAACACCGCCGACGTCGCCTTCATGCAGCATATGATCGTCCACCACGCCCAGGCGGTGGAGATGGTCGAACTGCTGCGCGCACAAGGCGCCGACGCCACGGTCAAGCTGCTGGGCGAACGCATCGCGCTGTCCCAGGAGGCCGAGATGGCGATCATGCGCGAATGGCTGACGGTGCGCGGCCAGTCCGTCGACATGGCGGGGATGGATCACGCCGCCCATACAGCGCCGGCTGTCGCCGCCGGGCACGACCATCACGCCATGACGCCGCCGGCGCAGGCCGAAGCGGATGACACGCCGGTGATGCCGGGCATGCTGTCGCCGCGGCAGATGCGGACCCTGACGGCGAGCCGGGGGCCCGCCTTCGACCGCCTGTTTCTGCAGGGAATGATCCACCACCACCAGGGCGCGCTCGACATGGTCGACGACCTGCTGGCGACCCCGGATGCGGCGGAGGATCCGACCCTGTCCGACTTCGCCAGCGCGGTCGTGGCCGACCAGTCGGCTGAAATCCTGCGCATGCAAAATCTTCTTTCCGACCTCTGATTCCCTGACCTCGCCCGAAGGACCGGCCCATGATCGCTCGCAAATGCCTGCTCACCTCCGTCGCCGCGCTCGGCCTGTTGATTGGCGCGAACGGCGCCGTCGCCCAGAGCGCCCCGGCGCCCCAGGTCGCCGCAGACGCGCGCAGCACGCTCGCACCCGGCCTGCACGACGCCGCCGAGGCCGCCTCGGGCCTGACGCTGGAACATTCGCTGCAGCCGCCGCCCGGCTTCTTCGACCCGGAAGCGCTGTTCGCGCCGCCGCAATCGCGGGAAGAGGCCGAAGCGATGCAGGCCCGCAACCGCCAGAACCCGCCGCGCTTCACCCCCCTGGCCTTGGCCAACAGCGACATGGCGATGTCGAACGGCAAGCTGTTCGTCGGCAATTTCAACGGCTTCAACGCCTATGATGTGTCGCAGGGCGAACCCCGGCTGGTGATGTCGGTGGTCTGCCCTGGCGGTCAGGGCGACCTGTCGATCCACGGCGACCTGCTGTTCATGTCGGTCGAGGAGAACCGGGGACGGCTGGATTGCGGCGCCAAGGGCGTCGACGGCGAGGTCAGCGCCGAGCGCTTCCGCGGCATCCGCATCTTCGACATTTCGGATCTGAACGCGCCGCGCCAGATCGCCGCCGTCCAGACCTGCCGGGGCTCGCACACCCATACCCAGGTTCCGGATCCCGACGACGCCAACGTCCTGTATATCTACAACTCGGGCACCTCGGGCGTGCGCAAGACCGACGAGCTGGGCATCTGCAGCGACGGCGAGCCGGGCGAGAACGCCGAGACAGCCCTGTATTCGATCGACGTGATCAAGGTGCCGCTGGATCATCCGGAGCAGGCCGCCATCGTCAACCGGCCGCGCATCTTCGCCGACAGCAAGACTGGCGAGATCGCCGGCCTGTGGCGCGGCGGGGCCGCCGGCCTGGCCAGCCAGACCACCGCCACGACCAACCAGTGCCACGACATCACCGTCTTCCCGGAAATCGGACTGGCCGGCGGCGCCTGCAGCGGCAACGGCATCCTGCTGGACATCTCGGACCCCGAGAACCCGGCGCGGGTGTCCGAGATGTTCGACCCGGACATGGCCTATTGGCACTCGGCGACGTTCAACAACGCCGGCGACAAGGTGCTGTTCACCGACGAATGGGGCGGCGGCACCAATGCCCGCTGCCGCGCCGAGGACCCGGCGACCTGGGGCGCCAATCTGATCGCCACCATCGAGGATCGGACCCTGAAGGGGCAGAGCTTCTTCAAACTGCCGTCGGCCCAGGGCAACACCGAGAACTGCGTCGCCCACAACGGCAACATCATCCCCGTGCCCGGGCGCGATCTGATGGTCCAGGCCTGGTATCAGGGCGGGGTCTCGATCGTCGACTTCACTGATCCGAAGCGGCCGTTCGAGATCGCCTGGTTCGACCGCGGGCCGATCGACCCCGAGCATCTCAAGGTCGGCGGGGCCTGGTCGGCCTACTGGCTCAACGGACGAATCTACGCCAGCGAGATCGCCCGCGGCCTCGACGTGCTGAAGCTGACGCCGGGCGAACACCTGTCGGCGGCGGAGATCGCGGCCGCTGAAAGCGTCATGGTCGCGGAAATCAATCCGCAGACCCAGACCCACGCCGTCTGGGCCGACACTCCCGACGTCGCCGCGGCCTATCTGGACCAGCTGACCCGGTCGCAGGGCATCGAGGCCGGACTGGCCGGACGGGTGCGGACCGCGATCGACGGATGGCGGGGCGGCCGCAGCGACGCTGCCGCGGCGGCCGCGCTGTCGCGGGACCTCGCCGTCGTTCCGGAGACCGCCGCCAAGGCCGACGCCGCCCGACTGACGGCCCTGTCGGCGCTGTTCGGCCGTCTCGGCGCCTAGACCGGGAGAGACAGGATGCGTCTTTCGATCCTCACCGCCGCCGTGGTTCTGGGCCTCGCCGTCCCCGCGGCGGCCCAGACGCCCCCTGCCCCGGCGGCGGCCGCGGTCCCCGCGGTCAACCCTGCTGACGTGGCCTCGCCCGAGGCCATCGTCACCGCCCTGTACGACGTCATATCGGGCGACGCCGGGGTGGCGCGTGACTGGGATCGCTTCCGGTCCCTGTTCCACCCCACGGCGCGGTTGATCCCGTCGGGCGTAAACCCCCAGGGCGTGGGCGTGGCCCGCGCCCTGACGCCGGAGGACTACATCACCCGCAGCGGACCGGTGCTGGAGCGCGACGGCTTCCACGAGCGCGAGATCGCCCGGCGCGAAGAGCGGTTCGGCCACATCGCCCACGTCTGGTCGACCTATGACAGCGTGCGCAGCCTGTCGGATGCGGCGCCCTTCATGCGCGGCATCAACAGCATCCAGCTGTTCAACGACGGCAGCCGCTGGTGGGTGATCAGCGTCTACTGGCAGGCCGAGACGCCCGAGGCGCCGATCCCGGCGGACTATCTGCCCGCGGAGTAACGCGGAGCGGTCTGGCCGCGTCGCGCGAGGATCATGGCGCCGACGACGCAGGCGCTGAACAGGGCACCCTCGAGGCCGCTGGTGACGATCTGGCTGACGGGGCCGAAGCCGGTCTCGCCGAACAGGGCGCCGATCTGGTCCAGCCGCAGGCGGGAGTCGGGGAAGCGGCCGGCGACCTCGGCGAGGCTGCCGGCCATCAGCCGCCCGCCGGTCAGCGGAATGATCGCCCCGACCGCGCCGCCGGCCAGAGCCGCCGCCGCCATGCCGCGCCGCAGCGAGACCCGGCCCTGCGCCCGGCTGCCCAGCCAGGCCCCCAGACCGACCGCCGCCCCCAGCAGGGCGCCCTCGGGCGCGCCGGTGATGTCGCCCGGCGATCGGCCGAACAGCAGGCTGAAGGCGTCGAGGCCGATCAGCCGGACCACGCCGCCGACGATCAGACCGCCCATGGCGCCGCCGACGATATTCCCCAGCGCCGGCCGACCGGGCGCAAGCCCGCCCGCGGCGAGGCCGAGGCCGACGCCGGCGCCGCCGACCAGACCGACCGCGACGGTCAGGCAGACCAGCACGAGGATGATCGAGATCCCGCCCATGCCGTCCTGGGACGCTCCGGCGAAACCGTAGAACAGACCGCCCAGAATCCCGGCCACGCCGCCGCCGGCCATGCCGGCCCCGCCGAGGGCGAGGTTTCGCGGCCACGCGCCGGGTGACGGCCCGTTTGCGCCGAGGGTCGCCGGCGCCGCCTTCTCCGCCCCGACCCGCTCGACGGGGGCGATGAAGCGATAGCCGTGCTTGGGCACGGTCTCGATGAAGCGCGGATTGGCGGCGTCGTCGCCAAGCCGTCGGCGCAGTGTCCTGATGCACTGGGTCAGAGCTTCGTCAGTGACGGGGACGCCGCGCCAGACCTCTCCGAGAAAGCGGTCCTTCGACACCAGCGTGCCGGGCTCAGAAACCAGCAGGGCGAGGGCGTCGAGATAGCGGGCGTTGAGCTCCACCGGAGCGCCGTCCCGCGTCAGCTGGCGGTCCCGCGGATCGAGCCGGAAACGTTCGAATCGAAAGCTGCCGGGCGACATGATTTCAGCGCGTCCTCAGGAGGGGCCCATGCCGCCGGTCGCCGCGCAAGCCAGCCCGAAACCTCCCCCATGGCGAAAGCCAAGGCAATGGCGGGCCGCGCCAATTGATCGTCGTTTCGCAACTGCGTAAGGATGCGGTCCTTCCCCGGGAGTCGCCATGTCCAGCCTGCAGTCCGCCGCCCTCGCCCGCGTCAAGCCGTCCGCCACCCTGGCGGTGACCGCCCGGGCGCGCGAGCTCAAGCGCGAGGGCCGCGACGTCATCGGGCTGGGCGCCGGCGAACCGGACTTCGACACCCCCGACAACATCAAGGAAGCCGCCATCGCGGCGATCCGGCGCGGCGAAACCAAATACACCGACGTCGACGGCATCCCCGAGCTGAAGGCGGCGGTGGCGGCCAAGTTCGCGCGCGAGAACGGCCTGACCTACGAGACCGGCCAGATCCACGTCGCGCCGGGCGGCAAGACGGTGATCTACAACGCCCTGCTGGCCACCCTGTCGCCCGGTGACGAGGTGATCGTGCCGGCGCCCTACTGGGTCTCCTATCCCGACATGGTGCTGCTGGCCGGCGGCGAGCCCGTCTCCGTGATCGGCCACGAGGCGGACGGCTTCAAGCTCAAGCCCGAGGCGTTGGAAGGGGCGATAACGCCGCGCACGAAGTGGCTGATCCTCAACTCCCCGTCGAACCCGACCGGCGCCGCCTATACCGGCGACGAGCTGGAGGCGCTGGCCGTGGTTCTGCGCCGCCACCCGCAGGTGTGGGTGATGACCGACGACATGTACGAGCACCTGATCTACGGCGACTTCGAATACCGGACGATCGCCCAGGTGGCCCCCGATCTCTACGAGCGGACGCTGACGATCAACGGCGTCTCCAAGGCCTACGCCATGACCGGCTGGCGTATCGGCTATGCCGGCGGGCCCAAGCCGCTGATCGACCTGATGCGCAAGGTGGCCAGCCAGACCACGTCCAACCCCTCGTCGATCAGCCAGTGGGCGGCGGTCGAGGCGCTGAACGGGCCGCAGGACTTCATCGCCGAGCGGGCGAAGCATTTCGAGGCGCGTCGCGACCTCGTCGTTTCGATGCTCAATCAGGCGGCCGGCATCCGCTGCGCCACGCCGGAGGGAGCCTTCTACGTCTATCCGTCGATCGAGGGACTGGTCGGCAAGCGCACCGAAGGCGGGGCGGTGATCGACGGCGATGACGCCTTCGCGGCCGAACTGCTGGACGCCGAGGGCGTGGCCGTGGTGCAGGGCTCGGCCTTCGGCCTGAGCCCCTATTTCCGCATCAGCTACGCCACGTCGGAAAGCGTGCTGGAGGAGGCCTGCCGCCGCATCCAGCGGTTCTGCGCCTCGCTGCGCTAACGCGGCAGGACCGGGGCCGGAACGTCCACGGTCAGTGTTGGACCTCCGACGAAGCTGAGGCACCAGGACAGCGCTCGCTGACTGTTATCGACCGCGCCCTCTGTCCGCTGCGAGATGCGGCAGACACTGTCCAATCCGTCGGCCCGATCGCCGGCCGGCGCCAGCACCACAATGAGGTCGCCTGACGCGGCGACCGCCGTGACCGTCCGGACGCGCCGGCCTTCGGGCAGGTCCTCGATGCGATCGAAGCCACGGACGGCGTCGCCAATCAGACCATCGACGGAGCCGGTCGTCACCCCGTCCTGAAAGCGAAAGACTTCGGCGACGTACCGGTCGCCCGGATTGGCGCTCATGGTGAAGCGGGGCTCAAGCTGGACCGCGAACAGCGACAGCAACGTCAGGATCATCAGGACGCCCGGCTGACCGCGAAGTCCGCCAACTGCTCCAGCGCCGAGCGCCATTCGCCGGCCGGCAGCGGCTTGAGCGCCTCCTGGGCGGCGGCGGCGTAGTCCCAGGCGGTGTCGAGGGTGGCGCTGACGGCGCCCGTGCCGACGATCAATTCGCGGGCGCGGCGGAAATCGTCCGGCGTCCGCTCGCCGCGGGTGATGGTGCGGTCCCAGAAGGCGTCCTCGCGGCCGCGCGTGCGGGCCACCGCCAGCAGCAGCGGCAGGGTCGCCTTGCCCTCGTTGAAATCGTCCCCGGCGTTCTTGCCGAGCGTGGCCGAGGCGCCGCCGTAGTCGAGGGCGTCGTCGGCCAGCTGGAAGGCGATGCCGAGGTTCAGGCCATAGGCGCGCAGGGCCTGCACCGCCGCCTCGTCGGCCCCCGCCCCGACCGCTCCGGCTTCGGCGGCGGCGGCGAACAGTTCGGCGGTCTTGGCCGAGATGATGCGCAGATAGGTGTCCTGGTCGAGGTTCAGGTCGTGGGCGCGGGTCAGTTGCAGCACCTCGCCCTCGGAGATGACGCTCGAGGCGGTGGCGAGGATCCCGAGGGCGCGCATCTGGCCGGTCTCGACCATCAGTTCGAAGGCGCGGGCGAACAGGAAGTCGCCGACCAGCACGCTGGACGGCGCGCCCCAGATCAGGTGGGCGGCGGTCTTGCCGCGGCGCAGGTTGGAGCCGTCGACGACGTCGTCGTGCAACAGGGTGGCGGTGTGGATGAACTCGACCGCCGCCGCCAGCTTGCGCGAGGCCTCGATGTCGCCGTCGGCGCCGGAGGCCCGGGCGGCGGCCACGGTCAGCATCGGGCGCAGGCGCTTGCCGCCGGCCGAGACCAGATGCTCGGCCAGCAGCGGAATCACCGGCACCTGGGACTGCATCCGTTCGACGATCAGGGCGTCGACCCCCGCCATGTCGGGCTGCGCCAGCCGCACCAGCGGCTCAACGTCTCCCTTGGGGCGGGACTCGGCGACGGTGACAGCGTCCAAGGGAGAACTCATGGGCACGGCGCGGGGGGAAGGATCACGCCTGAAAATCCAGCCGCCGCTTGCAGGGCGACGATGCGGCGCACAATGGTGATCGGGCCATGAAGGGTCAAGCCGCGTGACCGTCGCACCGTTCGTTCCGCAAGGCGGAGACATCGTCGAGAACGCCCTGCTGGGCGGCCGCGTCCGGCTGCGTCAGCCCGCGAAGGGCTATCGCGCCGGCATGGATGCGGCCCTGCTGGCCGCGGCGGCGGGGGCGGAGCCGGGCGAGCGCGTCATCGAGGCGGGCTGCGGCGCCGGGGCGGTGCTGATGCAGATGGCGGCGCGGGCCCCGGGCGTCCGGCTGACCGGGATCGAGCGCGACCCGGTCATGGCGGGGCTGGCGCGGGACAATGCGGCGCTAAACGGGGCCGACGCGACGATTCTGGAGGGCGACGTGGCGGCCGGCTTCCGGTCGCTGGGTTTGGAGCCGTTCGACCGGGCGGTCAGCAATCCGCCCTTCTTCGACGACCCCGGTGCGCTTCGATCTCCCGCGCCTGGCAAGCAAGGCGCGTGGATGGCCGACGCCGGGCTGGCGGCGTGGACGCGGTTCCTGCTCAAGGCGGTGCGCGAGGGCGGCCGGATCGTGTTGATCCACCGCGCCGACCGGCTGGCCGATCTGTTCGCCCTGCTGGGCGAGACCGCAGGATCATTCGCGGTGCGGCCGGTGCACCCCCATGCCGACGACCCGGCCAAGCGGGTCCTGCTGCGGGCGATCAAGACCGGCAAGGCGCCGCTGAGGCTGCTGCCGCCGCTGGTGCTGCACGACCGCGGCGGGGCGAAACACACCGCCGAGGCCGAGGCCATCCTGAGGGGCGAGGCCGGCCTGGGCTGGTGACGGGCTGACCCTTCAGGGAATCAGCCGCTCCGCCCTGAGCTGTTCGAACAGGGCGAAGAAGGCGTCGTCCGTCGGCTGGTAGTCGGGGAAGCCGAGCCGGCGACTCTTGCCCATGTCGGTCATCACCTCGATCGGCCGGCCCAGATCTGCGTCGGTGTGCCAGGGCGACGACAGACGGCCGAGGTCGGGCTCGACCAGCCCCTCGCGTTCGGCCAGCGCGCGCCAGACGGGCGCATCGTCGGCCATCTGGATCTCCAGCGGCCGCACCGTCCCGTCGAATTCGGCCGCCTCGACGCCGAACCAGTCGGCGATCCGGCCCCACATCCATTTCCAGCGGAAGACGTCGCCGTTGACGACGTTGAAAGCCTCATTGGCCGCCGCCGGCGTGGTCGCCGCCCAGACCAGGTGCCGGGCCAGCTGGCTGGCGCTCGTCATGTCGGTCAGACCGTTCCACTGCGCCTCCGAGCCGGGGAATCGGAACGGACGACCGGTCTCACGGCACAGGGTCGCATAGGCCGCCAGCGTCGAGCCCATGTTCATGGCGTTGCCGACGGCCTTGCCGATGATGGTGTGCGGCCGGTGCACGCTCCAGCTGAAGCCGTCGCGCTCGGCGGCGGCGAAGACCTCGTCTTCCTGGGCGTAGTAGAAATTCTCGATGTCCAGCCGGCCCTGCTCCTCGCGGAACGGGGTCTGCGGCAGGACGCCTTTGCCATAAGCCTCGAACGGGCCGAGGTAATGTTTGAGGCCGGTCACGAGGGCGACGTGGGTCACAGACCCGGCGGGTCTGACGCCGTCCAGCACGCTGCGGACCATGGCGGCGTTGACGCGGATGTTGTCGGCCTCGGTCGCCTGCCGCGACCAGGTGGTGAGGAACACCGCGTCGGGACGGGCGTCCGCCAGGGCGACGGCGGTCGCGGCGGGATCCTGCAGGTCGGCGGCGACGGGGGTGACGCCGGTCTGGGCGACCGGATTGCGGGCCAGACCCAGCACCCGCCAGCCCTGGTCGACCAGTTCCGCCGCCACGGCGCTGCCCGCGATACCGCTCGATCCAACCACCAGCGCCGTTTTCGTCATCACCGTCTCCTGCATCGTGAGCGGATGAATTGGGCGCCCGCGCTGCCGCGCGCCAGTGGGGCGACGGGTCGCGGGGCGGAGGACGGCCCCGGACGTTGCTGGTCACGGCGCGGCTTCTCCCCCCGCGGGAGACCGGCTAAAGCGGGCGCCATGTCCCTGCGCCCGCTCTTCGTCACCCAGGTCTATGAAGCGTCGCTGGCCTCCGGCCCGGGCTTCTCCGATTTCAACGCCGCCCTGGCCGACGCCTGCCGCATGCTGGCCGCCGAGGATGGCGCCGGGCGGGCCTGGTGCCGCGAGCATGGCTATCGCGGCTACACCTCCTACGGATCGCTGACTGACCTGCCCCACCGCCTGCCCGAGTTTTCGGACCTGAAGCGGCTGCTGGACAAACACGCCCTCGCCTACGCCCGGGCGCTGAATTTCGAACTCGCCCGCAAGCCGCGGCTGGACAATCTGTGGGTCAACATCCTCAAGCCCGGCGGCGGCCACAGCGGCCATATCCATCCGCACGCCTTCCTCAGCGGCACCGTCTATGTCGAGGTCCCCGACGGCGCCTCGGCGCTGAAGCTGGAAGACCCCCGTCTGCCGCTGATGATGGCCCGGCCCGGCGTAACCGCCGACGCGCCCGAGGCCGAGAAGCCGTTCGTCTATCTGGCCCCCAAGGCCGGGACGATCCTGATGTGGGAAAGCTGGCTGCGCCACGAGGTGCCGCCCAATGCGGCGAAGGCCGAACGGATCTCGGTCAGCTTCAACTACGCCTGAGACCGGCCAGACCGTCCCACGCCAGCATGGCCGCCCGCGCCGTGCCGCGCAGCTCGTCGGCCGTCGCGCCGTCGCGGGCGCGGAACACCATCCCTTGCTGGACGGTGTTGTAGAAGGCGGCCATGGCGGACAGATCCGCGTCCGGCGCGATCTCGCCGGCGTCCTGGCCCTGACGCAACCGGTCTTCGAGCGCGGCCAGAGTGCCCGCACGTAACGCGCTGAGGTCATTGCAGGCCGCCTTGGGCAGGGCGTCGGGATGGGCGGCGGCCATGAGGATGAGGCAGCCGTTCGGCCGGTCCGGGCACTCCACCGCCCCGGCGGTGGACATCAGGCCCGCCTCGATCGCCTCGCGCGCCGAGGCCGAGGCCATGGCGTTCCGGAACGCCTGGCCTTCCGAGCTCTGGTAGAGTTTGACCGCCTCGCGAAACAGCTGCTCCTTGCTGCCGAAGGCCGCGTAGAGGCTGGGCGAATTGATCCCCATGGCCGCCGTCAGGTCGGTCATGGACGCGTCGGCATAGCCCTTGGCCCAGAACACCCGCATGGCTCTGGACAGGGCTTCATCGCGATCGAAACTGCGTGGACGACCCGCCATGGCGGCTTCCGGACCTCTTTTTTGAACGAACGATACATAATCCCTTGACGATGGGAGGCAAGCCTTCCATCTGCCGTTCTGTGTCAATCGATACAGAATGGAAACCCAACATGACCTCCCCCCTTCCCCTCGCCGGCAAACGCGCCCTCGTCACCGGCGGCGCGCGCGGCATCGGCGCCGCCATCGTTCGCCGACTGGCCGCCGACGGCGCCGATGTCGTCCTTACCTATGAGAAGTCCGCCGAAGTCGCCGAGGCGCTCGCCGCCGAAGTCCGCGCGACGGGCCGCAAGGCCGCGGCCGTTCAGGCCGACGCGGGCGCGCCTGCCGGGGCCCATGCGGCGGTCGACGGCGCCGTGGCCGCGCTGGGCGGCCTGGACATCCTCGTCAACAACGCCGGCATCGCCCGCATGGGCGCCTTCGCCGATCAGCCGCTGGAAGAGATCGAGGCCCAGTTGAACGTCAATGTGCGGGGCGTGATGCTGACCACCCAGGCGGCGCTGCGGCACATTCCCGACGGCGGTCGGATCATCACCATCGGCAGCAATGTCGGCGAGAAGGTCCCGTTCGGCGGCATCACCGTCTATGCCGCGACCAAGTCGGCGCTGGAATCCTTCAACAAGGGCCTGGCGCGCGAGCTGGGCCCGCGCAACATCACCGTCAATCTGGTGCGGCCGGGGCCGACCGACACCGACATGAACCCGGCCGACGGCCCGCTGGCCAGCAGCGTCATTCCGGGTCTGGCGCTGGCCCGCTACGGCCAGCCGGCGGAGGTCGCCGCCGCCGTCGCCTTCCTCGCCGGTCCCGACGCGAGCTATGTTACAGGCACGGGCATCCTCGTCGACGGCGGCGCCAACGCCTGATCCGTCGCCATCAAACCGCCGTGTCGTCGGGCTAGTCATTTGCCCTTCGGCGCGGCGGTCGCTACACCCCGCGCCAACCTCCCCCGCACTCCAGACGACAGGGCGCGACGCACCTCATGGCGCAGCAATACATTTTCCAGATGCAGGGTCTGACCAAGACCTTCCCCGGCGGCAAGAAGATCTTCGAGAACATCTGGCTGAGCTTCTACAACGACGCCAAGATCGGCGTGGTCGGGGTCAACGGCTCGGGTAAATCGACCCTGCTGAAGATCATGGCCGGGCTGGACAGCGAGTTCACCGGCGAGGCGCGCGCCGCCGACGGCGTCAAGCGCGGCTATCTGGAGCAGGAGCCGAAGCTCGACGACAGCCTGAACGTCCGCGAGAACGTCGAGGCGTGGTGCGAGGAGAAGCAGTGGGTCAACCGCTTCAACGCCATCGCCATGGAGATGGCCGAGAACTACTCCGACGAACTGATGGAGGAGATGACCGCCCTCCAGGAGAAGATCGACGCCGGCGACGTCTGGGACATCGACAGCCGCATCGAAATGGCCATGGACGCCCTGCGCTGCCCGCCCGACGACTGGGAGACGACCAACCTGTCCGGCGGTGAGAAGCGCCGCGTCGCCCTCGCCCGCCCGCTGCTGAGCAAGCCCGACATG
>JAHJNW010000109.1 GCA_018820665.1 Alphaproteobacteria bacterium | reverse complement strand
GTGGCCTTCAGCCCGCCGATCTCGAACCGGTCGCCGTCGTTGAACAGATGGTCGAACTGGCTGCCGTCGCGGCGGAAGTCGGTCCCTTCGTTGAAGATCTTGCCCAAGACCGCCTGGACGGTAAGGATCCCATGGCCGATGGCCAGCTGACCGCCGAGCTTTTCCTGGAGATAGGGCGCCGCCGACAGGTGATCGGCATGGGCGTGGGTCTCCAGCAGCCACTCGACCGTGAGACCTTCGGATTTCACGTAATCAATGAGGGCGTCGGCCGACTCGTGCGCGGTGCGGCCGGACGCCGGATCGTAGTCCAGCACGCTGTCGATGATGGCGCAGACGTTGGAGCCAGGATCGCGCACGACATGGCTGACGGTGAAGGTGGCCTCGTCGAAAAATGACTTGACGACAGGGCGCTGGCGAGGATCGCCCAGCGCGGCGCGCACGATGTCGGCGGCGTGGTCCCGGGCGGGATCGAGGATGGGCGAGGACATGGCGTGTCTCCGTTTCGGTGACCCAACACATATACCCATTCATAGTTCGTGCAAGTATGTATTTTAATGTAGCGGAAACGGTGGGAAGCGCTTAGCTTGCGGCTATGGAAACGATCGACACCGGGCCAGCCGTCTATCCCCCCGCAATGCGCGCCCTGCGCATCAACGACACGGCGCCGGACTTCAGCGCGCGCACGACGCAGGGCGAAAAGCGCCTGAGCGACTATCGCGGCCGCTGGCTGGTGCTGTTCTCGCATCCGGCGGATTTCACGCCGGTCTGCACCAGCGAGTTCGTGGCCCTGGCCCGGCAGGCCGAGGCCTTCGCGGCGATCAACTGCGATCTGATGGCCCTGTCGGTGGACAGTCTGTATTCGCACCTGGCCTGGCTGAAGGACATTTACCGCCGCTTCGGCGTGAAGGTGTCGTTCCCGATCATCGAGGATCCCTCCATGGCCATCGGCCACGCCTTCGGCATGGTGGACGCCGGCTCGAGCGACAGCGCGACGGTGCGCGCCACCTTCGTGATCGATCCCGAAGGCGTGGTGCGCGCCATCAGCTGGTACCCGATGAACATCGGCCGCTCGGTTGATGAACTGCTACGTCTCGTCACCGCCCTGCAGACCTCGGACCGCGAGGCGGCCTCCACGCCGGCGGGCTGGACGCCCGGCGACGCTCTGCTGGAGCCGGCCGCCACCACCCTGGACGCCGCCATCGCCGACGGTGAAGGCGATGCGCCCTGGTACTATCGCGAGCGCCGCGCATGACCGACGATCAAGCGGCCGCCATGGAGCGGTTGAAGGAAAAGGCGCCGGAGGCCGCAGAGCTGTTGCGCCAGCTGGCCAACGCCAACCGGCTGCTGATCCTGTGCCATATCGCCGAGGAGGAGCGCTCGGTGGGGCAGCTCGAGGCGGACCTGGGCATCAAACAGCCGGCCCTGTCCCAGCAGCTGGCTGAGCTGCGCCAGTACGGTCTGGTCAAGACGCGTCGTCAGTCGCGCTCGATCTTCTATTCGATCGCCGACGAGCGGGCCCAGGCGGTGATGGGCATGCTCTACGAAATTTTCTGCGGCGATGCGAAGGCGGTCGGCGCGCGAGCCGCCGCCCCGGCGCCCCGCCCATCGACGCCGGCGCGCGGCGACACGGCTCAGTTCGCGCGCATCACCGCCGTCGCACGTCGCTGACGGCCAACCCGCACAGGAGACTCTCGTGAAGGGCTTCATCGACAATATCGAACGTCTGACGGAAGAGAACACAGACTTTCGCCGCGTTCTCTACACCGGCCACAATCTGCAGCTCGTCCTCATGGCCATTCCGGCCGGTCAGGAGATCGGCGAAGAGGTCCACGACGACCGCGACCAGTTCTTCCGCATCGAGGCGGGCGAGGGCGAAATCTGGATCGATGGCGTTCGTCACGCCGTGAAGGCGGACGACGGGGTCATCGTCCCTCAGGGCGCCCGGCACAATGTGGTCAGCACGGGGTCCGAGCCGCTTCGGCTCTACACCCTCTATGGCCCGCCGGAGCATCTCGACGGGACGGTTCACGCCACGGTGGAAGAGGCCTCCGCCGACCACGAGCATTTCGACGGCCGCACGACCGAATAGCCGTCAGGGGCCGACGTCGTCCGCATCGGCGCGCCGGTCGTCGGGCCGCGGCAGGTGCAGGGCGATACCCAACGCCTCCGCCAGACGGGTGTCGCGACGATAGATGTCATCGCGAAAGGCGACGCGGCCCTGGCCGTCCAGGAAGGCGGTCCAGTACAGCAGGCGCACGTCAATCGGCCGACCGGTCGCCACCCGGACGGTCTGGCCGCTGTCCAGCGCGGCGTCGAAGCGGGCGAGCCTCTCGGGGTCGGGCGCCAGGAGAAGGCGGGCGAAGCCGACGGCGTCCTGCACCCGCACGCAGCCGTGACTGAGATGGCGGAAGCTCTGGTCGAACGCGCCCCGAGACGGGGTGTCGTGCAGGAAGATGGCGTAGCTGTCCTGAAGCTCGAACTTGACCTGGCCCAGGGCGGCGTTCGGGCCGGCGCGCTGAACCACCATGCCGTTCTGGATCGTCATGTTGTTCGCCCGCATATAGGCGGCGCCGCGCGGCAGGATCTCGCGCTGGGCAATGGAGGTCGGCACCGTCCAGGGCGGATTGGCGACGACCGAGGCGAAGGGCCGTTCGAGGCTGGGCGTCGCATTGTCGGCGTCACCCGTTACGACCCGCATCGAATGCACGGGCCGGCCGTCCTTCCAGTAGACCATGATGGAGGCGGCGGTGTTCACCTCGATCCGCTCCGGGGCGACGTCCCGCTTCAGCCAACGGCGGCGTTCCAGATTGAGCGCGATCTGGCGAGCACGGGCCTCGGCCGAAATCGACAGCGCCCGCTGGGTCGCCGGGCCGATGCGGGCGTCCGCCTCCAGACCGTGGCGCACCTGGAACGCCCGAACGGCCTCTTGCAGAACAGAGCCGTAGTCACCGCCAGACGGGCCGATCATGGAGGCGGCGGCGTCGCTGAGATCGCCTTCCACCCGAAGGCGCGGCAGGAGGGCGGGAAGGCGGGGGTCGGACGCAAACGGTTCGATCGTCGCGCCCATGGCGAAGGGCGGCCAGCCGCCGCGGTCGGCGATGGCGCGATAGCGGAGGAAGCCGTCGCACAAGCCCTGATAGCCGCGGTCCTGGGGCGCAAGGCCCGCCATCGTCTCGGCCAACGTTCCGTCCTCGACGGCCTTGGCCAACAGCGGCGGCGTGTCGACCTGGTTGCGATCCATCTCCCAAAGGGTCTCGACCGTTGCCGGGTCGACCCGGCCATGGGCGAGCGCCTCGGCCAGGGTCAGGACGGCCTGGGTCAGTTCGGCTTCACTTAGGGCCAGACCGTCGGGCGCGGATAGACCGTGGCGGTCCGCCAG
>JAHJNW010000108.1 GCA_018820665.1 Alphaproteobacteria bacterium | reverse complement strand
GTGGTCGTCTCGGGCGAGCCGTACATGGCGCCGATCTTGTGGCGGATCTGGTTGATGAACAGGACGATGCAGTTCGACTTGGAGATCGAGCCGGTCAGCTTGCGCAGGGCCTGGCTCATCAGACGCGCCTGCAGGCCGGGCAGGCTGTCGCCCATCTCGCCCTCGATCTCGGCCCGCGGCGTCAGGGCGGCGACGGAGTCGACCACCACGATGTCCACGGCGCCCGACCGCACCAGGGTGTCGACGATCTCGAGCGCCTGTTCGCCGGTGTCGGGCTGGGACACCAGCAGGTCGTCGAGGTTGACGCCCAGCTTCTGGGCATAGCCCGGATCGAGCGCGTGTTCGGCGTCGACGAAGGCGGCGGTGCCGCCGGCTTTCTGGATCTCGGCCACGGTGTGCAGGGCCAGGGTGGTCTTGCCCGAGCTTTCCGGTCCGAACCCCTCGATCCCCCGGCCGCGCGGCAGGCCGCCGATGCCCAGGGCCATGTCGAGGCCCAGCGAGCCGGTCGAGACCGAGGGAATGGCCTCTGTCACGCCGTTCTTGCCCAGCTTCATCACCGAGCCCTTGCCGAAGGCGCGGTCGATCTGGGCGATCGCCGCCTCCAGAGCCCGCTGCTTGTCGCCGTCGTCCTTGCCGACCAATTTCAAATTCGCCTGTGCCGCCACCTTGCCACTCTCCCTTGCCATGATTCCCGTTCGGTACCTGGAGGAGAGGCCCGCCTTCGGTCCGATGACCGTGACCCACTCCCTGTGAGCCGCACTATGTGCACGGTTTGTTCCGGTTGCCAATATGTTCTTTTCGCCGGACAGGGTTCCGCGGCCTGGATGCGTCCGATTTTGACGTAGGGGGGGTGCGCATCCCATTGCGTATGCGACAGGATTGCCGGAGGATGGGATGGACATCGACGGAGACGGCCGTGAGAAAATGGATATCATTGGCCGTGGCGGCCGCCCTGACCGGCTGCGTCACCGCGGACGGCGGCGCGACGCAGAGCCCCCGGGCCGCGGCGATCGCGCAGGGTCAGTGCTTCCGCACCGCTGACGTGACCAACTACAATGTCGAGGCGCCGCACGCGGTCTTCGTTCTCACCCGCCAGGGCTCTGTCTTCGGTCTGGTCGCGGAAGACTGCTTCCCGAGGAACGCCAACACCGTCTCGCTGGCGCGGTCCCGCCGCGGCGAGCTCTGGATGTGTCCCGGGGACCAGACCGAGGTGAGCGTCTCCGAATGGCGCGGGCAGGGCTTCCCCTGCCTGGCGCGGGTCACGAATCCGATCGTCGACGCCGACGTGTCCGGCTTCCGTTCGCGCGCCGGCTGACGCGAAGACCCTTCAGGGAAGACCCCGGCGCAGGATGCTGCTGATCGAGTTCAGCAGCTCAAAGACTTGCGCACTCCGGCCGGCGGCGGGCGGACCCGGCTCCCAGATCAGACCTCCATGGCTTCCGGATCGCCGCCCATGGCTATGACGGCGACACCTGCGTCGCCTTGATGCGGCGGGACGCCCCCGCATCCACAGGCGAAAATGACGCCCGCCGTGGCCGGGCGGGGTTGATCCGCAAGCGGCGCCATGCGTTCAGGGGCCATGACAAAACGTTCCAAGCCCGCCGTCCTTAACATCCGCAACGCCAAGCTGGGCGACGTCAAGGCGATCTCGGCCCTGGTGGCCAAGGTCTACAAGGATATGCCGGCCTATACGCCGGGCATGCTGCGCGGCCAGATCGCGGCCTTTCCCGACGGCCAGTTCGTGGTCGAATACGCCGACGAGATCGTCGGTTACGCCGCCGGCTTCCGCATCGACGAGGCGACGGCGATGTCGCCGCATACGTGGACCCAGATCACCGGCGGCGGCTATGCGGCCCGGCACGATCCGGTCGGCGACTGGTTCTACGGCATGGAGGTGTGCGTCGATCCGGACCGTCGCCGCCTGCGCATCGGCCAGCGGCTGTATGACGCGCGGCGCGACCTGTGCGAGGCCCAGAACCTGCGCGGCATCGTCTTCGGCGGGCGGATGCCGGGTCTGGCGCGGCGCAAGGCGGCCTATCCCGACGCGCGCGAATATCTGGACGCGGTCACGGCGCGCAAGCTGAACGACCCGGTGATCGGCTTCCACATGCGCGGCGGGTTCGAGCCCATCGGGGTGCTGGACAACTATCTGACCTCGGACACCGCCTCGATGGGTCATGCGGCGCACATGGTCTGGCGCAATCCGTACTATGCCGAGACGCACGGCCGGGGCGCGGCCTTCGCCGTCAAGGAGACGGTGCGGGTGGCGACGGTGCAGCTGCAGGCCCGCAAGGTCGCCAGCTTCGAGGAGTTCATCTCCAACATCGAATATTTCGTCGACGTGACCTCGGACTACCGCTCGGACTTCGTCGTCTTCCCCGAGCTGTTCACCCTGCAACTGCTGTCGCTGGAAAAGAAGAAGTTGAGCCCGGTCGAGTCGATCGAGGCCCTGACCCGCTACACGCCGCGCTTCGTCGAGGCGATGCGGAAGCTGGCGGTCGAGTACAACATCAACATCATCGGCGGCTCGCACCCGACCCAGACCGACGACGGCGACATCCAGAACGTCGCCTATGTCTTCCTGCGCGACGGCTCGGTGCACGAGCAGGAGAAGATCCACCCGACCCCGAACGAGCGGCACTGGTGGAACATCAAGGGCGGCGACCGGGTGCACGCCATCCCGACCGACTGTGGGCCGATCGGGGGGCTGATCTGCTATGACTCCGAGTTCCCGGAGCTGGCGCGGCGGCTGGTCGACGAGGGGGCGCGGCTGCTGTTCGTGCCGTTCTGCACCGACAACCGCCAGGGCTATCTGCGGGTCCGCTATTGCTCGCAGGCGCGGGCGATCGAGAACCAGTGCTACGTCATCCTGTCGGGCAATGTAGGCAATCTGCCGAACGTCGAGAACATGGACATCCAGTACGCCCAGTCCTGCATCCTGACGCCGTGCGACTTCCCGTTCGCGCGGGACGGGGTGGCGGCCGAGGCGTCGGAGAACGTCGAGACGGTGACGGTGGCGGACCTCGACCTGTCCGACCTGGCCTGGGCCAAGTCGCAGGGCACGGTGCGCAATCTGCGCGACCGCCGGTTCGATCTGTACAAGACGGTGTGGACCGACGGGGGCTGAGGCCCGTCCGGCGGCGAGGCCGGAAGGGGAGGCCGCGTAGAGGCGGTCTCAGCTTGCGGCTGAAGCCTCCGGCGCGGACGCCGGCTCGGCGATCCGGGCGCTGAAGGACACGGCGGCGCCCAGCGCCAGCACGGCCAGGGCCGCCATCAGCCACGGGCGGACGAGGCCGCGTTCGGGGCTTAGCGGCCGGACCAGCATCAGCGACAGCAGCCCCAGCAGCGCCAGCACGCCGGGCAGGTCGAGGCCGATGCCGAGGAAGACCGGATGCGCCAGCGCGACCAGCCAGCCGCCGCCGAGCACCGCGCCCACCGCGATCACAGCCAGCGAGCGCGGCCGCGTCAGCCCCGGGTCGGCGAAGGCCGCCGCCGCCGCGACGGCCGCCGCCAGCAGGCCGGGCCACAGGAACAGGAAGGCGGTCTGCGGCGCCAGGGTCTGGGCCACGCCGCCGAGGCCGAGGACGAGGGCGATCAGCCCGGTCCAGCCGCCCCAGACGGTGCGCGCGGCCAGGCCCGGGTATAGCGACAGCCCTGCCGCGACCACCACCGCGCCGATGACGATCGGACTCGGCCCGCCCAGCGCCAGGGCGAATACGGCGGCGACGGTCAGGGCCCCGGCGGTGACGCGCCGGTCGGGCCGGGCCCGGCCGCCCAGCACGGCCATGATCAGCGCCAGCACGGACAGGGCCGCGCCCGCCTCCATCCACGGCAGGCGCGCCAGCAGCAGATAGTAGCCGTCGGCGCTTTCGGTCCGCTGCGCCATCGGTCCGGCGAGGGTGCGCACGGCCTGGGTCAGCACCAGTCCGGCCGCCGTGAACCACAGGCCGTCGAGGGCGCCCCGGCCGAGGTCGGCGAGGCTCAGGCCGGCCCGTTCGCGCGCGCGCCAGCCGGCCGCGCCCAGCAGCGTCAGGGCGAGGAGCAGCAAGCCCCAGCCAGCTGCCGGCGAATGGTGGAGGACGACCCGGCCGAACAGGTCAGCGTAGACGGCCTCGGCGCCGCGCGCCGGCAGGGCCTGCGCCCGCAGCAGGGCGTCGGCGCTCTCCAGCGTCTGCGAGCCGATGTGCTGGAGCGAGCCGCGGTCCAGCGCCCCGGGCGTCGACGTCGGGGCGTGATACTGTTCGGGCCGGCCGATGAAGGCGAGGTTCAGGCCCTGTACGCCGCGGTTCTTCGGGATGGTGAAGTCGGTCCCGTTCGGCATCCGCTCATAGACGAAGGCCGCCAGCGAGTTGGAGGTGACGCCGCCGTCGGCCCGGACCCCGGCGCGGCCGAACAGGGCGACGGTCCCGGCCGCGCCGCGCCCGGTCTCGAACATCATGGCCCGGCCGCCGCCGCCGCGCGCCTCCAGATTGATCACCGCCCCGATCCGGTCGCGCAGCGGATGGCCGCCCCAGAACACCCGCGCGCCATCGAGGCCGATCTCCTCGGCGTCGGTCAGCAGCACCACCAGGGTCCGGTCCGCCGGACCGCGGGCGCGCAGGGCCCGCACGCTCTCCAGCACCGCCGCCACCCCGGCCGAGTCATCGGCCGCGCCGGGCGACGTCGGCACGGTGTCATAGTGGGCCATCAGGGCCACGGCCGGCAGGGCCGGGTTGCGGCCGGGCAGGACGCCGACCAGATTGACCGCAGTGAAGCCGGCCGCCTCGGGGTCGCCGCCCATCCGCTTCAGATAGTCGGCCGAGCCGCGCGCGATCGGCCCGCTTTGGGTCGAGGTCTGCAGGCCCAGCGCCGTCATCCGCCGCAGCAGATAGTCCCGAACGCGGCCGTGATCGGCCGAGCCGACCGGATGCGGCCGCTGCGCGACCTGGCGGACATCGGCCATGGCCCGTTCGGCGGAGAAGGCGGTCGCCGGGGCCTCGACGCCGACGGGGCGGGGGCTCTGCAGGGAGACGACGCCCAGCAGCAGGGCGAGCGCCAGCGATCCGATCAGCCAATACAGCCGCATGCCCATCCTCCCGACGACGTCCGAAGCTAGGTCAGCATCCGGGATATGCGAAGCGTTTTGGCGGCGCGGTCGCTACGCCGCCCGGCGCAGCGCCGCCGGGGTCTTGACGAACAGGCCCTTGCGGCCGGCGACGGGGCGGAAGGCGAGGCTGTCGGCCTCCAGCGACTCCTCGGCGCCGACGAACAGGCAGCCGTCGTCGACCAGCCGCCGCTCCAGATTGTCCAGCGCCTGGGCGCGGCGGACCGGCTCCATGTCAGACAGCACATGGCGGCAAAAGATCAGGTCGAAGCGGTGGTCGTCGGTCGGCGGGTCCAGCAGATTGGCGCGGACGAAATGCACCGTGGCGCGCAGCTCGGGCCGGGCGATCCAGTTGTCCTCGGCCTGGTCGAACCAGGCCAGCATGGTGCCGGCCTTGAGACCGCGCTGGATCTCGAAGCCGGTGTAGGCGCCGGACCGGGCCTTCTCCAGCGCGCGCTGCGACAGGTCGGTGGCGATGATCTCGACCGGGAAGCCGGCGTCCATGGCGCCGATGGCCAGCGACCAGGCCTCCTGTCCGGTCGAACAGCCGGCGGACCAGATCTTGACCGGCGCGCCGCCGCGGGCGGCGGCGAGGGCGGGCAGCAGTTCGAGGGCGTAGGTGTCGAACACGGCGCGGTCGCGGCGGAACCAGGTCTCGGGATTCAGCAGGGCCTCGATCACCGCCCAGCCCAGCGTCGCCACCGGCCGGGCCCACAGCGAGGCCAGCAGGGCGTCGACAGTCTCATAGCCCTCGCGCCGGGCCAGCGGGCCCAGCCGGTGCTCGGCCAGCTTCATCCGGTCGCGCGTCAGGCGGAAGCCGGCGCGCGAGGCCATCAGCGACTGGAGGCGGTCGAAATCCTCGGGCGACATGGGTTCAGACGGCCCCCACCTCGGCCAGTTTCGACGTCAGGATCTCGCCGTCGAACGGCTTCATCACATAGTCGTCGGCGCCGGCGGACAGGGCCTCGGCGATGCGGTCGGCGCGGGTCTCGATGGTGCAGAACAGCACCTTTGGGGCGTCGCCGCCGGGCATGGCGCGCAGGCGGCGCAGGAAGGTCATGCCGTCCATCACCGGCATCGACCAGTCCAGCAGGATGACCTCGGGCATGACGCCGGCGCAGAAGGCGAGGGCCTCGGAGCCGTCGGCGGCTTCATCGACCTCGAACCCCAGCCCCTCGACGATCCGCCGGGCGACCTTTCGGATGATCCGGCTGTCGTCGACGATCAGGCAGGTTCTGGGGGTCAAGACCGGTTCCGGTGTGGGTGGCGCCGCGCGCGCGTGCAGGCTCTCTATAATCACCGCGCGCCGGTTAATGAGTCCTTGGGAAAGCGGCTTAACTCTCAGTTAGGCATGTGGACGGTCAGCGAAACCCGGCCGTCCTCGGCCAGCACGTCCAGCGATCCGCCGGCGTCATGGGCGGTGAGCCACAGCCAGTAGGGCTGGATCCACTGTCCCTGCAGACCCTCGACCAGGGGCTGGCCCGCCAGACCGGCCACGGCCTCGGCCTTGAGCCGGGCCCGCGCGCCTTCGGCCAGGCCGGTGATCTGCAACGTCTCGCCGTCGCGCCGGGTCGAGACCACGGCCGCGCCGCCCGAGGGCAGGGCGCCGAGGGTCAGCCAGCCGAGGTTGACCAGGGCTCGCGCCTGGGCCTTCGAATAGTCGCCGCCCTCGACCCGCCACTCCAGCGTCGCCCGCCCGCCTTCCGACAGGCCGGTGACCAGCTCGCCCAGCTCGGCGCCCGAGAACCGCTCGGTCGAGGTCGAGGCCCCGAAGGCGACGCGGGCGAAGGCCACCAGGGCGACCATCTTCTTCGCGCTGGCCTCGATCAGGCTCATGGCGTCGTCGCGCATGTCCTGGGCGGTCGGGTCCTTCAGCAGGTCCAGCCCCGAGCGGATGGCGCCCGCCGGGCTGATGAAGTCGTGGCACAGCTTGCCGGCGACCAGCGCCGCCAGGGCCTGGCCGTCGGGAAGGGGAGACGTCGCAACGGTGTCGGTCATAGGGCTCGAAAACAACAGGGGATCGGTGGCGCGAACGCTGCCCTGATTTGCCGGTTCTTCAAACCGCCGCGATGGTCTAGGCAGCGCCCATGAGCAATCGACTGACCGCCGACCTCGCCTCGGGCGCCCTGACCGAGGCCCTGGCCGACATCGCCGAGGACGCCGCGCGCGTCATCCTGCCGTACTGGCGCAACGGCGTGGTCGCCGAGGCCAAGGCCGACGACAGCCCGGTGACCCAGGCCGACCGCGAGGCCGAGGCCCTGATCCTGGCGCGGCTGGAGGCCCTGTATCCCGGCGTCCAGACCGTGGCCGAGGAGGCCGTGGCCGCCGACGGGGCTCCGGCCACGACGGAGGACTGGTTCTGGCTGATCGATCCGCTGGACGGCACCCGCGGCTTCGTCGAGGGCCGCGAGACCTACACCGTCAACATCGCCCTGGTGCATGAGGGCGCGGTGGTCGCCGGCGTCGTCACCGCCCCGGCCACGGCCACCACCTGGCGCAGCGGCGCCCCGGGCGCCGGCGCCGCGCGTCGCCGCTTCGGCGAGGCCTGGCAGTCCATCAAGGTGCGCGATCGTCCGGCCTCGCCGATGGCGGTGATGAGCCACAGCATGACCGACGTCGAGGCCGAACGCCTCGCCTCGCGCCACGGCTGCATCCAGTGGCAGGGCACGGATTCGTCGCTGAAATTCTGCCTGATCGCCGAGGGCCGGTTCGACGCCTATCCGCGCACCGGCCCGACCTCGGAGTGGGACACGGCGGCGGGCCATGCGGTGCTTGAGGCCGCCGGCGGCCGGGTCATGGCCGAGGACGGCCAGCCGCTGCGCTACGGCAAGCCGGGCTTCGCCAACGGCGGGTTCGTGGCGCTGGGGGGATAAGGGAGGCAGCAGGCAGCAGGCAGCTCAAGTTCCGGGTCTGCCGGTCAGCCTTGACCACCGCCGCTGCGCCCGCTCAGAACTGCTGCCTGCTGCCTGCTGCCTGCTGCCTGCTGCCTGCTGCCTGCTGCCTGCTGCCTGCTGCCTGCCCTCAGGCCGGCATCGCCAGCACCGCCCGCTGCATCAGCGCCGGGGCTCCCCATTCGCGAGCCGTCTCCATCGCCTCGGCCAGCATCAGGCCGACCGCGCGCGGCTCGGTCCCGGTCAGACGTCCCGTCGCCATCGCCAGATGGGCCATGCCGATCTGGTCGGCGGCCCAGTCCAGCGGCTGGGTCCGTCCGGCCACGGCCAGCCGGCGCCGGACAGCCGTCTGCATGCTCGTCAGGGCCGCGACATCGGTCATCGCCTCGGCGAGTCCGGCCTCGGCGGCGATGCGCCGCTCGCGCGCCAGGGCCCCGAGGATCAGGCCCGGCTCGCGGCTCAACGCCTCGACCTCGGCCAGCAGCGACAAGGGCGTGTCGGCGCCAACCCGCGCCATGCGCACGGCGACCCAGTCCAGCGGGCTGTGGTCGGGCGTGAACTGGTCAGCCGCGGCGTCGAACAGCGCCTGACCCTGGATCCGGGCCGGCTCATTGCCCGCCAGCTCGGCCAGGGCCATCAGGCCCGCGCCGGCCAGGGCCAGGGCGCGCGCCCGCGTCAGCGGGCGATAGTCGGGCGAGGCGGCGTCGACGAGGTTGCGCAGGTCGCGGCCGGCCTGATCCAGCATGCGGCTGTCGCGCCGGACCACCCCTGCCTCCAGCGCCAGCGCCGCCCGGTCCAGCCGCAGCTCGTCGGCGGCCGCCGGCGGCAGGTCGCGGCTGGCGTGCAGGGCCGCGTCCAGCAGGGCGGCGGCGTCGAGCAGGGCGGGGGGCTCGCCCGTCATGCGGGCGCGGCGGGCGCACAGACGAGCGTGAAGGGCGGCCGCGGCTGATCGCGTCGCCGGCCGCTCGGCGGTCAGGGACTGGGCGTCGGCGAGGGCCGCCGTCAGGGCGGTCGGGCCGCCGAACAGATCGAAGCGCAGCAGGTGAATCTCGCCGGACTCGATGGCGGCGGCGGCGGTCTCGTCCGGGTTGGTCGTATGACGGGCCGCGTCGGACGCGCATTTCGCCGCCCGCGACAGGCTTTCGCGACGGCCGGTCCGGCGGGCGTGCTCGCGCCACAGGGCCGAGGCCCGCAGCCAGCTGTCGAACGGGCGGGCGCAGGACACCCGGCCGGCGTCGGTCGTCTCGCGGCGCGCCTCGGCCTCGACCAGATCGGCGCCGATCAGCTCCAGCCAGCCGAGATCGTCGCTCTCGCGCGCCTTCTCGAACAATTTCCTCAGATCCCGGCCGAACTCGAACATGGGATGACGCGCGCTCCGTCCCGCTTCGGGACTGACAGGGGTCCCTCTCGCTACCCTTGCAAACGCAACGCCGCGATGGGGGTTCGGCTTGGCCGTGGGGATACGTTCTCATCGACTGTGGACGGGCGCCTTCTGACGAAGGCGGGCCCGCTCGCGACCTCGCGCCAACGGGAAATCCCCCATGGCGAGAAAGGCCGGGACCGACTCAGCCGTCCCGGCCACACGGGCCGCAGAGCGGGCCGGTGCGCGGACGCGGGAGAGTTCATGGATATCGAGCATCGCTTCGACGACGGAAAGAAGCGCGTCCTGATGACGATCGGCGAGGCCGCCTCGGGCGCGGCTGTGTCCAGCTATATCGCCGGCCTCGCCGCCGGGCGGCCGGAGCTGGCCGACTGGGACTGGGTCCAGGACATTCGCGACAGTCTCGGCGGTGTCGACAACGCCGACATCGCCGCCGTCGCCGAGGCCCTCGCCACCGCCTCGCCCGGGCCATGCTGGACCATCTATGTGACGCACGACCACAACCTCGCCCTGTGGTGCAAGGTGATGGACGCCATGTTCAAGGGCCGGCTGCACCGGGTCGTCGCCACCCCGCAGGCCGCGGCGACGCTGCTGGACACGCTGCGGGCGGCGGGCCCCGCGCCTTTGTCTGCGTAGAGGCGACGGCCTCGCTGTTTGAACACGCGACGGCTCCCGGGCTTGCGGCGACAGGCAGACAGACAGAGAGACGGGCGTGGGGGCCGGCCCGTCCGATGAGCCTTGCAAAGGCCGCAAGCCCGGGTCTTTGTGCGCTGCACCATGTTGATCCGCCGCCTCGTCCAGCTTCACCTCGGCCTGTGCCTGTTCGGCTTCGCCCTTGCCCTGATGGTCCGCGCCAATCTTGGGCTCGATCCCTGGAACGTGTTTCAGCAGGGATTGGCGGACGTAACCGGGCTGACCCTCGGTCAGGTCTCTATCGCTGTCGGGGCGGTGGTGATGTTGACGTGGATCCCCCTGCGCCAGAGGCCGGGGTACGGCACCGTCGCCAACATCGTCGTCATCGGCCTGATGATCGACGCCTGCCTGGCGGTTCTGCCGGAGGTGGAGGGCCTGGTGTTGCGCGCAGGAATGATGGTCGTGGGCGTGGCGCTGAACGCGGTCGCCTGCGCCGCCTATATCGGCGCTGGTCTGGGCACGGGCCCGCGCGACGGGCTGATGACCGGTCTGCACGAGCGGCTCGGATGGTCGATCCGGGTCTCGCGTTTCAGCATTGAGGCCACGGTTCTGGCGGCGGGCTGGCTGCTGGGCGGCGTCGTCGGAGTCGGTACAGTTCTCTACGCATTCGCCCTCGGACCGCTGGTGCAGATGTTCCTGCCGATCTTCACCGTGTCGCCGCCGTTGAAGGTCAGCCCCGCTCCTTCGTCTTCGTGAAGGCCACGTTCGGGAAGCGTTCCATCACATAGCCGGTCTCCCAACTGGACTTGGCGAGGAAGACCGGGTCGTCGTCGATGTCGCGGGCCATCTGGCCGCGGTATTTGCCCATGAAGTCCTCGAGGTCAGCCTTGGTCCCGCCGATCCAGCGGGCCTCGGCCCAGGGCGAGGGTTCGAAGATGACCTCCAGGCCGTATTCCTCGCCCAGCCGGTCGGCCATGACCTCGAACTGCAGCTGGCCGACGGCGCCGACGATGAAGTCGCTGCCCATCTCCGGGCGGAACAGCTGGGTCACGCCCTCCTCGGCCAGGCCGTCCAGCGCCTTCTTCAGGTGTTTGGCCTTGAGCGGATCCTTGACCCGCACGCGCTGCAGGATTTCCGGCGCGAAATTGGGCAGGCCGGCGAAGCGGATCAGGCCGCTCTCGGACAGGCTGTCGCCGACGCGCAGGACGCCGTGGTTGGGAATGCCGATGACGTCGCCGGCATAGGCGTCCTCGGCCAGTTCGCGGTCGCTGGCGAAGAACATGATGGGCGCGTTGACCGACAGCTGTTTGCCGGTGTTCTGGACCTTCAGCTTCATGCCGCGCTGGAACCGGCCCGAGGCCATGCGGAACATGGCGATGCGGTCGCGGTGGTTGGGGTCCATATTGGCCTGGACCTTGAAGACGAAGCCGGTGACCTCGGGCGCGCCCGGCTCGACCGTGGTCGCCACCGGCTCGGCGGCGTTGCGGGTTCCGGCCGGGGCGGCCTTGTGCGCCTTCATCGTCTTGGGCGGCGGGGCCCATTCGCCGATCGCGGCCAGCAGTTCGTCGATGCCGAAATGGCGCAGGGCCGAGCCCCACAGCACCGGCGTCATATGGCCCTCGAGGAAGGACTGGCGGTCGAAGGCCGGATAGCCGCCCTCGACCAGTTCCTGGGCCTCCATCAGGGCTTCGTGTTCGCCTTCCTCGAAATACTGCCCGGCCTCGGCCAGCGGCAGCGCCTCGGGGTGGGGCACGTCCTCGGTCGAGCCGGCCGGCTTGCGGGCGTAGGGCTGGAAGCGGCCGGTGCCCATTTCGACCATGCCGCGCAGCCGGTTGCCGCTCTGGGCCGGCCACCAGATCGGGGCGGGGTCCAGCTGCAGCCGGCTGGCGATCTCGTCCAGCAGGGCCATCGGGTCCTGGGCCTCGCGGTCCAGCTTGTTGATGAAGGTGATGATCGGAATGTCGCGCAGGCGGCAGACCTCGAACAGCTTCAGCGTCTGCGGCTCGATGCCCTTGGCGGCGTCCAGCACCATGATGGCGCAGTCGGCGGC
>JAHJNW010000107.1 GCA_018820665.1 Alphaproteobacteria bacterium | reverse complement strand
GGCCGGCATGGACCAGAAGATCCAGGACGCCCTCGCCGCCGCCATTCCCTTCCCCAGCCGCCTCGGCACGCCCGCGGACTACGCCTCCCTGGTGCTGGAGCTGGCCCGCAACGTCTACATCAACGGCGAATGCATCCGGCTCGACGGGGCAATTCGTCTCGCCCCGCGCTGACGCGCGGAGCGGGGGCGCTACCGCTCGCGACGCGGTCGCTCGCTGCTTGAGCGCGATTTGGGGTAATTTTAGCGAGGGGGCTTGCGAGAGATCGAAGCTTCCCGCTATACGCCCGCCTCCGACTGAAGTGCGGGCGTAGCTCAGTGGTAGAGCACAACCTTGCCAAGGTTGGGGTCGAGAGTTCGAATCTCTTCGCCCGCTCCAGTCGATCCAGGAAGCCCGGTCCCCGCGACCGGGCTTTCTTGCTTTCTGGCCCCTCCCTTTCCTCCGCCCGATCGGGTGGCGACGAGCGCGGCCGTTGATCCCGCCGCCGGAATCGATCACCGTTCGCCCGGGCGGGAGGTCGAGGCATGGATGACGGGGCAGGCGCGGATGTCCGGACACGCCATGGGGCGGCGAACCGGCTGGACGCCTTCGTCGACGCCGCCTTCGCCTTCGCCGTTTCGCTGCTGATCATCGCCGGCGGCGAGCCGCTGCGATCGTATGACGACCTGGTGCGCGCCCTCATGCGCATCCCCGCCTTCCTGGCCGGCTTCGCCCTGATCATCCTGTTCTGGCTGGCCCACAGGGCCTGGGCGGCGCTGGAGCCTCGGCGGGACGGAACCGCGACCCTGCTGAGCCTGGCCGTAGTGTTTTCGGTGCTGGTGTTCGTGTTTCCGCTGCGGCTGCTGACCGAGACGGCGGTGCATTTCATGTCCGGCCGCCGTCTCCCGGGCGGGGAGTTGATCACCAGTTTCGGGCAGTTGAGCGCGGTCTATGTGATCTACGGCCTGGGCTTTTCGACCCTTTCGGCCCTCTACGCCCTGCTGTTTCGCCACGCCGGCTCGGACATGGCGCCGACTGACGCCCGCCGGGCCGAGGCGCGGTCCTGGATGAGGACCTGGCTCGTGGCCGCAGGCACGGGCGCGGTGTCGTCCCTGATCGCCCTGACGCCCCTGCTGCCGGCGGCGCCTTGGCTGCCCGGCTTCGCCTACTGGCTGATCCCGCTGGGCCTCGGGATCATCGGTCTTCTGGATCGCCGCGCCGGGGCGACGCGCCCGCTGGACCCGCCGACGCCGACGCGCTAGTCGCGCTGGCGGGGAAACCGGGCCGGTCCGGTTCGCCGTTTGCAGGGTATCGCCCGAGCGGCGCCGCGGGGCGCCAGAACGGGACAGTCGGGGCGCATGTTTCTCGAAGGCCAGGTCAACTGGGTGTGGGTTCTGGGCGGCCTGGCGGCCGTGGGCTGGGTCATCGGCCTGATCGGCCTGTGGCTGGCCGCCACGAACCGGTCGAGGCACGTCAATGCGTCTGACCAGCTCGATCTGGTGCAGCGGGTGGCGGAGGATTCCCAGAAGCGGCTGTTCGAGACGCTGAACGCCATTCCGGTGCCGCTGGTCGAGACCGACCGTCAGGGCAAGTTCGTCTTCGCCAACCGCGCCGCGCACCAGCTGCTGGGCCGGCGTGACGCCGAGCTGATCGGCCTGCGGTTCCATTCGGCCACCTGGGGCATCACCTTCCCGGACGGCCGGCCGATTCCGCCGGACCTGCTGCCGAGCGCCCGCGCCCTGAGGGGCCAGACGGTCAAGGGGTTCCAGCATCTGCTGGCCAATCCCGCCACCCGCCGCAAGATGCTGGTCTCGGTCACGGCCATGCCGATCGAGAACGAGCAGGGCCAGATCACCGGCTCGACCGCCGCCATCGTCGAGACCGAAGGGCTGATCACGCCCGAATCGGTCGTGGTCGAAACGTCGTCGGCCGGCGCTGACCTGACCCGCCGGGTGTTCGACGCCGCCTCCAGCGCCCTGGTCGTGGTCGGCGCGGACGGCCGGATGCGCGAGGCCAACCGCACGGCGCTGGCGGTTCTGGGGCGGGAGGAGGCCGAAGGCGATTTCGCCGACCTGTTCCTCGACGAGGACGAGCGGGTCGAGGGCCGTCAGTCCCTGCGCGCCGCCCTGGCCGGTCCCGCCGGCGAGGCCGGGACGTTCATCTCGCGGCGCGGCGCCGCCGAGGGCATCCGATGGTCGATGCTGCCGCTGACCGACCCGCACGGGCGGATCGACGCCCTGCTGCTGGCGGGCGAGCGCGCCAATCCCGCGCCGATAGAGGTGGAGGTCGCCGATGTGGAGGCCGCGCCCGACGCGACCTCGCCAGCAGCCGACGAGGCCCTGCGCGAAGAGGCCGTC
>JAHJNW010000016.1 GCA_018820665.1 Alphaproteobacteria bacterium | reverse complement strand
GGATTTACAGTCCCCCCCCTTTGCCGCTCGGGACATTCCCCCAGCGCGCTTTTCGAACCGTCGGACCGATGCCTCGTCCACCTTTCGGTCGGCGAAACAACAAAAGCTCTCGGTGTCCCGCGTCGCCTGGTTTAGGAGGGGCGCCAGACCCGAAAGCCCTCAGGGCTCCAAATCGGAGGGCGTCTTATAGTGTCGAGAAATCCAGAACGCAACGACCGGAAATCGGTCAAGAAGCCGGCCTTCGGAGGCAAGCCCGGCGGGCGTCCGGACGGCCCGCGCGGGGCCGACAAGGGCGCGCCCAAGAGCGGCGGCTGGAACCCCAATCCGCCGACGCGGTCCGCTGATTCTGCGCCGCGCGGTCCGCGCGGCAGCAAGATCGACGCCGATAATTTCGTCTGGGGCCGTCACCCGGTCCTCGCCGCCCTCGCCAATCCGGCGCGCAAGGGCATGGGCCGGCTGCTGGCGACCGCCGATCGCGCCGCCGAGCTGGAGCGCGACAAGGCCGCCCACGGCCACAAGATCGAGATCATCGAGGGCCAGGCCCTTGAGCGGATGCTGCCGCCCGGCGCCGTGCACCAGGGTCTGGCCTTCAAGGTCCAGCCGCTGGAAGGCGTGGCGCTGGAGGATTTCGCCGACCCCGCCCCCGGACCGGGCGAGGGCGGCGTCATCGTCATGCTGGATCAGCTGACTGATCCGCAGAACGTCGGCGCCATCTTCCGCTCGGCCCTCGCCTTCGGGGCCAGGGGCATCGTGGTGCAGGACCGACACTCCCCCGCCCTCGCCGGGGCCTTGGCCAAGGCCTCGGCCGGGGCGACCGAGCGTCTGCCCTGCGCCCGCGTCACCAATCTGAGTCGGGCGCTGGAAAAGCTGGCCGATCTCGGCTGGCGCGCCGTCGGTCTGGACGGGGACGCGGAGCTGACGCTGGAACAGGCGCTGGACGGCCGGCCGACGGTGCTGGTGATGGGCTCGGAAGGCGAGGGCGTGCGCCGGCTGGTGGCCGAGCATTGTGACGTCATGGCCCGCATCCCCATGCCCGGCGGCTTCGAAAGCCTGAACGTCTCCAACGCCGCCGCCGTGGCGCTCTATGAATCGACCCGGTCGCGCGGCGTAAGCTGAACCCCGCCAGCCATCTTGCCTCTCCCATCCCTCCTGCCCTAGACGCCAATCATGGATTTCCTCTCTCCCGAACTCGCCAGCCAGGCCACGGCCCTCGGCCAGGTGCTGATGATCGATCTGGTGCTGGCCGGCGACAACGCCGTCGCCGTCGGCCTCGCCGCCGCCGCCCTCGCGCCTGAACAGCGCAAGAAGGCCATCCTGATCGGCCTCGCCGCCGCCGTCGTCCTGCGCATCGGCTTCGCCCTGATCACCGTCCAGCTGCTGGCCATCATCGGCCTCCTGCTGGCGGGCGGAGTCCTGCTGCTGTGGGTATGCTGGAAGATGTGGCGCGAGCTGCAGGAGCAGAAGACCCACGACCAGGCCGAGGCCGAGGCCGAGCTGGAGACCGCCCTGTCCGCCCACCACGGCGGTGGCCCGCCCCCCGAGGCCCTCGGCATCAAGCGCAAATCCTTCGGCGCCGCCCTGCTGCAGATCATGATCGCCGATGTCACCATGTCGCTGGACAATGTGCTGGCTGTGGCCGGCGCGGCCCACGAACATCCCTGGATCATGGTCTTCGGCCTGGTCCTGTCGATCGCCCTGATGGGCGTGGCCGCGACCTTCATCGCCAAACTGCTGACCAAACACCGCTGGATCGGCTACGTCGGCCTCGTCATCGTCCTCTATGTCGCCCTGCACATGATCTGGGACGGCGCCCGTTCGGTGATCGTGCGCACCGACCGGCTGGAGGAATTCAATGCCTCGGCCCCGGCCTTCCTCGACATCGGCGAGGAAGAAGCCGCCAAACACCTGAAGGGCGTGCGCACCGAAGACAGCGCCCTGCCCGCCCCGCCGACGCCGACCACGCCAGCCGATGCGCCGCCGCCCGCAACGGTGGCGCCGCCGGCGAGCTGAGCCGTCAATCCATGAAGCAGGCGGCCCCGGGACGGCCCAGGGCGGCGACCCCGGCGGCCACCGCCGCGTCGCTCTGCGGGCCGCGGTTTTCGTGCACCACGACGCCGTGTTCGGCCAGCAGCCGGTCTGAATAGAGGATCATCCGGGGATCGCGGACGGGACATAGCGCGAAGAAGGCGTCTTCGGTCAGCTCGTCAAAGCCGGCCATCCAGCGGAACAGATCCACATCGACCCCGGCGAGCTCGAGGAAGGCGTCCTGACGCCCGATTTGCGTCTCAAGATCGGCCAGGACCCCCGCGACCTGAGCCTCCAATTGATCGGCCGGGACCTGGGGCCCGATCATCTCGCGCAGTTCGGCCGCGTCGATAAGCCGGGCCCCGCCATGAAACAGCAGCAGGGCGCCGTCATCGATCACCCGCCGGTCGCCCGCGGTGAACAGATAGTTGCCGCAGGACGAGGCGCAAACCCGGTGCGCCACCACGGTCGCCGTATAGGGAACCAGGGCCTCGCCCATCGCCATGCCCGCATTGACCTCGCCGCCCTCCGAGGTCAGCACGACGACAAGGGGCGTGTCCGGATCGAAGCCCGACAGCGTCTCGACGAAGGCGGCCGAACTCTCGCTCCTGATGTCGCCGGCGAAACACAGCCCGTCCGGCTCGACCCGATGGGTCTGCGGCGGCGCCCCCGCTTCGCGCCCGGCGTTCCATGAGGCGCAGGCGGCGATGACGGCGGCTTCACGGTCGGGACCGGCGACATCCGGCGTAGCCAGAACCGCGAGCAGGAGGGGCAACCACATCGGACGAACTCCTGCTAGTCGGCCCCGCCGAAGCGTTCCGACCATTCCGCGACCTGGGCGTCCTCGATCTTGGTGAAGAGCACCCCCTGCGCCGAGACTGCCTGCCCGCGCGGCAGCCGGTCAATCAGACGATCGTCGGGGGCCGGCCACGACAGGTCGGTGGCCCCCACCGAGGCGGCGATCTTCTCCGCCGAGGCCGGAATCACCGGCGCCGCCAGCCTGGCGAACAGGGCGACGAGGTTCAGGCCGGTGCGCACGCCGACGGCCGCACGGTCCACGTCGGTCTTGAAGGCGGTCCACGGCGCCGCCTCCTGCAGATATTCATTGCCCAGTACCCAGACGGCGCGCAGGGCCTGACAGGCCTTGCGGAATTCCATGGCCTCGAAGGCCGCCGTCGCCTCGGCGATGCCGGCGGCGACATCCGCCTCCAGCTTGGCCTCCAGCGGGCCGGGCTCGCCGGCCTCGGGCACGACGCCGTCGAATTTGCTCTCGGCGAATTTGACGATGCGGTTGACGAAATTGCCCAGCACATCGGCCAGGTCCTTGTTGGTCGTCGACTGGAACTGCTCCCAGGTGAAGGCCGCGTCTGAGCCCTCCGGCCCATAGGCGGTCAGATGCCAGCGCCAGTAGTCGGCCGGCAGCAGTTCCAGCGCCTGGTCCATGAAGACGCCGCGCTTCTGGCTGGTCGAGAATTTCCCGCCGTACCAGTTGAGCCAGTTGAAGGCCTTCAGCGTGTCGACCGTCTTCCACGGCTCGCCCGAGCCGAGGATGGTCGCCGGGAAGCTGACGCTGTGGAAGGCGACATTGTCCTTGCCCATGAACTGGACGTAGCGGACGTCGTCGGCGCCCTCGTCGGTGCGCCACCAGTCGCGCCAGGTCCGGCCCGTCGCCTCGGCCCATTCCTCGGTCGCGCCGATATATTCGATCGGGGCGTCGAACCAGACGTAGAAGACCTTGCCCTCCATGCCCGGACGCGGCCCGCCGTCCGGCCCCACCACCGGCACGCCCCATTTCAGGTCGCGGGTGACGCCGCGGTCGATCAGCCCCTCGTCGAGGTGTTTCAGGGCGATGGATTTCGCCAGCGTCTGCCAGTCGGTCTTCGAATTGATCCAGTCGCGGATGCGGCCGGCCAGTTTGGTCTGCAGCAGATAGAGGTGGCGGGTGTCGCGCACCTCGAGGTTCTTCGACCCCGACACCGCCGAATACGGATCGATCAGATCGGTCGGGTCCAGCAGCCGGCCGCAGTTGTCGCACTGGTCGCCGCGCGCGCCGACATGGGCGCAGTGCGGACAGGTGCCCTCGACATAGCGGTCGGGCAGGAAGCGGGCGTCGTCGACCGAATAGATCATCCGGTCGACCCGCTCCTCGATCAGGCCGTTCTGCTCGAGGACGTGGGCGAAATGCTGGGTCAGGCGGTGGTTGGGCGCGTTCGACGAGCGGCCGAACCAGTCGTAGCTGAGGCCGAACGCCTCGCCGGCCGCCTTCTGGATCTCGTGCTGCTCGTCGCAATAGGTCCGCACGTCCTGGCCGGCGGCGGCGGCGGCCAGTTCGGCCGGGGTGCCGTGCTCGTCGGTGGCGCAGATGTAGAGCACCTCATGCCCCTGGGCCCGCTTGAACCGCGCCCAGACATCGGCCGGAAGCATCGAGCCGGCCAGATTGCCGAGATGCTTGATGCCGTTGATGTACGGCAGGGCCGAGGTGATCAGGATGCGGGACATGGAGGCCGGGGATTAGGGATGAGGGATTAGGGATTAGTCACGGTTAGTGGCGAGTGCGGTGACATATCGCAACCCTGCCTCCCCTAATCCCTAATCCCTCATCCCTAATCCCTGCGGCAGCCGCCGCGCCACCCTGACGAACCGCCCCGTCAGCAGCGCCGACGACACCAGGCTGGCGAGGATCACCGCCCAGACCAGGCCGTTGACCCCGATCTCGTGGGCGAACCACCAGCCCAGCGGCATCATGATCAGGCTGTAGGCGGCGAAATGCATGATCGTCGGCCACCAGACGTCGCCCGCGGCGCGGTTGGCCGAGGCCGAGACCACCTGGATGCCGTCGGCGACGAAGAACAGGGTCGCCAGCACCAGCGCCGGAACCACAACCGCCAGCAGGGCCGGATCGCGGTTGTAGGCGCTCGCCACCCACGGCGCCGTCGGCCACAGCACCAGCGCCACCGTCAGCGTCAGCACGCTGACCACGCCTATCCCGACCAGTCCGGCCCGCATCACCCCGCGCCCGTCCCTGGCCCCATAGGCCTGTCCGACCAGCACCGCCGTCGCCGACGACAGCCCCATGGGGACCATGAAGACGATGGCCGAGACGTTCAGCACAATGGTCCAGGCCGCGGTCTCGATCGCCCCCAGCTGCCCGGCGATGAAGGTCATGGCCCCGAAAGCCGCGACCTCGATGAAATAGGAGCTGCCGGCGCCATAGCCGACCTTGCGCTGGTCGCGCTCGGCCACCGGGTCGCGCCGTGGCCGGTTGAACACGCCCAGCGCCCGCGCCTCGGGCATTCGCACGATGTAGATGATCAGGAACACCGCCAGCGAGGTGCGCGCGAACAGCGTCGCCCAGGCCGCGGCGACGGCGCCCTCTAAGCCCAGCCCCAGCACGTCGGGCACCAGCAGCAGATTCAGCGCCAGATTGACGCCATTGGCGACCCACATGGCCCACATGCCGGCGCGCGGCCGGTGCATCGCCTCCAGAAACAGCTGCGCCGCCACGCTGACCAGATAGCCGGGCATCGACAGGGCGAGGATGATCAGCACCGGCGAGGCCCCCTCGGCGAGGCCGTCGGCCAGGCCGAGGCTGCGCAGCGCCCACGGCCCCAGCAGGATCAGGGCGACCATGGAGCCTAAGCCCAGCAGCATCGAATAGCTGACGCCGCGCCGCAGCACCGCCCCGACCTCGTGCCGCCGTCCCTCGCCGAGGAAGCGGGCGGTCATCACCTGCACCCCCATCAGCAGGCCGACCGCGGTGGTCACCACGATCATCGTCGGGGTCATGGCCAGCGAACTGTAGGCCAGCTCCAGCCCGGACCAGTTGCCGACCACGATGGCGTCGGTCAGCCCCATGGTCATGATGCCGATGCGCGCCAGCACCACCGGCCACGCGAGGTGCAGCAGGTCTTTCAGGGTGGAGCGGGTCTGGCGGCTGAGGGTGACCATGGGAGGCGCGACAGGCCATGGCGGGAGCGCGGGGTCAACCGGATTTGCTGCGGGGTGACATAAGGGAGGCTGAGGCATTCACCTCCCCATCGGCGAAGGCCGATGGGGAGGACTGGTCGGCGCGCCAGCGTCGACCAGGAGGGGGCGGCTCCGTCAGACGGTGGTTCGCGCGGGACTCCCTTGCCCCCTGCGCCGCCCCCTCCTGACCGCTACGCGGTCCGTCCTCCCCATTCGCCTTCGCGAATGGGGAGGACAGACCGCGCCCGCTTCCCCCTGCCCGCGATCCCCCCTAAACCAGCCCCATGCCCAAGCTGACGTCCGCCATCGATCCGAACAGCCCCGCCTTCCGGGCCCTCGACGCCCACAACCGGGCCCTGCGCGACGAGCTGCGCGCCCGGGTCGCCGAGGCCGCGCTCGGCGGGCCCGAGAAGTCCCGCGAACGCCACGTCGCCCGCGGCAAGCTGCTGCCGCGCGACCGCGTCGAACGTCTGCTCGACCCCGGCTCGCCCTTCCTCGAGATCGGCCAGCTGGCGGCCAATGACATGTACAAGGGCGAGGCCCCCGGCGCCGGCATGATCTGCGGCGTCGGCCGGGTCTCGGGCCGCGAGGTGATGATCGTCGCCAACGACCCGACGGTGAAGGGCGGCGCCTATTTCCCGATGACGGTGAAGAAGCACCTGCGGGCCCAGGAGATCGCCGAACAGAACAATCTGCCCTGCGTCTATCTGGTCGATTCCGGCGGCGCCAACCTGCCGCACCAGGCCGAGGTCTTCCCCGACCGCGACCATTTCGGCCGCATCTTCTTCAACCAGGCGCGGATGTCGGCGAAGTCGATCCCCCAGATCGCCTGCGTCATGGGCAGTTGCACCGCCGGCGGCGCCTATGTCCCGGCCATGTCGGACGAGACGGTGATCGTGCGCGAACAGGGCACCATCTTTCTCACCGGCCCGCCGCTGGTGAAGGCCGCCACCGGCGAGGTCATCTCGGCCGAGGAACTGGGCGGCGCCGAGACCCACGGTCGCAAGTCCGGCGTGGTCGACTATGTCGCCGAGAACGACGAGCACGCGCTGGAGATCGTCCGCACCATCGTCGACAGCCTGAACACGTTGAAGCGCGTCGACATGGACGTCCGCGAACCGCGCGCCCCCGCCTTCGACGCCGAGGAGCTGTACGGCCTGATCCCCGACGACGTCCGCGCGCCCTATGACGTGCGCGAGGTCATCGCCCGCCT
>JAHJNW010000106.1 GCA_018820665.1 Alphaproteobacteria bacterium | reverse complement strand
TGAGGCTCAATGGAGCCTTCCGATGCCTCTGATCAGGATCCTCATCCGTGTCGCCTATGCGCCCGTGTTCTTCGTGGGCTTTCTGTGGTCCGCCGTGATCCTCGGCGACAGTGGCGCGCCGCTGTGGGGCCTGCCGATCCTGCTGGGCATGGCGCTGGCCGTCTCCTTCGTGGCCGAGAGGGTGGTTCCCTATGAGCGGGCCTGGAACCGTTCGCACGGCGACGACGGACGCGACCTCCTGCACGCGGTGGTCAATGAAACATCGATCTTCCTGTCGGTGCTGGCCGTGCCGTTCGTTGCCGGTCTGATTCCGGATTCCGGTGCCTGGCCGGATGACTGGCCGCTGCTGGGGCAACTGGGAGCCGCGATCCTGGTGGCGGATCTGGGTATCACCCTGGCCCACTACGCCAGTCACCGCATCGCGGCCCTGTGGCGGCTGCACGCCGTGCATCACGCCGTCAAGCGCATGTATGGATTCAACGGTTTGCTGAAGCATCCCCTCCATCAAGCGATCGAGCTGACAGCCGGTGTTGCGCCTCTGGTGTTCATGGGGATGCCCCAGAACATCGCCTGGCTGCTGGCCTTCGCCGTGGCGATCCAACTCATCCTGCAGCATTCCAACGTCGACATGAAGATCGGACCGTTGGTCTACATCTGGGCCGTGGCACCCGCTCACCGCCACCACCATCTGGCGTCACAGACTGACGGTGACGTCAATTTCGGACTGTTCACCAGCCTGTGGGATCATCTGCTGGGCACATTCCGATCCGGCGCGGACACGCCCCGGGCCGGCGAAATTGGCGTGTTCGGTCGACCGGACTATCCGAAGGGATATCTCCTCCAGCTCATGGAGCCGTTCCGGCGACGTGCCTGACCCGACTTCTCTCGGCGCTAACGGCTGGCGCGGCCGAGCAGGTCGATCAACTCAGCGGCCTTGGCCTTGCGGTCGACCGGGTCCTCGCCGGTCATTGCCCCCATGACGCAGTGGTCGAGATGGTCCTTCAACACCTCGCTCTCGACGCGCGAAAGGGCCGCACGCACGGCCTGGAGCTGGGTCAGGACGTCGACGCAGTAGCGGTCGTCCTCGACCATCCGGCCGATGCCGCGCACCTGGCCTTCGATCCGGTTCAGGCGGTTGATGACCTTGGGTTTCGTCGCGGCTTGCATTCCGTTCCTCGCGCTGCGGACTTGATATACCCCAAGACAGTATCTTGCGGTATACCCCCCATAGGGTATAAATACGCTTCAGGAGACAAGGAGCGAGATCATGTCCACGACGCCGCAGTCCCAACCCCAGGCCGCCGGCCACGGCTGTTGTTCCAGCAAGGCCGATGGCGGCGGTGCCAAGGCGATCGATCCCGTATGCGGCATGACGGTGGATATGGATTCCGCCTCCCATCAAGCGCGCCACCACGGCGAGGACTATTTCTTCTGTTCCGCCGGCTGCCAGACCAAATTCGTGGCCGAGCCGGATAAATACCTTGGCGACCGGCCTGACCCCGAACCCGTCGTTCCCGGGGCGATCTACACCTGTCCCATGCATCCGCAGATCCGTCAGGAGGGCCCCGGGTCGTGCCCGATCTGCGGCATGGCGCTGGAACCCGAGACGGTCACGGCCGAAGCCCCGGTCAACCACGAGCTGATCGACTTTACCCGACGTTTCTGGGTCGGCCTGGTGCTGACCCTACCGGTCTTCGCTCTCGAGATGGGCGGGCATCTGACGGGTCTGATGATGCGGATCCCGGGGCAGACCTCGAACTGGATCCAGTTCGCCCTGGCCACGCCGGTGGTGCTGTGGGCCGGCTGGCCCTTTTTCGAGCGCGGCTGGGCGTCGCTGCGCAACCGCAGCCTCAACATGTTCACCCTGATTGCCATCGGCGTGGGCTCGGCCTGGATTTACAGCGTGGTCGCCGTTCTCGCACCCGGCCTGTTTCCCGAGGCGGTGCGGCGCATGGACGGCAGCGCGCCGGTCTATTTCGAGGCGGCGGCCATCATCACCGTTCTGGTTCTGGTGGGCCAGATTCTGGAGTTGCGCGCGCGTGAGCAGACCTCCGGCGCGATCCGGGCGCTGCTCGACCTGACGCCCAAGACCGCGCGGCGCGTTCGGGACGACGGGACCGATGAAGACGTCACCCTGGACGTTGTCGTGGTCGGCGATCGATTGCGTGTCCGGCCCGGCGAGCAGGTGCCGGTCGATGGCGAGATCCTCGATGGACGGGTGTCCATCGACGAATCCATGGTCACCGGCGAGTCGATGCCCGTGACGAAAGAACCCGGGTCGAGCGTCGTCGGCGGGTCGCTGAACAAGACAGGCTCATTCGTTATGCGGGCCGACAAGGTGGGCGCCGACACCCTGCTGGCCCGGATCGTCCAGATGGTCGCCCAGGCCCAGCGCAGCCGCGCGCCCATCCAGCGGCTGGCCGACCAGGTCTCGGGCTGGTTCGTGCCGGCGGTGATCGGCATCGCCGTGGTCGCCGCGATCGTTTGGGGTCTGGTCGGGCCGGAGCCGCGCCTGTCCTACGCGCTGGTCGCGGCTGTGTCCGTGCTGATCATCGCCTGTCCCTGCGCGCTCGGTCTGGCGACGCCGATCTCGATCATGGTGGGGGTTGGGCGCGGCGCGCATGCGGGCGTGTTGATCAAGAACGCCGAGGCGCTTGAGCGCTTCGAGAAGGTCGATACCCTCGTGCTCGACAAGACCGGCACCCTGACGGAAGGGCGGCCGTCGGTGACGGCCATCCGCCCGGCTGAAGGCTTTGACGAGGCCGAACTCCTGAGATTGTCCGCCAGCCTGGAGCGCGGCAGCGAGCATCCCCTCGCCGACGCCATCGTCCGTGCGGCGACGGACCGCAAACTCGTCCTGGCCGAAGCCAGCGAGTTCGACAGCCCGGTCGGGCGCGGCGTCTCGGGCCTGATCGACGGGCGCCGCGTGGCGCTCGGCAACACACGTTTTCTGAACGAGCTCGGCGTGGACGTATCCGCGTTGGAGGCCGAGGCGGACGCGCTGCGAGGCGACGGGGCCACGGCCGTCTTCGCCGCCGTGGATGGCAAGGTCGCCGGGGTGCTCGGCATCGCCGATCCGATCAAGGCGACGACGCCCGACGCCATCAAGGCGCTCAAGGCGGCTGGCCTGCATCTGGTGATGATGACCGGAGACAATCGGACCACCGCCGAGGCCGTAGCGCGCAGACTCGGCATCGACGACGTTCAGGCCGAGGTTCTGCCCCAGGACAAGGCTTCGGTCGTCGAGCGCCTGCGCTCGGAAGGCCGCGTCGTCGCCATGGCGGGCGACGGGGTCAACGACGCCCCCGCGCTGGCCGCCGCCGATGTCGGCGTGGCCATGGGCGCAGGTTCGGATGTCGCGATCGAAAGCGCCGGGGTGACCTTATTGGGCGGGGATCTTCAGGGCATCGTCCGGGCCAGACATTTGTCGAGGGCGGTGATGAGCAACATCCGCCAGAACCTCGTGTTCGCCTTCGGCTACAATGCGCTGGGCATCCCCATCGCGGCGGGGCTGCTCTATCCGGTGTTCGGCTGGCTGCTGTCGCCGGCTCTGGCGGCGCTGGCGATGGCGCTGTCGTCGGTCAGCGTGATCGGCAACGCTTTGCGATTGCGGGCGGTGAAGCTTTGACGGCGACAGGTCGAAACGCCGTGGCTTGAGAGGACATCGCGCCGGGCGCCAATACGCATCAACCTACGGTGTCCCTCCCCCGTTGGAGCAGGCATCGGCTTTATTACGGCAAGGCGGAACCGTGGTCGCCGGGCCGGATTACGCAGGCGATCAGGAAGAGCGGCAGCATCCGCCGCGCAAGCGCCTGACAAGCAGCGAAAAATCCCGCGGTCGCCCGGACGTGGAGAGGATGAACACATGCAGGATATGCACGACATGAAGGCGATGAAGGGAAGCTATCGATCGTTTGCGATCGAGCTGACCCTCGACTTCATCATCATGTATCTGGTGATGTACACGATGATCGCGTCGCTCGATCACTTCTACCTCAATCTCAATAACGTCTACATGACGCTGATGATGGTTTCGCCGATGGCGATCCTGATGCTGGTCTTCATGCGGTCGATGTATCCATCCAAGCGGACCAATCTCGTGATCGGCGGGGCGGCGGCGCTGGTGTTCGCCGTGAGCTTCTACGGCATGCGAACCCAGGCGGCGGTGGGGGACACGGAGTTCCTTCGCTCGATGATCCCGCACCATTCCGGCGCGGTCCTCATGTGCCGCGAGGCGTCGCTGACGGATCCCGAAGTTCTTGCACTGTGCGAGGGGATCGTGCGGTCTCAACAGCAAGAGATCGCCCAGATGAAAGCCATTCTGGCGCGCCGGTGAGGACGGAGCCCGAGGTCAAATCCACAAACCGGCGGCCGTCCATCATGCCGTGCGTCAGCCTGTCGCGAGGGCAGGGCGCGTCGCCCGCGTAATCCCCTAGAGGTCCTCGCTACGGAGCGGCGAGACAACCGCATGAATTTCAGGAGTGTCTAATGAAGCTGGATCGTCGAGGATTGCTGCGTGGCGCCGTCGCCGGAGGGGGCCTGCTGGGCCTTCAGGGACTGATGCCCGCTTGGGCCCAGACGGGGACGCCTGGCCTGCGGTCCGACCTGCCGACCCTGACGGGTCCGAATATCGATCTGACCATCGGCCAGACGCCCTTCACCGTGAATGGCCGCACCGCGACCGCCACCACCATCAACGGCGTTCTCCCGGCGCCCGTTCTTCGGCTGCGCGAAGGCCAGAACGCCCGGCTGTCGGTGACCAACACGTTGGACGAGGACACCTCGATCCACTGGCACGGCATCCTGCTGCCGTTCCAGATGGACGGGGTGCCGGGCATCAGCTTCCCCGGGATCCGTCCGCGCGAGACCTTCGTCTACGAGTTCCCGGTCCGCCAATCCGGCACCTTCTGGTATCACAGCCACTCCGGCCTGCAGGAAGCGCTCGGCCACTATGGTCCGATCGTCATCGACCCCGCCGGCGTCGATCCGATCGCTTACGATCGCGAGCACGTTTTGGTCCTGTCGGACTGGAGCTTCATGCACCCCCACGAAATTCTCGAGAAGCTCAAGAAGAGCCCGGGCTATTTCAATCGTCAGCGCACCACCCTGGCCGGGCTGATGGACGGCAGCGACCGGATGAGCCTGGAGGAACGCCGGATGTGGGGCCAGATGCGGATGGACCCGCGCGACATCCTCGACGTCAACGGCTCGACCTACACCTATCTGATCAACGGCCACGGCCCGCAGGAGAACTGGACCGGCCTGTTCCGGCCGGGTGAGCGGGTGCGGCTGCGCGTCATCAACGCCTCGGCCATGTCGATCTTCAACGTCCGCATTCCCGGCCTGGCCATGACGGTGGTCCAGGCCGACGGCGAGAACGTCCGCCCGGTCGAGACCGACGAGTTCCAGATTTCGGTCGCCGAAACCTACGATGTCATCGTCCGGCCGACCGAGGACCGCGCCTATACCATCGTCTCCGAGGCCATCGACCGTTCCGGCATGGGGCGGGCGACCTTGGCGCCGCGTATGGGCATGACCGCCGACGTCCCGCCCCTGCGCGAGGTCCCGAACCTGACCATGCGCGACATGGGCATGGGCGGCATGGATCACGGCTCAATGGGCGGGCAGCCCATGGCGGGCATGGATCATGGGGCGATGGCCGGAGGAGCGTCCGCAGCGCCGATGACGGGAATGGACCATGGCGCGATGGGAGCCCAGGCGGGCGGCGCCATGACCGGCATGGATTCGGGGTCGATGGCCGGCATGGCCGGAATGAACATGCGGGATCCGGAGAATGCTCCGCCCGACATGGTCGTGGGCGTGGGTGTCGATGCGGTGGCCATGGCGCCCGCCAATCGCTTGGGCGAACGGCCGACGGGGCTGGGCGATGTTCCTCACCGGGTGCTGGTCTATACCGACCTCGTATCGCTGCAGCCCAACAAGGACCAGCGTCCGCCGTCCCGGACGATGGAAATCCACCTGACCGGCAATATGGAGCGGTTCATGTGGAGTTTCGACGGCAAGAAGTTCAGCGACGGCGTGGAGCCGTTCCGGTTTGAGCTGAACGAACGCGTGCGGGTGACCCTGGTCAATGACAGCATGATGGCTCACCCGATCCACCTACACGGCCACTTCTTCGAACTGGTCACAGGGGGCCCGGCGGGCCACCAGCCGCTCAAGCACACAGTAAACGTCCTTCCGGGCGGCAAGGTCAGTTTCGATCTCACCGCGGACAATCCGGGCGACTGGGCCTTCCACTGCCACATGCTGATGCACATGCACGCGGGCATGTTCAACGTCGTCACCGTCCGTCCGATGGAAGGAGCTTCGTCATGATCCGCCGGTCCGTGGGTCTCATCCCCCTGCTTCTCGCGGCCTCGGCCAGTCCGGCGTTCGCGCAAAGCCACGCCGGGCACGTCCCCGCGCCTGGCGCGGCGCAACCCGCCGCCCAGCTGCCCGCCGGATGCGTCCGCCGGGGCGCGCCGACGGCGGATCCGGCCGGGGTCGGAATGCCCGGCGCGCCGGTCTGCCCAGTGGGGGCTGTGCCCGAGCGGGCTCCGGCTCCGGCCGCAGCGGATCCGCACGCCGGGCACGACATGTCCACCATGGGACAGACCGCGCCCGCCATGCCGGCGGGGCATGACATGTCGACCATGCAAGCCGGCCAACAGCCCGCCCCCGCGGCTCAGGCCGATCCCCACGCGGGTCACGACATGTCGACGATGGGTCAGACCCAGCCTGCCCCCGCGCCGGCCATGCCGGCCGGGCACGACATGTCGACCATGGGTCAGGCGCAGCCCGCTCCCGCGGTCCAGGCTGACCCCCACGCTGGCCACGACATGTCGACGATGGGTCAGGCGCAACCTGCGCCGACGATGCCGGCGGGCCACGACATGTCGACCATGGGGCAGATGCCCGCAGGCCACGACATGTCGGGCATGACGATGCCGCCTGACGTGCCGACCAGCGCGAACAACCCGGGGCGCCCGCCGGAAACGCCCCCGCCGCCCGGCGCGACCAGCGGCCCCGCCCACGCGGCCGACAGCTTGTTCGACCCGGCTGAAATGGCGGCGGCCCGCGAGCAGCTGCGGGTCGAGAATGGCGACGTCCGCACGACGGCGGTGATCATCGATCAGCTCGAGGCGACCTTCGCGGACGGCGAGGAAGGTTACGCCTGGGACGCCCAGGGCTGGAGCGGCGGCGACATCAACCGTTTCTGGTGGAAGTCGGAAGGCGAGGGGGCGTTCGGCGACGGGGTCGAGGAGGCCGAGATCCAAGCCCTCTACAGCCGGGCGTTCCGACCCTTCTTCGATTTCCAGACCGGCCTGCGGCAGACCTATCGGCCCGAAGGCGACCGGACAGATCTCGTCGTCGGCATTCAGGGGCTAGCGCCCTACTGGTTCGAGGTCGATGGAGCTGTCTTCCTGTCCAACAAGGGCGAACTGACAGCGCGGGGAGAGGCCGAATACGATCAGCGCATCACCAATCGCTGGATCGTCCAGCCCCGGGCCGAGGTGGTGCTGTCGGCG
>JAHJNW010000105.1 GCA_018820665.1 Alphaproteobacteria bacterium | reverse complement strand
CGGATTGACCGGGAAATAGCCGCCCTGGGGCCCCGGGCGGTGACCCATGTTGCCTTCGGAATATTCGGCGCCGGTGTTGGCCGGCAGCTCGATCGAGTCATAGCTGTAGCCGGTGTCGTGCGGGGCGGTCGACTAGCGCACGTCGTCGAAGATGAAGAACTCGGCTTCCGGGCCGAAGAAGACGGTGTCGCCCACGCCCGAGGACTGGACATAGGCCAGGGCCTTCTTGGCCATCGAGCGGCTGTCGCGGTTGTAGGGCTCGCCGGTGTCGGGGTTCAGCACGTCGCAGAACAGGAACAGGGTGGTCTGCTGGTAGAAGGGATCGATCCAGAAATTGGTCAGGTCCGGCTTCAGCAGCATGTCGGACTCATTGATCGCCTTCCAGCCGGCGATCGAGGAACCGTCGAACATCGTCCCCTCTTCGAGGAATTCCTCGTCGACCAGATCGATGTCGAAGGTGACGTGCTGCATGCGTCCCTTGGTGTCGGTGAAGCGGAGGTCGACGTACTGGACGTCCTTGTCCTTGATCTCCGAGAGGATTTTCTTGGCGCTCATTCTTGAGGGTCCGTTTCTTGGGGGAGGAAGAGAAACGGCCGCCCCGAAGGGCGGCCGGCGGATTGCGGTCAGACGGCCTGGGGTCCCGTTTCGCCGGTGCGGATGCGGATGACGTCGAGCACGTCGGAGACGAAGATCTTGCCGTCGCCGATCTTGCCGGTGCGGGCGGCGGTCTGAATGGCGTCGACCACCGAGGCGACCATGTCGTCGGCAACCACCACCTCGATCTTGATCTTGGGCAGGAAGTCGATGACGTATTCGGCCCCGCGATAGAGTTCCGAATGGCCCTTCTGGCGGCCATATCCCTTGGCCTCCAACACGGTCATGCCTTGCACGCCCGCGTCCTGAAGCGCTTCTTTCACTTCATCCAGCTTGAAGGGCTTGATGACGGCTTCAATCTTTTTCATCGGCGATCCCAGGCAGGCTTCAAAACGCCTTGCGCTCGGGGGCTAAAGGGACATTGCATTGCACAATAAGGCAAGCGTTTTTCGGTTACGGTCGCCATCCGTGAACGGAGGACCGGCGCGATGACCGGCTCTCCCCCGCATGACTGGCGCGAGAGCCTGCCCTGGCCCGGCGTAGAGACGCACAAACATGCGCGAGGCCGGCTGGGGGTCGTGTCCGGCAAGGCGACCCAGACCGGGGCGGCGCGGCTTGCGGCGCGCGGCGGCCTCCGCATCGGCGCGGGGCTGGTGCGCATCCTGTGTCCGCCCGAGGCGGCGGCGGTCATCGCCCCGGCCATCGAGGCGATCATGCTGACGCCGTTCGGATCCCCCGAAGCCCTGGCCGAGGCGGCGGCGGAAATGGATGCGGTGGTCATCGGCCCCGCCGCCGGGGTCAATGAGGACACCCGGGCGAATGTGCGGGCGCTGGCCGTCACGGGGGCGGCCCTTGTGGTCGACGCGGACGGCCTGACCGCCTTCGAGGGCTGGCCGGAAGACCTGTTCGAGGCGCTGGACCGGGACGACGTGCTGACGCCGCACGAGGGCGAGTTCAAACGGCTGTTCCCCGGCTTGCTGGAGGGCGGACGCGAGGCGTCGGCGGTCGCGGCGGCGGCCCGGGCCGGGGCCGTGGTCGTGCTGAAGGGGCCGCAGACGGTGATCGCGGCGCCGGACGGGCGAGTGGCGATCAACGGCAACGGCACGCCGTGGCTGGCCACCGCGGGCACGGGGGACGTGCTGGCGGGGATGATCGGCGGCCTGATCGCCCAGCGGATGGACAGTTTCGACGCGGCCCGGGCGGCGGTGTGGATGCATGCCGAGGCGGCGCGGACCTTCGGGCCGGGGCTGATCGCCGAGGACCTGCCGGACCGGCTGCCGGCGGTGCTGGCAGGTCTGTTCGCCGCCGGCGGCTGAGCGCGACCCCGCACCCGGTTCAATTCGTCATCGAAGCGGCCTATTCGGACCGCTCGCCGCCGGAGTTTTGAGTTGCTGATCGTCCTGTCCCCGGCCAAGCGGCTGGATTTCACCGAAGCCGAACCGGCCCTGCCCGCATCGGAGCGGCGTTTCCTCGAGGACACCGGGTCTCTGGCCCGCACCGCCCGGGCCCGCAGCGTGGCCGAGCTGCGCCGACTCATGAACATTTCCGACGATCTGGCGCGGCTGAACCGCGAGCGGTTCCAGGCCTTCGACCCGGAGTCGACGGAGGGGGTCCAGGCCGCCTTCGCCTTCGCCGGGGACGTCTATGAGGGCCTCGGCGCGCGCGAGCTGGACGCGGCGGCGCTGAACTGGGCGCAGGACCGCATCCGCATCCTGTCGGGCCTGTACGGCCTGCTGCGGCCGCTGGACCGCATCCAGCCCTATCGGCTGGAGATGGGGACGCGGCTGAAGACGCGACGCGGATCGAGCCTCTACGACTTCTGGGGCGACCGGCTGTCGAAATGCCTCAACGCCGACGCGGACGGGCAGGCCGACCCGACCGTGGTGAACCTGGCCAGCCAGGAATATTTCGGGGCCGTCGACGCCAAGGCGCTGACGCTGCCGGTGGTGACGCCGCATTTCCGTGAAGCGCGGGACGGCGAGAGCCGGATCATCTCCTTCTTTGCCAAGAAGGCGCGCGGCGGCATGGCCCGCTTCGCCATCGACGAGCGGATCGAGAAGGCCGAAGATTTGAAGGCCTTCGACCGCGACGGCTACCGCTTCGACAAGGCCGGATCGAACGAGACCGACTGGATATTCACCAGAACAGGAAATTCGTGAGACCTGTCGCCTTCGCCAGCGCGAACGGCTAGGCTGAACCCGAGTCACAGACGGACGAGACCCTATGTTTCAATGGCCCAAACGCGGGGACGGCCCGGAGGCCGAAGCCGCGCCCTTCCGCGATATCGGCGACCTGAAGGGTCAGGTGGCGGTGATTTCGGGCTCGACGTCGGGCATCGGCCTCGCCTTCGCGCGCGCCATCGCCTCGCGCGGCGGCGAGGTGGTGCTGAACGGGCTCGGTGATCCGTCGGAGATCGAGCGGACCCGGGCCGAGATGGAGGCCAGCTGCGGCGTGCGGGTGCGCTACCACGCCGCCAACATGCTGCGCGGCGACGAGGTCGCGGACATGGTCGCCTATGGCAAGCACCAGCTGGGCCGGGTCGACATCCTGATCAACAACGCCGGCATCCAGCACGTCGAGGCGGTGGAGAAATTCCCGGCCGACAAATGGGAGCAGATCATCGCCATCAACCTGTCGTCGACCTTCTATGCGACGCGGGCGGCGATCCCGATCATGAAGGCCCAGGGCCGCGGCCGGATCATCAATATCGCCTCGGCCCACGGCCTGGTCGCCAGCCCGTTCAAGTCGGCCTATGTCGCGGCCAAGCACGGCGTCCTCGGCTTCACCAAGACGGTGGCGCTGGAGCTAGCGCAGGACAACATCACCTGCAACGCCATCTGCCCCGGCTTCGTCGAGACGCCGATCGTCGAGAAGCAGATCGCCGACCAGGCCCGCACGCGCGGCATGTCGAAGGAGGCGGTGCTGAAGGACGTGATCCTCGGCTCGCAGCCGACCAAGCGGTTTGTCACCACCGACGAGCTGACGGGGATGATGCTGTATCTGGTCTCCGATCTCGGGGCCTCGGCCAACGGGGCCAGCTTCTCCATCGACGGCGGCTGGACCGCGCAGTAGCGCGGTCGCACAGGAGGACGGGGCCATGGCCAGACGCAAGCCCCCCGCCCCGGACCGCAAACCGGTCAGCCTCGCCCTGCAGGGCGGCGGCTCGCACGGCGCCTTTCAGTGGGGCGTGCTGGACCGACTGCTGGAAGACGACCGGCTCGACATCCAGGCGATCACCGCCGCCTCGGCCGGGGCCATGAACGCCGCCGCCCTGATCACCGGGCTGGAGAAGGGCGGCGCCGCCGGCGGACGCACCCAGCTGGATGTGTTGTGGCGCGAGGTGAACCAGTCAGGCGGGCGCAATGTGTTCGGCGATTCCTCGATCTGGAGCGCGTCCCTGACCCCGGGCTGGCTCAAGGAGACGGGGATGTGGCGGTCGGCCGAGACCGTCGCCATGTCGATGAGCCCCTATCAGTTCAATCCGTTCAATCTGAACCCGCTGAAGCGGGTTCTGGATACGGCGATCGACTTCGAGGCCGTGCAGGCGTCGGAGATTCGGCTGTTCGTCTCGGCCACGGCGGTGCGCAAGGGCCGGTCGCGGGTGTTCCGCTCGCCGGAGATCACCGATCAGGTGCTGCTGGCCTCGTCCTGCCTGCCCCACCTGTTCCAGGCGGTCGAGATTGAGGGCGAGCCCTATTGGGACGGGGGGTATCTGGCCAATCCGGCCCTTTGGCCGCTGTTCTACGCCGATACGCCGGACGACGTGCTGCTGATGCCGCTCAATCCCTTCGCCCGCGAAGAGTCGCCGCGGGCGGCGGGCGAGATCATGGACCGGCTGAACGAGATCGTCTTCAACGGGCCACTGGTGGCCGAACTGCGGGCCGTCGCCTTCGTCCAGGACATGATCGCCGAGGGACGGCTGAAGGCGACGGGCGAGGACCGCTACCGACGCATCCTGATGCATGCGATCGAGCCCGGGCCGTGGCTGGGCGATCTGTCGCTGGGGTCCAAATTCAACACCGAATGGACCTTCCTGAACAGTCTGAAGGCGCACGGCCGCGAAGCGGCGGAGCAGTGGCTGGAGCATTGCCTGCCGGCGGTGGGCGAGCGGTCCAGCGTCGATATCGCCGCCCGCTTCCTCGATTAGCCGACGAAGCCCGCCGCCCGCCGCATCCGGTCGTTGATGGCCTCGCCGAGGCCCTGCGAGGGGATGGGGGAGACGGCGATGCCGACGGGGCGCTCGCGGTCGGCCTCGCGCAGTTTGCGGAACAGGTTGGCGGCGGCCTCACGCAGGTCGCCCGAGGGGCTGAGGCTCCAGCGCGGATCGCCGGCGCCGGGGCCGAAGCCGAGCAGGATTTCGCCGTCCCGCGCCGCATCGGCGTTGATCCGCACGGGGGCGTCCGGGGCGTAGTGCAGGGCCGTCCGGCCGGGCGAGCGATGCCCCTCCCCGTCCCGCTCCAGAGGTCCGACGACGGCCTCGATCTCGTCGCGGGTGATCGAGCCGGGGCGCAGCAGGGCGACGCGGCCGTCGAGCACCGACACCACCGTGCTTTCGACCCCGACGGCGCAGGGTCCGCCGTCCACCGCGTCGGCGGCGGCGAAGCCGGTCTCCTCCACCGCGTCCTCGAAGGTCGTGGGGCTGGGGCGGCCGGAGCGGTTGGCGGACGGCGCCACGACCGGTCCGCCGAAGGCCGCGATGACGGCGCGGGCGCGGGCGTGGCCCGGCACTCGGACGGCGACGCTGTCCAGCCCGGCGCGGGCGAGGTCGCAGACCCGGTCGCGGTCGCGCACCGGGGCGACGATGGTCAGGGGGCCGGGCCAGAAGGCCTCGGCCAGGGCGCGGGCGCGGTCGTCGAAGACGGCGATGGCCTCGGCCCCGACGGCGTCGGCGACGTGGGCGATCAGGGGATTGAAGCGCGGCCGGCCCTTGGCCTCGAAGATGGCGGCGACGGCGGCGGGGTTCCCCGCGTCGGCGGCGAGGCCATAGACGGTCTCAGTCGGCAGGATGACGAGACCGCCGGCCGTCAGGGCCTCGGCGGCCTGGGCGTCGGTTGCGCCGGGGCGCGGTGCGCCTGAAGCGCCACCCGCACCGTGACCTCGCGACCGACCATCCTGTTCCACGGGCCTGTGGTTCCTATGCCGAATTCGGTGCGGTCGAGAGTGAACGCGCCCGTCAGATGCGCCCGGTCGCCGGTCACGCGCAAGTCCACCGGAAAGCTGACCGGGCGGGTCCAACCCTTCATCGTCACCTCGGCGTCGGCGGCATAGCGATCACCGCCCAACGCCTCAAGCGACCGGAGCTCGAACCGGATCATCGGATAGCGCCCGGCGTCGAGGAAGGAGGGGCCAATCGCTCGACGCGTGACCGCCGCGGCGCGCATCTTCATCGAGTTCGCCTGGACCACCACCGTCGCCCGGGCGCCGGCCGGCGCATCGGGATCGAAAATGATATCGCCGCGCCAGTGCTCGAACCGCCCCCGGTGCGACCCGCCCAGGGCCCGCACCGTCATCTCGATTGTCGAGCCGTCGCGCACAAACGCCCACGGGGCCGGAGCGGCGGCGCCGCCGAGCCCGAGGATGATCACGGCGCCGAGCAGGACGGCGCGGCGCCTCATGGCCGGCGCGGGATCAGCGGGATCATCCGGTGAAGGACGTTGTCGCGGTCGATGAAATGGTGCTTCAGCGCCCCGGCGACATGCAGGAAGATCAGCACATACAGCCCCTTGGCGGCCAGTTCGTGCAGATCCATCAGCTGGCCGGCGGTCTCGCGGCCGCCGCCGATCGGCAGGGCCGGCCATTCGAACAGGCCGAACCAGAGGATGTCCCGCCCGGCCGCCGAGGAGGCCGCCCACCCGACCAGCGGCATGGCGAGCAGAAGCACGTAGAACAGGACGTGGGTGCCCCGGGCGACGATCTTCTGCCAGCGCGGGGTGGAGTCGGGAATCGGAATGGCGGGATTGCCGATCCGCCAGCCCAGCCGCGCCAGGGTCAGGACGAGAATGCTGAGCCCCACCGACTTGTGGAGATTGACCAACTCGCGGGACAGGGCCCCCTCGGTCGCGTCATGGGCGGAGATCAGGGCGATCTGGGCCACCACCAGGGCGGCGATCAGCCAGTGCAGGACCAGCGACACGGTCGAATAGCGGTTGCGCGGCTCGGCCACGATCTTCCTCCCTCTCCGATACGTAGAACCTTCAGACTGGACCAGACGACCCGGTTCGCCAAGCCGCGCCTTGCCTGACGCGACGACAAGGGGGCAAGAACGTCCCTGCAATTTCGAAAGTCCGTTCCGATGACCTACCGCGCCCCCGTCCGTGACCTGATCTTCACCCTGACCGAGGTGGCCGGCCTCGACGCCGTGGCCGCGACCGGGGCCTTTCCGGACTATGACGCCGAGGTGATGGGGGCGGTTCTGGAGGCCGCCGGACAGTTCTCGGAAGGGGTGCTGGCCCCGCTGAACCGGATCGGCGACCAGAAGGGTTCGACCTTCGCTGATGGCGACGTGACCGCCGCGCCCGGTTTCGCCGACGCCTATCGCCAGTTCGCCGAGGGCGGCTGGACCGGCCTGTCCGCCCCCGCCCACGCCGGCGGCCAGCAACTGCCCAAGGCGCTGGAACTGGCGGCCTTCGAGACGGTGCACGCCGCCAATATGGCGTTCGGCCTGTGCCCGATGCTGTCGCTGGCCTCGATCGAAGCGCTGGAGGCGGTCGGCACCGAGAGCCAGAAGGCCACCTATCTGACCAAGCTGGTGTCCGGCGAGTGGACCGGCGCCATGGTGCTGACCGAGCCGCAGGCCGGGTCGGACCTCGGGGCGCTGACCGCGACGGCGGTTCCGAACGGCGACGGGACCTATGCGCTGACCGGCCAGAAGATCTACATCACCTGGGGCGACCACAACGCCACCGACAACATCGTCCATCTGGTGCTGGCCCGCCTGCCCGACTCGCCGCCGGGGCCGAAGGGCATCAGCCTGTTCCTCGCGTCGAAATATCTGGTGCAGGCCGACGGCTCGCTGGGCCCGCGCAACGGCTTCCGCCCGGTCGGGGTCGAACACAAGCTGGGCATTCACGCCTCGCCGACCTGCGTCATGGCCTATGAGGGGGCGACCGCCGAACTGGTCGGCCAGCCCAATCAGGGCCTGGCGCATATGTTCGTGATGATGAACGCGGCCCGGCTGGCGGTCGGCGTCGAGGGCGTCGGCATCGCCGAACGCGCCTATCAGCAGGCGCTGGAGTATGCGCGGGAGCGGCGGCAGGGCCGGTCGGTCTGGACCGGCGAGGCCAACGCCCCGATCATCGACCATCCCGACGTGCGCCGGACCCTGTCGGTGATGAAGGCGAAGATCGCCGCCGCCCGGGCCATCTGCCTGTCGACCGGCGTGGCCGCCGATCTGGCCAAACACGCCGCCACGGAAGACGACCGGCGCCGCTGGAAGGCCCGCGAAGACCTGTTCACCCCGATCGCCAAGGCCTGGTCGACCGACATGGGCTGCGAGGTCGCCTCCCTGGGCGTGCAGATCCACGGCGGCATGGGCTTCATCGAGGAGACCGGCGCGGCCCAGCACTATCGCGACGCCCGCATCGCCCCGATCTATGAGGGCACCAACGGAATCCAGGCGATGGATCTGGTCGGGCGCAAGCTGGGCCAGGACGGCGGCCAGTCGGCGCGCGAGCTGATCGCCGACATGAAACTGACGCTGGCGGTGCTGCCGCGGCTGTATTCGGGCAAGCCGGTCGAACGGTTCGCCAATGCGGTCGAGGCGGTCGAGGACGCCACTCTGTGGCTGCTGGACGCCAAGGCCGACCCGGCCCGCGGCGCCGATGTGCTGGCCGCCGCCGACGCCTATCTGAAGCTGGTCGGCGACGTCGCCGGGGGCTGGATGCTGGCCAAGGGGGCGCTGGCGGCGCGGGCCATTCTCGACGCCGGCGAGGGCGACCCGGCGTGGCTGGAGGGCCGGATCGCCCTGTATGAGGTCTATGCCGCCAATGTGCTGGGCCACGCCTCGAGCCGGCTGGCCGCTGTGGGTCAGGGCGGCGAGTTGCTGGAGCGGATGAGCGTCGAGGTGCTGGCGGGCTGATCAGGGGCCGGCGGCGCGTCCAGCAGGGCGATCGCCTCGCGCACATAGGCGGCGTGGGCGACGATGCCGATGCCGAGCGGCTCGCCGCCGGGCCGCACCTCCGACACCAGCACCCCGGCGATGAAGGGGTGCTCCGGCTCGACCGTGCCCGGCAGCTTGCGCGCCGTCGGGGTCCAGAATACCGGGCCGCCCGAGTTGCCGGGGAACACCGGGAAGTCGAGCAGGAAGACCGGGAACTGGGTGATCGGGGTCAGCGGCCAGGACGCCACCCGGCCGGCGCGCAGGATGGGGAAGCCGGCGGTGTTGGACGAATAGCCGCGCGGATAGCCGAGGGTCAGCAGTTCGTCCCCCGGACCGACCTGCCAGGCGTCCAGCGACCAGGCCTCGGCCAGCCAGCCCAGCGGGATGGCGGCGCGGGCGAAGGCCGGCGGGGCGGAGACCTCCATGACGGCGATGTCGCGCTCCGGATGGCGGATCCAGACGGGCTCGCCGGTCTCCTCGCGAATGCGCAGCGGTTCGGGCGCGAACCGCCAGCCGCCGTCGGGGGTTTCGACGCGCCAGCCGATGCGGGCGTCCGGGTCCGGCATGCCCTCCAGGACGTGATGGGCGGTGACCAGCACGGTGCGCGGCTGTCCGTCCGGCCGCGGCGCGTCGATCAGAAAGCCGGTGCCGACCCGTCGGGTGGGGGCCTCGCCATTGCGCTGGTCCAGCTGCACCGTGGCCGCGATCAGGCCGACGGTCAGGTCCCACGACGGCGCCGAGATGGCGGCGACGGGCGGCTGCGGGGCCGAAGGGGGCGGGATCTGGAGGTCGAACATTGGATCGATCGGGCCTTGTCCGTTTGTTCATTTGACGGCGACCGCGCCGGTCGCACAAGGTCCCGCGACCAAATCTGCCTGGGGGGCCAAGACCATGAATCGCCGCGACCTGCTCGCCACCGCCTCGGCCGCCCTGGCGGCGACCGCCCTGCCCGCCCGGGCCCGTCCTTCCGGAGCTTCCATGCCTCAGACCACCCCCGTCCCGCCCGTCGCGAAGAAAATCCCGGTGCGGATCGAGCAGCTGGGCCGGGTCCGGATCGACGACTATCAGTGGATGAAGGACGACAACTGGCAGGCGGTGCTGCGCGATCCGACCCTGATCAAGGCCGACGTCAAGGAGCACCTGACCGCCGAGAACGCCTATCGCGAGGCGATGATGGCCTCGACCCTGCCGCTGCAGGCGACGATGTTCGAGGAGATGAAGGGGCGGATCAAGGAGGACGACAGTTCGGTTCCGTCGCCGGACGGCGCCTGGGAGTATTTCGTCGAGTACCGCACCGGCGATCAGCATCCCCGCTATATGCGCGTCGAACGCCAGGGCAGCTGGATGGTGGACGGCGAGCCGGTGACGAAGAATTTCGTCGTCGCCCCGACGCCGCAACTCCTGCTGGACGCCAACGCCCTTGCCGCGGGCAAGGCCTATTCCCAGGTGTCCGCCGCCGCTCACAGCCCCGACCACGCCCTGTTCGCCTATGCCGAGGACGCCCAGGGGTCGGAGGTGCACCAGATCTTCGTCAAGGACCTGGCGACCGGCGAGGTCCTGCCCGATCCGATCGGTTCGGCGACCGGCAATTTCACCTTCTCGCCGGACAGCCAGTGGGTGTTCTGGACCAACCGTGACGACAACGGCCGGCCCGACAAGATCTTCCGCCGCCCGGTGCGCGGCGGCGAGGCGACGCTGGTCTATGAGGAGACCGACGACGGCATGTTCATCAGCGTCGGGCGGACGTCCGACGACGCCTTCGTCGTTATCTCGATCGCCAATCAGGAGACGTCGGAAGCGCGGATCATTCCGGCCTCGGACCCGACGGCCGCTCCGGCAGTGCTGGAGCCGCGCCATGTGGCGCGCCTGTACGACCCCGACCACTGGGGCGACCGCTGGGTGATCCGCACCAACGCCGACGACTCGATCGACTTCAAGATCGTCGAGGCCCCGACCGCGACGCCGGGCAAGGCCCACTGGACCGACCTGGTCCCGCACACGCCGGGCCGCTACATCGAGGGCGTGGCCCTGGTGAAGGACTTCATCGGCCGTCAGGAGCGGGCCGACGCCAACACCCGCATCATCGTCCGGGACCGCGCCGGGGCCGAGCATGAGATCGCCGTCGACGAGCCGGCCTTCGCCCTCAGCCTGATCGGGGCCTCGGAGTTCGACACGGCGGTGGTTCGGTACGACTACGCCTCGCCGTCAACGCCGCAACGCGCCTATCGCTATGATCTCAACACACGCGAACGCACCCTCGTGAAGGAGCGCGAGGTCCCGTCGGGACACAACATCGCCGACTATGTCGTCGAGCGCCTGAACGCGCCGGCGGCCGATGGCGAACTGGTGCCGGTGACGGTGCTGCGGCGCAAGACCACGCCCGTGGATGGCTCGGCCCCGTTGCTGTTGTATGGCTACGGCTCCTACGGTTATCCGATGTCCGCCGACTTCTCGACCAACCGGCTGTCGCTGGTCGACCGCGGCTGGATCTACGCCATCGCCCACATCCGCGGCGGCTCGGACAAGGGCTGGAACTGGTTCCTGAGCGCCCGCCGCTTCACCAAGAAGAACACCTTCACCGACTTCATCGCCGCGGCCGAGCACCTGATCTCGAGCGGCCACGGCAAGGCCGGGCATATCGTCGCCCAGGGCGGTTCGGCCGGCGGCCTGCTGATGGGGGCGGTCAACAACATGCGGCCGGACCTGTGGGCCGGGGTGATCGGCCAGGTGCCGTTCGTCGACGTGATCAACACCATGAGCGACACCTCCCTGCCGCTGACGCCGCCGGAATGGCCGGAGTGGGGCAATCCGATCGAGGACCCCGAGGCCTACGACTATATGCTGAGCTACAGCCCCTATGACCAGGTCGAGCCGAAGGCCTATCCGGCGGTGCTGGCCACCGGCGGCCTGTCGGACCCCCGCGTGACCTATTGGGAGCCGGAGAAGTGGGTGGCGAAGCTGCGGCCGGCGACGACCTCGGGCAAGCCGGTGCTGCTGAAAATCAATATGGAGGCCGGCCACGGCGGCGCTTCGGGCCGGTTCGACTATCTGAAGGAGGTCGCCCACGACTACGCCTTCGCGGTCTGGGCCATCGACAAGGGCTGGGAGCGGGTCTGAGCGACATGATGAGCCTGACCCTACGCGATGCGACCGTCGACGACATCGTCGCGATCACCGCCCTGTACGGGCGCGAGGTCGTGCACGGTTCGGCGACCTTCGAGCTCGACCCGCCGACGCCGGAAGAGATGTCTGAGCGGTTCGTGGCCGTGCGGCGGCTGGGCCTGCCGTGGCTGACGGCGGAGATCGACGGCGCCTTCGCCGGCTACGCCTACACCTCGCCCTTCCGGACGCGCCCGGCCTATCGCTATGGCGTCGAGGGATCGATCTATATCGAGGAGGCGGCGCGCGGCCGCGGCGTCGGCCGGGCCCTGCTGGAGGCGCTGATCGAGCGGACGCGCGAGATGGGTCTGCGGCACGTGATCGCCGCCATCAGCGACAGCGACACCAGCGCCGCCTCGATCGGCCTGCACGGCTCGCTGGGGTTCCGTGAGGTCGGCGTCTACCGGGAGGTCGGCTGGAAGTTCGAGCGGTGGCTGGACGTCACCCTGATGCAACTGGACCTGTCGCCCGGCGGCGAACCACCGCAAGGGCCGGGCCTCGACCTGGTCAGCGGCCTCGTCTGACCAGACAGCGGTCGCCCGACGTCAGTGCGGCGCGATGTCGTTTGGCGGGGTGGTCAGCCACGGGGCGAGGCGGAAGCGCCGCGGCGGCTCGCCGACGGTGTGGTGGTGGATGAACTGGCGCGCGAACCCCACCACGGCGCGGATAGTCTGCTCGTCAAACGGTTTGGACACCGCGCCCAAGGCGCCGGCGAAACCCTCGGGAATCTGCTCGGGGTTGGCGGTGAGGAAGACCACGGCCGTGCCGTAGTCGCCGACCAGACGCTGGGCGATCCGGGGGCCGGTCATGCCGTCGAGAAGGTTTATATCGATCAGGGCCAGGTCGGGGCGCTCGCGTTCGGCGACGACGAAGGCGCTGGCCTGGTCCATGGCGCAGCCGACGACGTCGCAGCCCGACTCGCCCAGCACAAGCTCAAGCTCCATGGCGAGGAGCGCCTGGTCTTCGACGATCATGACCCGAAGGTCAGGCGGCTCGGACACGGCGGTCCCCCAAACGCAAACTGAAGTCGTCTATCACTGTTGTGTCCGATAGCGGACCTAGCAACGCCTGATTGGCAATTCGGTTCACCTTCGGCTAAGAATTTTCGGGGCTTTTTCAATCGCTGGGGGATCGATGGCGACCGCTGCCGCAGAGGGCATCGTTGAACTCCAGCGCCGGCTGCTGGGCGGCTACCAGCTGCTGCAGACGCTGGTCGGCATCCGCCTGCGCAGCGTGACCGATCCCGAGAGCGTGCGGCATCTGACCTGGCTGAGCGACGTCACCGCCGCCATGGAGCTGATCAGCCGGCGGATGACAGCGGAGGGCCCGCTCGACTTCGCCGCCTATCTGGAGGATGTCGCAAGCTTCTGGACCCGGGCCTGCGAGGGCCGGCCAGTGCGGCTGGACGTGCGCGGACAGTCGGCGCTCCTGCCCGACAGCCATCTGTTGCCGCTGGCCATCATCACCCATGAATTGATCGCCAACGCCTGCCGCCATGCCTTCCCCGCCGGGCGGCGCGGCTCGATCGCCGTGGCCTTTTCGCGCGCCGTGGGCGGCGTCAGCCTGGTCGTGCGGGATTCAGGCGTCGGGGCGGAGATGCTGGAGCCGGGCGAGGGACTGGCGCTGGTGCAGGGCCTGGTCGAGCATCTGGGCGGGTCGATGAGCATCGAGACGGCCCCGGGGGCCGGGGTTGGGGTGCGCATCCGCCTGCCACTGTCAGCCGCGTCGTCGCATTGATGTCTCGGAACCTTAACCTGCACGATCTTGTTCACCACAGGTCGACACCTAGAGCAAAACACCCTTAAACTCCCCCTATCGGAGGCCAATATGAAAAAAATGATCGCAGCCGTCACGGCTGGATTGCTGCTGGCGGCCAGTCAGGCCGCCGCGGCGAACACCGACGCCGCCGCCCGCGTGGGCGACCGGGTCGGCGCCACCGCCGGTGAATCGAGCGAATTCGCCGGTGTTCCGCTCTTCGCGATTCTGATCGCCGCGGGCGCCATCGCGCTGGTCGTGGATGGCGTGAGCGACGACGACTCCGACAGCGACTAGACATCGCCTCTGGACGACGAAGAGTCCCGCCGGTCCGCCGGCGGGACTTTTTTGTTGCCTGCTGACGGGCGCGCGGGGCGAGGGCGGATGGCTGGGGAACTAGGACTCGAACCTAGAATGACGGTACCAAAAACCGGAGTGTTACCATTACACCATTCCCCAGCAGGTCCGGCGTTTCCGGGGCCGAAGCGCCGGAAGGCGTGCGAGATACGACAAGGCCGCGG
>JAHJNW010000104.1 GCA_018820665.1 Alphaproteobacteria bacterium | reverse complement strand
GGGCGCGGGCGCGGCGCGGCGCGTCGGGGCGCGGCCGGTCGCCTTCAGGTCGATGACATAGCGGTAGTGGGCGATGCCGTCGCCGGGCGGCAGCAGGAAGCGGCGCTCGATCACGGCGCTGGTCGCCAGATCCAGCTCCAGCCGCGAGGTGGTCCCGGCCCCGGCGAGGCGGAAGCCGCGCACCAGCCCCTGACCGGTGCCGCTGCGGCGCTCGGGCGGCGAAACGCCGGCGAGGCTCAGAACGACCTGGCCGTCGTCGCCGGCGCGGATCACCTGGCCGCGCGCTGTGCGGTCCAGATCGACCACCACCCGGGTCCGTTCGGCGTCGCCGCCGAAGCGCACGCGCAGGATCTCGCCCATCGAGCCGGAGGCCAGGCCGCGGCCCGCCGCCAGCAGGGCGATGGCGAACACGACGAGACCGAGGGCGACCGCGATCCGCTCGCGCACCCCCCATTCCGTCGTTCTGATACGCCACAGCCCGTGCATGCGCCGGAAACCCGCCATTGTCGTTGGCCGGGACCCTACCGCAAGCGGGTCGACAACGGGTTAAGGCCGGCCCCGCTTTCAATTCGAATTCGTCATGCCTATGCTTGGTCCGCTCGCGAACGATCGCGTCCCCCGATCCGTCGGGACCGGACGCGCCCTCTTCGCGGCGTGACTTTCACTGATCCGAGAGCCGGCCGGGCCCGCCCCGCCGATTCGACGACCGGGTCCGGGACGCCCCTATCGACGGCGCGTCCGGGCCCAGGACCGTACTGAACTCCATGGGCCATATCGCCTGCGCTCCCTTCCGGTCTGATCTGACCGACCTCGCCACCGGCTCCGGCCGCGGCGACGGGATCGCGCTCGCCTGCGCCCGCCCTTCCCTTCCCATTCGGCGAGCCGCCACATCCCCCAGCGGGGACGGCCGAGCGCGCCAGAAAGCTATTCTCCATGTCAAAGACCATGTTGATCGACGCCGCCCACGCGGAAGAGACCCGCGTTGCGATCGTCGAGGGCCGTCAGATCGAGGAATTCGACTTTGAATCCCGCACGAAGCGCCAGCTTCGCGGCAACATCTACCTCGCCAAGGTCACCCGCGTAGAGCCCAGCCTGCAGGCCGCCTTCGTCGAATACGGCGGCAACCGCCACGGCTTTCTCGCCTTCAACGAAATCCACCCGGATTATTATCAAATCCCCGTCGCCGACCGCGAAGCCATCATGGCCGAGGCGGCGACCGACGAGGACGACCACGACGACCTCGGCCGCGAAAGCGACGACGGCGAATCCGAAGGCGGCATGGCCGAGGAAGAGCGGCTCAAGCGCCGCCTGATGCGCCGCTACAAGATCCAGGACGTGATCAAGCGCCGCCAAGTCATGCTGATCCAGGTCGTCAAGGACGAGCGCGGCGGCAAGGGCGCGGCCCTGACCACCTGGCTGTCGCTGGCCGGCCGCTACTGCGTGCTGATGCCCAACACCGGCAAGGGCGGCGGCATTTCGCGCAAGATCACCCAGGCCTCCGACCGCAAGCGCCTCAAGGCCGCCGCCGCCGCCCTCGACGTGCCGCGCGGCATGGGCCTGATCATCCGCACCGCCGGCGCCAAGCGCACCAAGGCCGAGATCAAGCGCGATTACGAATATCTGCTGCGCCGGTGGGAGACGATCCGCGAGACCACCCTCGCCTCCAACGCCCCCTCGCTGATCTACGAGGAGGAAAACCTCGTCCGCCGCGCCGTGCGCGTCATGTTCGACAAGGATTTCGACGGCATCCAGGTCGAGGGCGTCGAGGGCTTCAAGGAAGCCCGCGACTTCATGCGGGTGCTGATGCCCTCGCAGTCGAAGAAGGTGCACCTGTACCAGGGCGCGCGGCCGCTGTTCGCCGCCAACGGCATCGAGGAGATGCTGACCCAGATCCACCAGCCGACCGTGCCGCTGAAGTCGGGCGGTTACCTCGTGATCAACCAGACCGAGGCCCTGGTCGCCATCGACGTCAACTCCGGCCGCGCCACCAAGGAGCGCAACGTCGAGGCCACGGCCTTCAAGACCAATATGGAAGCCGCCGTCGAGGCCGCCCGCCAGCTGCGCCTGCGCGACCTCGCCGGCCTGATCGTCATCGACTTCATCGACATGGATGAGTCGAAGAACAACCGCACCGTCGAGAAGGTGCTGAAGGACGCCCTGGCCAAGGATCGGGCCCGCATCCAGATGGGCCGCATCTCCGGCTTCGGCCTGATGGAGATCAGCCGCCAGCGCCGCCGCCTCGGCGTCATCGAGGGCGCCACCGAGGTCTGCCCGCACTGCCAGGGCGCCGGCCGCATCCGTTCGGCCGAGAGCGCCGCCCTGATGACCCTGCGCGGCGTCGACATCGAGGCCGGCCGCAACGGCGCCGGCTCGGTCACCCTGCGCGTCTGCACCGCGGTCGCCCTCTACATTCTGAACCACAAGCGCGAGTATCTGCAGAGCCTGCAGACCCAGCGCGGCCTCGCCGTCATCATCCAGATCGACGACAGCCTCGCCCAGGGCGAACACGCCATCGAGCGCACCGAGACCAATGAGGACTTCACCCCGCCGGAAGGCGCGGAGGTCTTTGTCGATCTGGACGACGGCTTCGACGACAGCGCCTATGAGGACGAGGACGAGGAAGACGAATTCATCGACGACATCGTCGAGGAGGACGAGGACGGCCTCGCCCGCGAGGATTCCGACGACGACGAGCCGCGCGAACGCGCCGAGCGCGCCGAAGGTGATCGCGGCCGGGGTCGCGGCCGGCGCCGCCGTGGCGGACGCCGCGAAGAGGGCGACGCCCCCGCGCTCGACGCCGTCGCCGCGCCAACGGCCGAGGACGACGACGACAGCGAGGCCGGCCGCCGCCGCCGCCGCGGTCGCCGCGGCGGACGTCGCGTCCGTGAAGAGGGCGGCGAGCGCGACGCCTTCTTCTGGGTGCGCGGCCGCACGCCGTCGCTGGACGACCCCTATGTCTGGTTCGATCCGATCAACCCCGAGCGGGCCCAGCCGCGCGCCGAGACGACCGAAACCCGGACCGGCGATGTCGAGGAGATCGTCGGCGAACGGCCCGAAGGCGAGACCGGCGGCGAGTCCGGCGAGCGCAACGGCCGGTCGCGCCGTCGTCGCGGTCGCGGCCGCGGTCGGGATCGTGGCGCCGAAGGCGGCCTGACCCACGAGGTCAAGGTCGAGACCCGCGCCACCAGCGAAGGCATGCCGCCCGACGGCTCGCCCGACACCCCGATGGCCGCGATCGTCGAAGACGAGCCGGCCCCCGTTGCCGTCGAGGAACCCAAGCGTCGCCGCGTGCGCCGCAAGGTCTCGGCCAGCGCCACCGCGGAGTCGGAGGCCGAGGCGGTCACCGCGCCGATCGAGCCCAATGAGGCCGAGCCGGTCGTGCTGGACGTGACGCCGGCCGAGGCGGCCGAACCGGAGCCGGCCCCCGCGCCGGAGCCTGAAACCGCCGCCCCCGTCGAACCCGAAACCCCCTCGGCGCCCGAGGTCGACGTCGCGGCCCTGATCGCCGAGGATCCGAACCAGATCGTCGCCCCGCCCGAGAAGCCGAAGCGCGGATGGTGGCGCCGTTGAATGGCCGCACTTAAATAGTGAGGATCGGGGCGGGGGCGTTCGACGGTATCGGGAGTACGCCATGGATTGGCTGACCAGACACGCCGCCCGCCTCGCCGGGGCCATGGCGGCCGCCAGCATGGTGCTGGCCGCCGCCCCCCCCGCCGCGGCCCAGAGCGCCATTCGCGACACCGAGATCGAGTCGATCATCCACGAATGGTCGGCTCCGGTGTTCACCGGCATGGGGCTGGAGCCGTCCGAGGTCGAGATCCTGCTGATCAACGACGCCGATCTGAACGCCTTCGCCACCCGCGGGCGGATCATGGGCATCAACACCGGCCTGATCCTGCGCACGCGCAACCCCAACGAGTTGCTCGGCGTCATCGCCCACGAGGCCGGCCATATCCGCAATCGCCACACCCTGCGTGACGGCGCCCAGGACGCCGGCATGCAGCCGATGCTGATGACCATGGCCCTCGGCGCCCTCGCCATCGCCGCCGGGGCCCCCGACGCCGGCGCCGTGCTGCTCGGCAACAGCCAGTATTTCGGCACCCTCAGCGCCCTGCGCTACATGACCCATCAGGAAGGCGAGGCGGACAACACCGGCGCCCGCGCCCTCGAGGCCGCCGGTGAATCCGGCCGCGGACTGGTCTCCTTCTTCGAGAATTTCCGCTCGCAGGAGGTCTTCTCCGACGCTCGCCGCTACCCCTATTTTCGCAGCCACCCACTGTCGTCGGACCGGATCGAAAACCTGCGCCGCTTCGTCGCCGAACAGCCCAGCTATGGCCGCCGCGACAGCCCCGAACGGCTGGCCCAGCACGCCCTGATCCTGGCCAAGATCCACGCCTTCATGGACCATCCGCGCGAGACCTTCCGCGCCTATCCCGAGAGCGACGTCTCCCTGCCGGGGCGTTACGCCCGGGCCATCGCCTGGTATCGCGACGGTCAGACCGACCGGGCCCTGGCGGCGGTCGACGTCCTGTTGGCCGAACAGCCCGAGAACCCCTATTTCTGGGAGCTGAAGGGACAGATCCTGTTCGAGGAGGGCCGGCCGCAAGAGGCGATCGGGGCCCATCAGCGGTCGGTGGAGATCAAGCCGGACGCCCCGCTGCTTCGCATCAACCTGGCCCACGCCCTGATCGAGACCCGCGACGCCGCGCAACTCGACGCCGCGGTCGACCAGCTGAAGCGGGCCACGGCGATGGAGAAGGACAACACCCTGGCCTGGCGCCTGCTGGGCCAAGCCTACGCCAGCCAGGGCAAGGAGGGCGAGGCCCGCCTGGCGTCGGCCGAGATGTATTTCGCCGTCGGGGCCGAGCAGCAGGCCACCCAGTTCGCCCTGCGCGCGCGCGACATGCTGGACCGCGGATCGGCCGACTGGACCCGCGCCATGGACATCGTCTTCGCCTCCGGAGCGACCCAGGACGACGTCGACGACCTCGATCGGCGCAACGAAAACCGCCGTCCCACGATCATCCCCGCCGGCGGCTGACCCCGCATCTTCGAGAGCCTGAATGACCGATACGCCCGAGGCCGATACGCCTGAGTCCAGGCCGAGCTCCACCCGCTCCGGCGGCCTGCTGTCCGGCAACCGCGCCGGCCTGGCCGCCTTGGCGGTGTCCGTTGTGGCGCTGGCGCTCGCGCTTGCGCCCTACGCCTCGGGCGGGCCGTTCGGCTCGCGGGTGCGCGCCTACCTGGTCGAGAACCCCGAGGTGTTGCAGGAGGTCAGCGACGCCCTGCAGGCCAAGGCGCAACAGGAACAGATCGTCCTCAATCGCCAGAAGACCGGCGAGATCAACGCCCGCGCCGCCGCCAACCCGGACCTGCTGGCCGTGGACGAGCGCGACGCCGCCTTCGGTCCGACCGACGCCAGGGTCACGGTGATCGAGTTCTTCGACTTCCGCTGCCCGGGCTGCAAGCTGACCGCGCCCGAGGTGCTGCGGCTGATGCAGGCGCACCCCGATGTGCGCTTCGTGTTCAAGGAGTGGCCCATCCTCGACGGACCGACCAACGGCGTGTCGCACTACGCCGCCCGCGCCGCCCAGGCCGCCCATCGTCAGGGCAAATACCTGCCGGTGTTCCGCGACATGATGGCCGAACAGGCCCTGTCGCCGGCCGCGATCGACGCCATTCTCGCCGACAACGGCGTGTCGATGGCCGAGGCCGAGGCGGCCATGTCGGGCCCGGAGATCGCCCGCCACATGGCCGATATGCAGACCTCTGCCATGGCCCTGGGCCTGGTCGGCACCCCGACCTTCTTCGTCAATGGCAAGGCCAGCGAAACCATCGAGCCGGCGGCGCTGGAACGGGCCATCCGCGAGGCCAAGGCCGGTTAGGCCAGCCCCAGTTCCATCGCCCCGCCGATCCATTCGACCCGCGACCGGCGCTCCGCCTCGGCGGCCTCGTCGGCGTTTCCGAGCGCCGTCTCGGCCTCGGCCAGGACGAAATAGCTGTAGGGATCGGCGGGCCAGTCCTCCAGCAACTCCAGCACCTTGGCCCGGGCTCCTGCCGCGTCGCCTGAAACCAGCATCGCCGCCGCCAGACTGCGGCGGGTCGGATACCAGATCACCGGCGGGTCGCCGCCCTCCTCCTCCATGGCCTGCAGCTCCGCGGCGCGGGCGAAGGCCGTGACGGCGGCGGCGTGATCCCCGTCGATCATCGCCGCCCGCCCCTCCAGCACCCGCTGGGACAGCTCGACGAAGGCCCGGCGTCGGACCTGCATCCGCCCGTCTTCGGCGAAGGACGGATCCTGCCGCAACGTCGCGATGGCGGCCGCCTCGGCCCGCACCGCGCCGGCGTCACCCGTCCGCGCCGCCGCCTCGCCCCGGGCGTAGCGCCAGCTGATGCGCAGCATCGGATGGGTCGCCGGCGGCTCCTTCAGCGCCGCGACCCGGTCCGCGTCGGCGAACCGCCCGTAGACGGCGTAGGCGTTGTTGGCGACCATCTGACGCCACACATTGTCGGCCGGAATGTCCGGGTATGTGGCCAGATACCAGTCGGCCAGCTTCACCCCGTCCTCGGCCCCGCCGGCCATCAGGGCGCCGCCCATGCCGAAATGGATGTTGTGGCCGTGCAGCGGCATGCCCGGCACCCCGCCCGGCGGCCGCGCCAGCCCGTCATAGCGCCGGTCCAGAGCCACGGCGTTGACGTTCGACATCATCGCCTCCCGGTAGCGGCCGACGCGATAGAAGGTGTGCGACGGCATATGCACCAGATGGCTGGCCCCCGGCGCCAGCGCCGCCAGCCGCTCGCCAAAGGGGATGGCCTTTTGCGGATCGTCCGACCACTCGGTCAGGTGGATGTACAGGTGGATGGCGCCCGGGTCGTTCGGCGCCCGCGCCAGCGTCTGCTCGAGAATCCGCATCGCCCGCGTGATGCCGGGATCAGCCGCCTTGCCGTCCTCGTCCCACCAGTCGTCGGCCTTGAGCATCAGGCCGTCGGCGGCGATGGCGGCGACGGAGACATCGGTCGGATGGCGCTGCGCGATCCGCTCCATGGCCGTGGCGAAGCGGCTGGCGCGCGAGGACTCGCGGCCGGAATAGCGCTGCACCAGGGCGTCGATCATCTGCCGCTGCATCGGCGTGGCGCGGCGCGCCAGCCGTCGGGCGTCGCGGGCGATCTTCAGCGCCGCCAGCCGGGTCTCCTCCCCGCCCCCGCCGCCGTTGAGGTTGGGACCCATGGCCCAGGCCTCGCCCCATGCGCACATCCCGCAGGCCGGATCGAGCAGCCGCGCCTTGCGGAAAGCCCGCACCGACTCGCCATGCTCGAAGGCCCAGCGCAGCCGCACGCCGTGATCGAACCAGGCCTGGGCCTCCGGATTGGCCGTGTCGACACCGAATCCGCCGGAGCCGAACCCGTCGACCATCACCATTTCGGCGATCGGCGCGCCGTCCACGGTGGCGTCGCCCGGGCCGCAGACGCGCGGCCGTTCGATCAGGTCCATCACCGCCCGGTCGGCCGTGGCGTCGGCGACGGCCGAGGGACCGGTCAGAACCGCGGCGGCGGCGACGCCGCACATCACAAGCCTGCGCATCCGGAAAAACCCTCCCTGTCCCCAGACATAGTGACCGAACCACAGGGCGAGACCAAGCGGCGCTTCTTCCTTTTCCCGCGAGGGCCCATACTTGCGAATCCCATGGCCATCCGTCGTCTCCCGCCCGAAACCGTCAATCGCATCGCCGCCGGCGAGGTGGTCGAACGCCCGGCCAGCGCCATCAAGGAGCTGGTCGAGAACGCGCTCGACGCCGGCGCGACGCGGATCGAGGTCCAGGCCGACGGCGGCGGCCTGACCCGCATCCTGATCGCCGACGACGGGCACGGCATGGCCGCCGACCAGCTGGCCCTGGCGGTCGAGCGCCACGCCACCTCCAAGCTCGAGCCCGACGACGCCGGCGACGTCGACCTGCTGCGCATCTCGACCCTCGGCTTCCGCGGCGAGGCCCTGCCGTCGATCGGCTCGGTCGCCCGTCTGGTCATCACCAGCCGGTCTCGCGACGGCGGCGACGCCCACCAGATCACCGTCGAGGGCGGCGATCAGCGCCCGGTCGCCCCGGCCGGCTTCCCCGGTCCGCACGGCGCCCGGGTCGAGGTCCGCGACCTGTTCTACGCCACCCCCGCCCGGCTCAAATTCATGAAGTCCGAGCGGTCCGAGGCCATGGCCATCTCGGAAGAGATCAAGCGTCAGGCCATGGCGCATGAGACCGTCGCCTTCACCCTCGACCTCGACGGCCGCACCACCCTGCGCCTGCCCGCCGAACACCCGGGTGACGTCGGGCGGCTGAAGCGGCTGGCGGCCCTGCTGGGTCGCGACTTCGAGGCCAACGCCCTGCTGATCGACCAGCAACGCGATGGCGTCCGCCTGACCGGCTATGCGGGCCTGCCGACCTACAGCCGCGGCAACGCCGGCCACCAGTATCTGTTCGTCAACGGCCGCCCGGTGCGCGACCGGCTGCTGCAGGGGGCCCTGCGCGGGGCCTATGCCGACTTCCTCGCCCGCGACCGGCATCCGGCGGCGGTGCTGTTCCTCGACATCGATCCGCTCTACGTCGACGTCAACGTCCACCCGGCCAAGGCCGAGGTCCGCTTCCGCGACCCGGCCATGGTGCGCGGCCTGATCGTCGGCGCCCTGCGCCACGCCCTCGCCGGCGCCGGCCACCGCGCCTCGACCACGGTGGCGGCGGACGCCCTGGCCGGCTTCCAGCCGCACTCGGGGGTTGGGGCCGGCGCGGGTTACAGCCCCTCTTCACCCTCGGCCCGGGGCTGGAGCGGCTGGCAGGGCTGGGCCGCCTCCGCCACGGCCGCCGCCCAGCTGATCCCCGGCCTCAACGAGCGCTCGGCCCGGGTCGAACCCGGAACCGCGTTCGACGATCAACCATTGAGCGACAGCCGCGCGGGTGAGGTCATCGACCCGCTCGACTTCCCCCTCGGCGCCGCCCGGGCCCAGTTGCACGGCACCTATATCGTCGCCCAGACCCGGGACGGCCTCGTCGTCGTCGACCAGCACGCCGCCCACGAACGCCTCGTCTATGAGCGGATGAAGGTGCAGATGGCAGCCGGCTCGGTCGCCCGTCAGGCCCTGCTGACCCCCGAGGTGGTCGAGCTCGACCCCGCCGAGGCCGAGCGGGTGTCGTCCCGGGCCGGTGAACTGGCCGAACTGGGCCTGATCGTCGAGCCGTTCGGCGCCGGGGCCGTGCTGGTGCGCGAGACCCCCGCCCTGCTCGGCGACACCGACGTCCAGGGCCTGATCCGCGACATCGCCGACGACCTGGCCGAACACGGCGCGGCCCTCGCCCTGTCGGAACGGCTCGGCGAGGTCTGCGGCACCATGGCCTGCCACGGCAGCGTCCGCGCCGGCCGCGTCCTCTCGGCCCCCGAGATGAACGCCCTGCTGCGCCAGATGGAGGCCACCCCCCACTCCGGCCAGTGCAACCACGGCCGCCCAACCTATGTCGAGCTCAAGCTCAACGACCTCGAAAAGCTGTTCGGGCGGCGGTGAACCGGCGGGATCTGGCCCGGCGAGCGGACCTTCCACCTGTTCGTCCTTACAGAACCCCAGCTTCGGTCTCTACCAGGCGCGGCAGCATCCCGGTCGCCTTCAGTATGCTGATCGCCCGGTCGACCCGAGCGCCGGCCTGGTCCCGCAGATCTCCCCGGTCCTCCCCAAGCAGGGCGCGCAGCTGGTGCGGGGCGAAGACCAGATCGATGAACTGATCGATCAGGGCCTCGACCGCCGCCGGACGGTCTGCACCGCTGCAAATGGCATGGCGGACGCGGTCACGCCCGCCCTCCCAACCGATCCGGCTGGCCTCGGCGGCGACGGCCGGGAAGCGATCGGCGGTCGCGACGACCTGGCGCATCATGGCCAGGGTTTCGGGTCGCAGGGCGTGTTCGAGCATGTCCCGGCCCACCTGGCGCAGCCGGTCCTCCAGCATCAGGCCGGGGTCCATCTCCGCGGCGGCCGGACGCGCCTTCGCATGCCGTCGCACCACCGCTTCGAACAGGTGTCCCTTGCTGGGAAAGCGGGCGTACAGGCTTGCCTTGCCCGCTCCGGCCCGCCGCGCCACCGCCTCACACGACGTGGCGCTGAAGCCCTGGGTCACGAACAGATCGAACGCGGCATCGAGCAAGCGCCGGTCCACCTCGCCGGCCTCCTCGCGTCGCGGCCTGCCGCCGCGGGATCGGTCCATTGTCATGGCCACATCGTGGAGCCATTGACGGACTTAATCAACTGAACGATACCGTTCAGTTATGTCCTCTCCCCCGGACTTTGGAGCTAGCTGATGACTGACGCCGTGCGGCCGTTTCCGATTGAGATCCCCCAGACCGATCTGGACGACCTCGCCGACCGCCTCGCGCGGACGCGATGGCCGGACGCCGGTCCCTATGCCGACAACCGCCAGGGACCGCAGCTGGATCGCATCCAGCGCCTCGCCGACCGGTGGCGTGACGGCTACGACTGGCGGGCCACCGAGCGCGCCCTGAACGGCTGGGGCAGCAGCCGGACCGTGATCGACGGCCTCGGCATCCACTTCCTTCATATTCGCTCGCCCGAGCCTGACGCCCGGCCGCTGCTGCTCACCCATGGCTGGCCGGGATCGGTGCTGGAGTTCAGGGACGTGATCGGACCGTTGAGCGATCCTGCGGCCCATGGCGGCGTCCGCGCCGACGCCTTCCATCTCGTCATTCCGGCACTTCCCGGCTTCGGCTTCTCCGAAAAGCCGACCGAACCCGGCTGGGGTGTCGGCCGCACCGCCGGCGCCTGGGCCGAACTGATGCGACGCCTCGGCTACGGCGAGGCATGGCTGGCGCAGGGCGGCGACTGGGGCGCCGCCGTGACGACAGTGCTGGCCCATATGCGGGCGCCCGGTCTGGCTGGCATTCATCTCAACATGGTCATGGTCCAGCCGACCGAGGCCGAGATCGCCGGGGCGACGCCCGAGGAACACGCCATGATGGCGGACGCCCAGCGCTACGAGCGCGACTACTCCGGCTATATGAAGCTCCAGGCCAGTCGCCCGCAGTCCGTGGCCTTCGCCCTCGCGGATTCGCCAGTGGGCCTCGCGGCCTGGATCTACGCCCTGTTCCAGGACGTGTCGGACACCGGCGCCGATCCGGAAAGTGCGATCGCCCTGGATCACATCATCGACGACATCATGCTGTACTGGTTGCCCGCCGCCGGCCCCAGTTCGGCGCGCTTCTATTGGGAATCCATGCGCGAGATGGCCGGCGGCATGCCGACCGACCCGATCCCCCTGCCGGCCGGCGTCAGCATGTTCCCGGGGGAGCAGGTCCGGCTCTCACGCCGCTGGGCCGAGCGGCGTTTCGCCGATCTGCGCTTCTTTGGGGAAGCGGACCGGGGCGGCCACTTCGCGGCCATGGAGAACCCGCAGACCTTCATCGACCACGTGCGCACGACCTTCCGCCGCGCCTAGCTTTGGCCCTCGCGCCGCGCTGCCACCTTGACGGCGCGGCGCGGCCCCCGGGAAAGCCGGATGGCCTCCCCGTCGACCCGCGGGTCTCCCAACCGGGCTTTGCGGAACGACACTCCCTGTCGCTTCGAAAATCATAAACCGCCGACAAGGCGGAAACCGCCCTATATTGTCCCTATGCGATCCGTCCTCTTCGTCTGCCTCGGCAACATTTGTCGCTCGCCCCTGGCCGAGGCCGCCCTGCGCGCTGAGGCCGCCCGGCTTGGCCTCGATCTGATCGTCGACTCCGCCGGCACCGGCGACTGGCATGCGGGGGAACCGCCGGACGAGCGCGCACAACGCACAGCCCTGCGCAACGGCGTCGACATCTCCGGCCTGCGCGCGCGTCAGGTGCGGCCCGCCGACTTCCGCCGCTTCACCCATGTGATCGCCCTCGACCACGACAATCTCGCCAATCTGCGCAAACTGGCGCCCGCCGACGCCACGGCCGAGCTCAGCCTGCTCCTGGATCACGTCGAGGGCCGCGAGGGTCAGGCCGTGACCGATCCCTGGTTCGGCGACGAGGCCGGCTTCGAGATCACCTGGGCCGAGGTCAGCGCGGCGGCCCGAACGCTGGCCCGCCGCCTCCGGTAGCCGGGGCGGCGCCGGCTCACGACGCGGCGGAGATCACCCTCAGGAACAGCACCCTCGCCGCGCCATAGTCGCGCGCATCCAGCCGCTCGTAGCCGGGCGTGTCGATCTCCGGCTCGTCCGAACCACGCTCGAACACCACCACCGCGCCCGGCTTGAGCCAATTGCCCTCCAGCAGCCGGGCCAGCGTCTGTTCGCCCAGCCCCTTGCGATAGGGCGGGTCGAGAAAGGCCAGGTCGAAGGCCTCGCCGTCCGACCCCGGCCGCACGCCCAGCTCGACGGCGCTGCGCCGGTGCACCCGGGTGCGCCCCATCACCCCATAGGCGTCGGCGTTCTCGCGGATGGAGCCGCGCGCCTCGTCGTCGGTCTCGACGAACAGGGCGAAAGCCGCGCCGCGGCTGATCGCCTCAAAGCCCAGCGCCCCCGACCCGGCGTACAGGTCGATGACCCGCAGCCCGTCCAGCGGCTCAGCCCAGGCGGCATGCTCCAGCACATTGAACACGGCCTGACGCGCCCGGTCCGAGGTCGGGCGCGTGCCCTGCCCGTCCGGCGCGACGATGCTGCGGCCCTTCAGGCTGCCGGCGACGATCCGCATGGATCAGCCTTTCGAGCGCGGTCCGCGCGGACTGCCGCGCCCGCCCGCCGGCCCCGCGCCCGGACGCGAGCCGCCCGGCGGATTGCTGCGGCTGCCGCC
>JAHJNW010000185.1 GCA_018820665.1 Alphaproteobacteria bacterium | reverse complement strand
GGCAGAGCTGATATAAAATTTATTCATATGACCCTCTAGCGTGCGCCGAATAGTTCTTCAGGTGCCCGCATGGTTGCAATGATGCCTGGTTTACGACGCATTTCCTTGTCGTTTATTCGCGCCTGCTCCTGCATCTTTTGCTTTTGAATTTCCTGCAAATTTTTCATCATTGCAATCTTTGATGCCTCGTTTTGCATCATTACCTGCTCCGCTTGAATGCGCGCCTGCAAGTCCACCATATCTTTTGCATCGGGAATGCTGGCATCATTGATTTTGTCAAGCAGAACTTGAATGTCACCGAATCTACGGCTTGCTTGCTTATAACTTTCCAGTGCCATTGCCTCATCAATTGCTAGTTGATCCCTGCGCAGTTTTTGAAGATTGGAACTCCCAACCGGGTTATCCAGTGCAGTTCGCAGCGCCTGCCAATCGCCATATCCCTGGCTCAGGATATTCTTGTATTCGTCCGGCAGGTAGCGCCTGAGCTGGGGATTGTTGACCAGGCTGGCCATGCCTCGTATGCCATTCAAGCTGCGGTATTCCTCGACGAGCTGGTTATATTCCTGCACCATTTGCGCGTATTGAGCGATCCATGATGCAATTTGTGTGGTTTCTTTTGCGATGTTGCTTCCACCGAACCCAAGGAATGCATTGGCTGGAATGGCAGTGAATGCCAGTGCTGCGGCGGCAGCGGCAACGGAAACGGTTTTTTTGATGTTCATGCTGCAATTCTTTCTCGGCGGATTTTGTGAAACTCAGGCAACCAGTTGACGGGATCTTCACCCAGTTGTGCTACGAGCTGTTCAGCCAGTAGCGAGGTGGCCGTGTTGCCTGAAAGAACGGCCAGTTCATCATCAAAGCCTCTTAAATCAAGTTCTGCTACGACCGAATTCGATCCTTGCTTGATCAGGAAGCGCCGTGATTTTTCCGGTAAATCACGGATCAATTCATATTCTTTTTCGGAGAGTTTGAAATGCTTGATGTAATCATCCCTGTCCGCTTCGGGATTCGGGAGGAATATCTTTGTCGCTGTCTGCTCAATGATGGCAAACGCGATGGGCGAACGAATGACTTGCTTTGGCGCTTGCGTGAAGCAAACGAGAAAGCCGTCCTGTTTTCGGATCGTCACCAGTTTGTTCTTAACGAAGTCCTCGAATTCTGGATCGTCGAGCAGTTTCCAAAACTCATCCATGAATATGACCACCCTTCGGCCATCGAATAGGGATTCGATCCGGTGCATCAAATACATGATGATTGGCGTTCTGGTTTCCGCGTTTTCAAGGAATTCCGTCACGTCAAAGCCGACAATGGCGTTTGCTTCCACGTCCAGGGTGTCTTCGGCGTTGTCCAGCGCCCAACCCAGGGGGCCAAAGCCGTGACACCAGCGCGCCAGGCGCATGTAAATGCCGTTTTGCTCAGTGGGGTTCAGGAATTGCATGATGGCGCTCAGGCGCCGCTGTGCCTTTGGAACCGCTGGGTTCATGACCCCCGCAATTGCCTTTGCAATTTCCGCTTCCTCGCGCGGCGTGATGGGCATGCCTTCGCGCCGCACCAGGTAGCGCACGAGGTTTTCCAGGAAGGTGATGTTGTTGGGGGTGGGGTCGAGCTGGAACGGGTTGAAGCCGGTTGAGACGCCGTTTTTCAGCGGGTAGTAGCGCCCACCCATTGCGCGTACCGCCACGGCTGCGCCCAGGTCTTTGTCGAACACTACGGACGTGAGGCGCTTTGCTGGTGGCTTGTTGAACTTCTGGGCCTGCGCGAGCAAAAAGCACTCGATTACTGTCTTGCCGGTGCCCGACTTTCCGAGCACGATGGTGTTGGCCAGCTCCTTGTGATTCGGGTCCAGCTTCGCGGCCCGCTTGGCGTCAGCGCCCTCTTCCCCTTTGTGGAACGAGAAGTAGAAGGGCGCTCCTGACGTTGTTTTGAACATCGTCACCGCTGGTCCCCATTGGTTCGCTTCAAGGCGCCCAATGGGGTAGTTGTGCAGGCTGGAAAACGAGCAGAAGTTGCGGCTGGTAATGTCGCCCGCGCGGATTCGATAGTCGAAGTTGCCGGGCATGAGGGAGTAATACGCCGCCGCCATGCCTAGGTCTTCGCGCGACCACTTGATGCCCGCATCGCTCAGGATGCTTCCAGCCACCGAAATATGGTCTTTCAGATCCTTCTCGTTCTGCGCGCGGATCATCAACGTGAGTGAGTGCGTGCCCATGACGAACCGATTGCTTGTCAAATCGTCCAGGGCCGCATCAATCGCTTCGACCTGGCTCGTGGCCACGTCCCCGGCATTGACCAGCCGCTTCTGCTGGCGTGTCATACGCCCGCGCGCCACGGGCTTAGAGAGGAACGTGAACGACTGGCCGAGGGTGAACTCGTAGGGCACCGACAACAACTCATTGAGCAGGCCGGGGTGCGTGTGCGCGGGGTATTCTTGAAACGCCAGCGTGGCGCAGAAGTAGTCTTCTGTGGACGTGCGCAGACTCATCAAGCCGCCCTTGCCGAAGAATGGCCGCGACGTGGGCAGCACGTCCCGCATCTCTGCGCGTGGAAGGGGGAAGCGGCGCCACTCACCGTTCAGGATGTAGTGCAGGAACTCCCCAGTTTCAGAAAACAGGTTGCCCTTGAATTCATAGCACCCAAGCAATTCGGGTTCGTAGCGATCCAATGCCGCCATCGACGTTGAAATCAAGTCTTCCATGTTCTCGATATGCTCAAGCTGCAGCTCTTCCAATTGTGCTTTGCTTTGCCGTGAGAACATATCCACGATTCGCCCTGCTGCAATCGGCTGTGGGCGAAATACGATGCTGATATACAGCTCGTTAATCATCAAGGTGGTTTCCTCGATGCGGCTTCGATATTTCTTGTTCAGGTTGTTGATGAATTCGGAAGCGAACTCACCTTCCGGGTATTCGTTGATTTCACGCCGGACGATGTGACTCCACAGGGCGACATGGGGCGAACTGATATTTCGGATAAAACCGTTTAACTGGCTGTGCCAACCGTTCAAATCGGATATGTCCGCGCTTTGGTGGGCGGCGCCCG
>JAHJNW010000103.1 GCA_018820665.1 Alphaproteobacteria bacterium | reverse complement strand
CGGGCGCCGGCGCGGCCGGGCGGGCGGCGGGCGCCTTCTGCGGGGCCGAGGCCGGCTCGGGCGAAGCGGTCGCGCCGTTCAGCAGCACCTCGACCTCGGCCTTGCCGCGCAGCTGCTCCAGCAACTGCCGCACGCCCTCATAGGTCAGATAGCGGACGATCTGCGGCCGCGCCTGCTCCAGCGTCGGCGGCGTCTCCTTGCGGCGATCCTCGACCCGCAGCACGGCCCAGCCGCCCTCGGTCTGGAACGGGCCCACGGTCGAGCCCGCCGGCTTGTCGCGCAGGGCGTCGGCGTAGGTCTGGGGCAGGACGTCGAGCGTCGCATAGCCGAGGTCGCCGCCCGAGAACCGCGTCGCCTCGTCGATCGACCGCTGCTGCGCCACCGCCTCGAAGGCCGCGCCCTGGGCCAGCAGGCCGATCACCGCATCGGCCTCCTCGCGGGTGCGCGACAGGATCAGGCGGCTGCGGATTTCCTCGGACGTCTCGGCCAGCCGGACCTGTTCGCGATAGATCGTCTCCACCGCCTTGTCGTCGATCGTGCCGTTGACGACCGTCTCGACCAGCATGTCGCCGAGGATGCGCTCGCGCGTCGCCGCCAGCCGTCGCTGCGCCAGGGCGGAATTGTCGAGCCCGCGCCGCTCGGCCTCGCGCGCCAGCAGCTTCTGGTCGATGACCTCGTCCAGCACCCGCCGGAACAGGTCCGAGGTGACGTCCAGCGGCTCGCCTTCGCCGACCAGGCCCTGGGCCACGGCCTCGCGCTTGACGTCGGAGGCCCAGATGGTCTCGCTCTCGACCTCGGCCACGGCGCGGTCGCCCGGCTCCGGGGCCCGGTCGGAGCCGCCGCCGCGGCCGCAGGCGGACACGGCGAGAACGACCGCGAGCACCGCCGGGAACAGGGCTCGGGCCAGAATCCGGGGCGGGGAGAGGCTCATTTCGGGGCAAGCTCCGTCACGGGCGGCAAAGGCCCTCGCGTTGACAGGGATAAGGCCGGTGCTTAAGTCCCGCCTGCGCCCAAGTCGAGGGATTTTCGAACGTTCGCGCGACCCTTGCGCGCGCCTGAGACAGGGCGCCGGGTCGCCGCCGCCGGGGGCCTCGCCCGGCGCAACATCGCCCCCGCTCCTTCGGGACCGTTCTATACCAGAGCCCAGTCGCTCGCCCGCCTTCGGATCATTCATGCTCGGCATAGCCAAGAAGTTTTTCGGCTCCTCCAATGACCGCAAGGTCAAGGACTTCATGAGCCGGGTTCAGAAGATCAACGACCTGGAGGGCAAGTTCGCCGCCCTGTCGGACGACGAGCTGCGGATGATGACCGACGCCTTCCGCGACCGGATCGCCGGCGGGGAGACGCTGGACAAGGTGCTGAACGAGGCCTTCGCCGTCGCCCGCGAAGCCTCCAAGCGGGTGCTGGGCCAGCGCCAGTATGACGGCCAGCTGACCGGCGGCATGATCCTGCACGACGGCGGCATCGCCGAGATGCGCACCGGCGAGGGCAAGACCCTGGTCGCCGTGGCCCCCGTCTATCTGAACGCCCTGGCCGGCAAGGGCGTGCACGTCATCACCGTCAACGACTATCTGGCCCGGCGCGACGCCGAGTGGATGGGCCGCGTCTACCGCTTCCTCGGCATGGAGGTCGGGGTCATCGTCAACGGCCTGTCCTCGGGCCAGCGCCAGGCCGCCTACGCCGCCGACATCACCTACGGCACCAACAACGAGTTCGGTTTCGACTATCTGCGCGACAACCTGGTCTATGACCGGCGCGAGATGGTGCAGCGTCCCCACCATTTCGCCATCGTCGACGAGGTCGACTCCATCCTGATCGACGAGGCGCGCACGCCGCTGATCATCTCGGGCCCGACCGAGGACCGGTCGGACCTGTATCTGACCGTCGACGGGATCATCAAGGACCTGATCCAGGACAAGTCGACCTACGATCTCGACGAAAAGCAGCGCCAGGCCCTGCTGACCGAGGAAGGATCCGAAAAGATCGAGGAGGTCATGGAGGCCGCCGGCCTGTTCGCCGCCGACACCACCGGCCTGTACGACGCCGCCAACATCAGCCTGGTCCACCACATCAACCAGGCCCTGCGCGCCAACACCCTGTATCAAAAGGATAAAGACTACATCATCAAGGCCGGAGAAGTGATGCTCATCGATGAGTTCACTGGCCGGATGATGCAGGGCCGCCGCCTGTCCGAAGGCCTGCACCAGGCCATCGAGGCCAAGGAGGGCGTGAAGATCATGCCCGAGAACCAGACCCTGGCCTCGGTCACCATCCAGAACTATTTCCGCCTCTACGAAAAACTGTCCGGCATGACCGGCACGGCCGCGACCGAGGCCCAGGAATTCCTCGACATCTACAAGATGGACGTCCTCGAGGTGCCGACCAACCGCCCGGTCAAGCGCATCGACCACGACGACGAGATCTTCCGCACCAACGCCGAGAAGAACCTGGCCATCGCCGCCCTGATCGCCGAATGCCACGTCCGGGGTCAGCCGATCCTCGTCGGCACCGTCTCGATCGAAAAGTCCGAGACCCTGTCCGAAGTGCTCAAGACCTTCGCCTACGAGGTCCCGGTCAAGACGCTGAAGCCGCAGCACCAGCATCTGCTCGAACAGGTCGCCAGCGACGACGAAAAGGTCCGCCGCGAGGCGAAGAAGGCCTGGGCCGCGCTGAAGGACGAAGACTTCGACATCGAGATCAAGGCCGGCAAGGGCATTCCGCACAGCGTGCTGAACGCCCGCCAGCACGAGCAGGAAGCCTTCATCGTCGCCGACGCCGGCCTGCCCGGCGCGGTCACCATCGCCACCAACATGGCCGGCCGCGGCACCGACATCCAGCTGGGCGGCAACCTCGAAATGCGGCTCCAGAAATGGCGCCAGGAACTGCGCAACATGGCGCAGGAGATCACGCCGGAGCTCGAGGCGGCCGAAGAGGCCCGTCTGAAGGCCGACATCGCCGTTCAGAAGCAGAAGTCGCTGGCCGCCGGCGGTCTGTTCGTGCTCGGCACCGAACGCCACGAGAGCCGCCGCATCGACAACCAGCTGCGCGGCCGCACCGGCCGTCAGGGCGATCCCGGCACCTCGAAATTCTTCCTGTCCTGCGAGGACGACCTGCTGCGCATCTTCGCCGGCGACCGTCTGGACGGCATCATGCGCAGCTTCGGCGTGGCCGAGGGCGAGGCGATCAGCCACCCGTGGCTGAACCGCGCCGTCGAGACCGCCCAGAAGCGCGTCGAGACCCGCAACTACGACATCCGCAAGAACCTGCTGAAATACGACGACGTCGTGAACGACCAGCGCAAGGCGGTGTTCGAGCAGCGTCAGGAGTTCATGGACGCCACGGACCTGTCTGAACTGGTGGCCGAGTTCCGCAACGACGTGATCAGCGACCTGATCGAACGCCACATGCCGCCCAAGGCCTATGCCGAACAGTGGGACATCGACGGCCTCGACGAAAAGGTGAAGTCGACCCTCGGCCTTGACCTGCCGCTGCATGACTGGGCCGCCGAGGAAGGCGTCTCCAACGAGGAGATCGAGGAACGTCTGGTGGCCGCCGCCGACGCCCGCGCCGCCGAACGGCTGGAGATGATCGGGGCCGACCAGACCCGCGGTCTCGAGAAGCAGTTCATGCTGCAGATGATCGACATGAACTGGCGCGAGCACCTGGTTCACCTCGACCACCTGCGCGGCGTCATCGGCCTGCGCGGCTATGGCCAGCGCGATCCGCTGAACGAGTACAAGACCGAGGCCTTCAACCTGTTCGAGACGCTGCTCTATGAGCTGCGCCACAACGTCACCCGCTGGCTGATGACGGTCGAGTTCCGCTTCGAGGCGCCGCCGCCCATGGAGCTGCCCGAGTTCCAGGAAATCCACCTGAACCCCGGCACCGGCGAGAACGAAATGGCCGATCCCATGGCCCAGAACCCGGAAGGCCAGCTGACCGGCGACGACCGCGCCCGCCTGCCGGTCGGGGCCCTGCCGGTCAACTGGGAACGGACGCCCCGCAACGCCGACTGCCCCTGCGGCTCGGGCCGCAAGTTCAAGCACTGCCACGGCAGCCTGAT
>JAHJNW010000003.1 GCA_018820665.1 Alphaproteobacteria bacterium | reverse complement strand
GCTCATCACCGCCAGCAGCAGGGCCGCCAGCACGGGGCTGGCGACGCTCTCCAGATCGGCTGCCAGCCGCGAGAGCGACAGCGCCTTGGTGTATTCGGCCTCGTCCGGAAGCAGGTCGGGGATCATGGCCTGGAAGGCCGGAGTGAAGGCGGCCGAGGCGACATAGAGCACGGTCATCAGCCCGTAGATCTGCCAGGCTTCACCGACGAACGGCAGGCTGACCGCGACCCCGGCCCGCACCGCGTCGAGAGAGACCAGCAGCGTCTTCCTCGGCAGTCTCGCCGCCAGGGCGCTCGCGAACGGCGCGACGCCGATATAGGCGATCATCTTGATCGACAGGGCCGCTCCAAGGATTTCCCCGGCGCTCGCCCCCGCCAGATCGTGGGCCAGCAGCCCGAGCGCTACGGTCGCCATTCCCGTCCCCAGCAGGGCCGAAACCTGGGCCATGAAGAGGTGCCGGTAGGCGGAGTGACGCAGGGGAGAAAACATCAAAGGGTCACCTGGGACGCCACGGAATCCCGGGCGATCCCGGAGGGCGGCTCCCCTTCGTCGAGTCTCGCATACGGTTGCAATATACTCTAGGGGAGTAACCATGGGACATACGGTCACCGGCAAGAAAAAACTCGTGGCGCGCATTCGACGCATCGCCGGCCAGTTGGCTGCGATCGAGAGAGCCATCGAAACCGAAACGGATTGCTCGCAGGTTCTCCAGCAGGTCGCGGCGGCGCGCGGGGCGATGGGCGGGCTACTCAATGAACTGTTTGAGGACCATCTGAGACACCACGTCGCCAACCCCGATCTGAGCGAGCATGACCGCCGGATCGGCACCGACGAGCTGATCGCCCTTATCCGCCGCTATTCCAGCTAGGCCAGGCGCATGAGCAGAACGCGCTCCGAGGATACCGGCTGGCGGGCAAACCGGGATGCAGGATCCGGAATCGGTTCGACCCTGGATACGAACCGGCCCCCACTCGCGGAAGCCGGGCCGCGTGAGCCCGGCTCGGCCGGGATCGGCGATCGGCGCCCGGAGACGAGGCCGTGAGTTCCGATTCTCCCTGCACCGACGTCTGCTGCTTCGATGGTCGCACCGGCTGGTGCGTGGGCTGCGGTCGTTCGGTCCCCGAAGTCCGATCCTGGCGAAAAATGCCGCCGCGTACCCGTCAGCTCATCCTCAGGGAGCTGACCCGACGCCTGCGGCGGCTCGAGGGTCAATGACCAAGCCGGACCGGGTTTCACCGACGGCGACAGCTGAAAGGTCCGGGATCGGAACGGTGCCGATGCCTTTGGCTCGGCGACAGCACTGTGCCGATCGGCCAGTTCACGCCGAAACGATAATCCTTCTGATATTTGAAGTAGAGCGGTCCGAAGGATCGCCGAATACGCTGCGGCCGTCAGGCGACGCCTCGACCTCCGCCTGAATGGTCTTCAGCATCGCCATCTGGGCACGCACCGATCGATCTTCCGGCCCAGCCGCCCGGACCGCACCTCTGGGGCCAGGCCCTCCTGCCCGTCGCGGTATCCTGATCCTGCCGATACCAACGATGAGCCGGGCCACCCGTTCGATGCGCCGCTTTACATTGTGTACCGTGAAGTTGTTGTCACGGGTGCTGACAGCCTTGAACCTTGAGCCGTCGTTGGCGACCAGGGCGGCACTGAACAGGCCGAGTTCTCCGCAGGGCACCACGAACTGACTGGAGACCGACTGAATAGCCCGCTAACCTCACGGCTGAAGTCAGCGACAGACTTGCGATCCCGTGCCAGCCGGACGGCGGCGGAAAAGCGTCAAGAGTGGGCAGGCGTCCAATTGAAATAAGCGGATCGTCCAAGCATGCGCCTTTTGGTGTCGTGGTTCTTAGCCGTTTTTAATCGCACGCTTTCACTTGAGCCTTTCATGGGGAATGTATATTGCGACGCGTTCTCATTCGCGAAGGCCCTCCCATGCTCCGTTCCCTCCTGCTTGCCTCCTGCTGTGCGACGGTCCTAGCGGCCCCCGCTATCGCGCAGGATTCCGAACCGACTGAACTCGACGAGGTCATTGTCACCGGGTCGCAGGTTACCCTGACCGCGCCCTACGCCGGCGGTCAGGTCGCGCGCGGCGGCCGGGTCGGCCTGTTCGGGGCCCTGCACACCATGGATACGCCCTTCGCTACGACCAGCTACACCGAAGACCTCGCCCGCAATCAGCAGGCCCGCGGCGTCGGCGATGTGCTGCAGAACGATCCGGCCGTGCGGGTGTCCAAGGGCTTCGGCAATTTCCAGGAGCTGTACGTCATCCGCGGCTTCCCGGTTTATTCCGACGACATGACCTACAACGGCCTCTACGGCATCCTGCCGCGCCAGTTCGTGGCAGCGGAATTCCTTGAGCGGGTCGAGGTCTTCCACGGGGCCACGGCCTTCCTGAACGGCGCGGCCCCCGGCGGCAGCGGCGTCGGCGGGGCCTTTAACCTGACCCCCAAACGGGCCCCGAATGCGCCGCTGAATCGGCTGACGGCGGGCGTGGACGGCGAGAGCGAGCTCTATCTGGCCGCCGACCTGGCGCGCCGCTTCGGTGCCGACGGCGACTGGGGTGGCCGCCTCAACATCGCCCGCCGCGACGGCGAGGCCGGTATCGAGGGCGAGGATCGCCAGCTGACCGCCATCGGCCTGGGGCTGGACCGCCGCGGCGACCGGGCCCGGTTCTCGGCCGACCTCGGCTATCAGGATCACCACATCGACGCCCCGCGCCCGTCCGTGACCCCGGCCGGGGCCGTGCCGGCCGCGCCATCCAGTGACGGCAACTACGCCCAGCCCTGGACCTATACCGACGAGGAACAGCTGTTCGGCGTCGCCCGCGGCGAGTTCGACCTCAGCGACCGGGTCTCGGCCTGGGCGGCCTTCGGCGGCCGTCAGGGTCGGGAGGCCAATGTGCTGGCCAACCCCACCGCCCAGCCGAACGGCACCCTCAGCGCCTACCGGTTCGACAATGCGCGCGAAGACACCGTCTGGTCGGGCGACGTCGGCATCCGCGCCGAACTGACCACCGGCCCGGTCGCGCACCGGCTCGTGGCCTCCGCCTCCCAGGTTCAGTCGAAATCGCGCAACGCCTACGCCTTCTCGAACTTCGGCGGCTTCGCCAGCGACCTGTATGCCCCGGTGGCCGTCGCGCCTCCGGCCGCGAACTTCTTCACCGGCGGCGACCTGTCCAACCCCAACGTCACCGAACGCGTCGACAATGCCAGCCTCGCCCTGGCCGACATGATGGCCTTCATGGACGGCCGGCTGATCGTCACCGCCGGCGTCCGCTATCAGGAAATCGAGACGCGCTCCTATGACTACAACAGCGGCACCCTGGTCTCGGCCTATGCAGGCGATGCGGTCACCCCGGTGTTCGCCGTAGTCTATCGGCCGATCCAGCAAGTCTCGCTCTACGCCAACTATGCCGAGGCCCTGATCCCCGGCCAGATCGCCCCCGCCCTCAGCGGCGGCGTGCCGGTCACCAATGCCGGCGAGGCCCTGTCCCCGTTCCGCGGCGAACAGGTCGAGGTCGGCCTCAAATATGATCTCGGCCGGTTCGGCGGAAGCGTCAGCCTGTTCCGCTCCACCCTGCCCAGCGCCTATGTCGACAACAACGTCTTCGCCGCCAACGGCGAACAGGAAAACAGCGGCGTCGAGATCGCCTTCTTCGGCGAGCCGCGCGACGGCCTGCGCCTGCTGGGCGGCTGGACCTGGCTGGATGCCGAGATGACCCGCACCGCCGGTGGCACGCTGGACGGCAACCGCCCGATCGGCACGCCGGAGCTGCAGGGCAATCTCAATGTCGAATGGGACGTGCCGCAGTTGGCCGGGCTGACCCTCGAGGGTCGCCTCGTCTATACGGGCGAACAGCCGGTCAATGCCGCCAACACGGTCGCGCTGTCCTCCTGGACTCGGTTCGACGCCGGCGTCCGCTACGCCGCCGACATCGCCGGCCGTCCGGTCACCCTGCGCGCCCGCATCGAAAACCTCGCGGATGAAGACCAGTGGGTCGCCGTCGGCGGCTATCCCGGGGCCAACTATCTGACGCTGGGCGCGCCGCGGACCCTCAGGCTGTCGCTGTCGACAGACTTCTGAACCGGATGAAGACCCGCACGATCCGCGCCTGGTCATGGGTCCATAAGTGGTCGAGCCTCGTCTCGACCGCCTTCCTGCTGATGCTGTGCATCACCGGCCTGCCGCTGGTGTTCAGCCACGAGCTGAATCACGTCCTGCTGGACGAGGTCTGGGCCCCGGCCGATCCCGACGGTGAGGGCCTGAACCTTGATCAGGTGCTGGCCGTGGCCCTGTCGCGGCATCCGGGCGACGTCCCGGCCTTCATGAGCTTCGACGAGGACCGGCCGGTGGTGAACGTCACCAGCCGCGCGCCCGACGCCCCCGCCGGCCAGTACAATTTCCAGCCCATCGACCAGACCAGCGGTGAGGCCGCCCCCCTGGTCGCCGGCCATCCGGTGCTGGAACTCCTGCTGCAGCTGCATACCGACATGTTTCTCGGCCTGCCCGGTATGCTGTTCCTCGGGGCCATGGGGCTGCTGCTGATCGTGGCGGTGGTGTCCGGCGTGGTCCTCTATGCCCCCTTCATGCGCCGCCTGCCGTTCGGCACCCTGCGGCTGGACAAGGCCGCCCGAACCCGCTGGCTGGACTGGCACAATCTGCTGGGCATCGTCACCGTGGCCTGGGTGCTGGTCGTCGGCTCGACCGGTGTCATCAACACCCTGGCGACGCCGATCCTTGCCTACTGGAAGGACACGGCGCTCGCAGACCTTACCGCCGCCCATGACGCCCCCGCCGCCCCGGGCGAATGGGCCTCACTGGACGCCGCCGTCGACCGGGCCCGGGCCGCCCTGCCCGGCCGTACCCTGCAGTTCGTCGCCTTCCCGGGCACCGAGTTTTCGACCGACCATCACTATGCGGTCTTCTTCCACGGCGACACGCCGCTGACGACCCACCTGACCACTCCGGCCCTGATCGACGTGCGGACCGGCGAACTGGCCGCCGTGGCCCCGTCGCCCTGGTATGTGAAGGCCCTGTCCCTGTCCCAGCCGCTGCATTTCGGCGACTATGGCGGCCTGCCGCTCAAGATCGTCTGGGCCCTGCTGGACCTTGCGACCATCTTCATCCTCGGCTCGGGACTCTATCTGTGGCTACCAAAACGGCGGCGGGCGCCATGAGCCGGCGAGACCTCAGCCTCGGCACCATCTTCCGGATGCCGCTGGCCCTGACCTTGCTCAGTCTGACCGGTCTGGTGGGGGCCCTCCTCGCCGACGGTGTCTGGGATATGATCGGCACCGGACTGCTGGTTACGAGCTTCGGTGCAATCTTTTGGGCCCGCCGTGGCCACCGGACGTAGCAAAACGATCTTTTCTCGTGCCTCGGCTTCGCGTCATAAGTTTTCTCCGGCATTCGGCCGCACGGCGGACTTTGTGAACCGCCGCGATGATTCACTTATGGTGATCGCGCCCCTCAAAGACTCGGAAGCGCCAAAAGCGGTCGTTGGCAGCTTGCCGCAAATCGGACATCAAGGAGTCTTCTGAGCGCGCACTTGGCGCGGAGAGCGCCGGCTTTCCCGAGGCAAGCTGAAACCGATCCCCCGAGGTGAGTGGTCTCCGGAGAACTCGTCAGGCATCATCGTCGATGACATCTGGAAGGGGGCGCTCAAGGCGGCGGAGGAAGTCGAGCATCGGTTCGGGAACGACGACCTCGGCCCTTGGACTGCCTTTGAGTGGGCAGGCTCAACGGCAACTTATCCGCATGTCCACTCGCTGAGGGAACGCCTGATATGTAGTCGTGAACCGCCAAGAGCGCGTTCAAGCGGGATCATCATCGCGACCGGCGATCGGCTCGCATCGAATTCGCTTTCCTGATTGGCTAGACTGCGCGGGCTGCTGCCATGCCGTTGTCAGCAGGTCTTTGCGATGCTGCGGCTCGCAGAAACAAACCCTGAGGGACAAATGCAAAAAGCCCGCGCTATTGCCCTTCTCTTGCTCTTCAGTCTCTGCCTGGCTCCGGCCACCGCACATGCGCAGGCTCCGGCCATTCAGAGAATGGGCGTCTATGTCGTGTCCGACGACCTGGAGCGCGCCGCTACTTTTTACGAGGACATTTTTGGACGCGCGCCGCAGGTCAGAACTCCCGGGCTGGTCGGTTTCGACGTCGAGGGCGGATTCTACGCTGTAGTCTCAAGAGCGCAGTACGCATCAGACGCCATTCGAGGCGGCAATGTCGTACCCTATATCAAAGTGACAGACATTGACGCCTGGTTACGCCACGTGGAGGACGTCGCCCCCGCCGGACTTTTGACGAGGATGGTGGTGCGAGAAGGTCCCTTCGCTCTGATCAGGTTTTCTGACCCGGACGACAATATCATCGAGCTTTACGAACTGACGCCGCCTGCGGCGAGGTGACATTCTCCGATTACTCTTTGCAGCGATCAAATTTCGGAGCATTGGTTGACCGTTATATTTACTCCGCCGGCTCGCCCTCGGACTTAGCCGTGACTTGCAGATTGAAAATTTGGGGCGAGACCTCAGCGCGCTTAAAAGCTCGGCTCCTCGTCTGGTTTCAGGAACAGTAGTTTGGCGTCGCGTAGAATCTGGATAGTTCTGGGATGCGTGCTTGGGGCAGCAGCTCTCGCGAGTGGTTTTGCCGTGACCCGCGGTTCTACCGTGAGCCCGAACCAGGCCGCCGCCTTGCCCGTGGAAGGGCGGATTACGGGCGTCTGGCGGGCTCCTGAGGGCGTCAGCCAAGTCTCTATCTGGCCCAATGGCGCGCCGGATATGGAAGACGGCACTCAAACCCCCGAAAGCGTCCTGACCCGCCGGACGCCCGAAGCCGTCGACGGCGATTTTTCCCAAGCGGTGTTCGACGTAACCGAGCCGACGATGACGGTCTTCCCGGCGCAGGGTCAAAACACCGAGGCGGCGATCATCGTCTTTCCCGGCGGCGGGTTCCGGGCCGTGGTCGTAACCCTCGAGGGGACTGAGATTTGCAACTGGGTCGCCGCGCGCGGCGTGACCTGCATCCTGTCCAAGTATCGCGTTCCGCGCAGCAATCACTATTGGGATGAAGAACTGGGCCGGGCGGTGACGCCCGACGTTCCTCGCGCCTTGCAAGACGCTCAGCGCACCATCCGACTGGTCCGATCGCAGGCTCAAGACCTTCGGATCGATCCAAACAAGATCGGGGTCATGGGCTTTTCAGCTGGCGGCTATCTGGTCGCCCAGACCAGCAATATCCTTGCGCCGACCTATACGCCCGTGGACGAAATCGATCGGGTCAGCAGCCGGCCCGACTTCGCCATCGCCTTCTTCCCCGGACACATCTGCCGTCGGGGCGGCGTTTTT
>JAHJNW010000102.1 GCA_018820665.1 Alphaproteobacteria bacterium | reverse complement strand
CGCGGGGCAGGCGACGGCCGCCCCGGCCGCACCCGTCGCCGCGGCTCCCCCGGCGCGCGGGCCGTTCGTCGCCGCCGCGAATCCGCTGGCGGTCGAGGCGGGGATGAAGGTGCTGCGCGACGGCGGCTCGGCCGTCGACGCCGCCGTGGCGGTGCAGGCGGTGCTTGGCCTGGTCGAGCCGCAATCCTCCGGTCTCGGCGGCGGCGCCTTCATGATGCACTACGACGCGGCCACGCAGGCGGTGACCAGCTATGACGGGCGCGAGACCGCCCCGGCGGCGGCGACGTCAGAATTGTTCTACGAGAACGGCCGGCCGCTGGCGTTCGGCGACGCCGTGCTGAGCGGCCGCTCGACCGGCGCGCCGGGGGCGGTCGCCCTGCTGGCCATGGCCCAGGCCGAACACGGGACCCTGGCCTGGCGCGACCTGTTCGCGGACGCCGGGCGACTGGCCCGCGACGGCTTCATCGTCAGCCCGCGGCTGGCCGGCTTCATCGCCGCCACCCGGGGGCAGGCCCGCACCCGCTGGGCCGATGACTATTTCACCCGGGCGGACGGCGGCCGCTACGCCGCCGGCGACGTCCTGCGCAACCCGGCCTATGCGGACACCGTGGCGGACATCGCCGCCGACGGCGCTGACGCCTTCTACCGCGGCCGGATCGCCCGCGAGATCGTCGCCACGGTGCAGGCAGGGCCCCGGCCCGGCGCCCTGACGCAAGCAGACCTGGCCGGCTATCGGCCGCTCGAGCGCGGGGCCCTGTGCCGGCCCTACCGGATCTATATCGTCTGCGTGCCGCCGCCCCCGTCCAGCGGCGTGGCGCTGCTGCAACTGCTGGCGATGGCCGAGGCCACCCCCGACATCCTTGAGGGCTCCGACAGCGCCGACGCCTGGACCGCCTTCGCCCAGCTGCAGCGGCTGATGTACGCCGACCGCGACCGCTATGTCGCCGATCCGGCCTTCACCGGCGTGCCGGTGCAGGGCCTGCTGGACGCAAACTACGTCGCGGCGCGGGCGGCCCAGGCTCCGACCCTGGTCGGGGCGGCCGAGCCGGGCTTTCCGCCCGGCGGGGTGTTCGCCGGGCCGGACCGGACGCGCGAGCCGGCCGGCACCTCGCATTTCGTCATCGTCGATGCGGCGGGCGACGCCGTCAGCATGACGACGACGGTCGAAAGCGTGTTCGGCTCGGGCCGGATGGCGGCCGGCTTCTTCCTCAACAATCAGCTGACCGATTTCTCGTTCGAGCCGCTGCGGTCCGACGGCGGACCGGCCGCCAACGCCGTGGCCCCCGGCAAGCGGCCGCGCTCGTCGATGTCGCCGGTGATCATCCTCGACCACGACGGCCGCTTCGTCGGCGCCCTTGGCTCGCCGGGCGGCTCATCCATCCTCGCCTACAATGCGAAGGCCCTGATCGCCGTGCTCGACTGGGGCCTGCCCATGGCCGAGGCCTTCGCCCTGCCCAACCTCGTGGCCAAGGGCGACAGCTTCGGCGCCGACACGGACCGCTTCTCCGTCGACCTCGCCGCGGGGCTGGCGGCGAGGGGGATCGCGCTGGAGCCCAACGCCAGCGAGAACTCGGGCCTGCACGGGGCGATCTGGCGACAGGGCCCCGACGGCGTCTGGGCCTGGGACGGAGCGGCGGACGACCGGCGCGAGGGCGTGGCGCGGGGGGAGTAGTCAGGCAACAGGCAGCAGGCAGCAGGAGAAAAGAATGACCCGGCCGCCGAACCCTGCTCCGTCGTCCCTGCTGCCTGCTGCCTGCTGCCTGCTGCCTGCTGCCTGCTGCCTGCTGCCTGCCGCCTACTCCGGCTTGATCGACAGCTGGAACGCGATCAGCCCCTCCGACACATCGGTATCGATACCGTGGCCGGCGTGAACGCCCTCGGCCTCGATCTCGCGATAGACCAGGCCGATCGAGCCATGCACCGGGCCTCTACGCAGGGCCACGCCCAGCGAGGCGTCGCCGAGGAAGGCGCCGGAGTCGTGGCTGACGCCCGACCGCGCATAGTCGCCGTCGCGGTTGCGGGCCCAGTTGTAGCCGACCGCCCGGCCGGAGCCGGCGGCGTAGACATACCAGCGCGACCGCTCGCCGAAGGTCTCCTCGCCCTCGGGCACCAGCTTGTCCAGGTCGCGGCCGATGCGAAGGGTCGCGCCGGCCTCGGTGACCTGGCCGCGGCTGCCGACGCCGACGCCGAGATGCGGCGTCAGGGTCACGTCGAGGCCGTTTTCGGTCTGCCCGAGGCTTTCGGTCCAGCCGCGCGTCCAGGTCAGGTCATAGTGTTCGGCGTCAAGGGTCGCCCGATCCATCGGCCCGGGCGGCAGCGGCGATCCGTCGGCGCGGCGCAGCGGCCCCTCGGTGCGCAGCCGCAGCCGTTCGCTGTGGCTTGCGCCCTCGTACCAGATGTCACGGTTCGAGGCGGCCCAGGGCGAGGCGGTGTCGCGGGCGGGATCATAACCGATCCATCCGTCGACGCCGCCGCCCAGGGCGCGGTCGCCGGCGTCGATATTGGCGTCGAAGCGCGCGTCGCGGTCGAGTCGCAGCAGCAGGTCGGAGACGGTGGCGGGGCGCTCGCGCTGCACCCGCCAGGGGTCGGCGATTGCCTGCTGCGGCGCCGGAGACGCCATGCCGAAGGCCGGAGCGGCGCATGCCGCCGACGCCAACACTCCCGCACAGATCGCCATCGAACGCAAAATCAACGGTCCCCTCAGTCCGTTAACGTCCCCGACCCTGCACGATGGGCGGCGGAACGCCAACAGACAATTTCGTGACCCCGGAACGTCCGGACTGTGGCGCGGGTTCCGATTCAGGCCCAGGCGCGGAAATGCTTCGACAGCTTCAGGCCTTGGCTCTGGTAGTGGCTGCCGCCCTCGCCATACAGCCGCGACGGCCGTTCGGTCAGCGGTTCGTAGACCAGCCGGGCGACGATCTGGCCGTGCTCCAGCAGGAAGGGCGTGTCATGGGTGCGCACCTCCAACACCCCCTTTGACCCCGCCCCATGCGCCTCGTCGGTGCCGAAGCCGGGGTCGAAGAAGCCGGCGTAATGCACCCGGAACTCGCCCACCGACGGATCGATCGGCGTCATCTCGGCCGCCTGCATGACCGGGATCTCGACCGCCTCGTTGGAGGCCAGGATGTAGAATTCGCCCGGATCCAGCAGCAGTTCGCCGCGCCGCACCCGCAGCGGCTCCCAGAAGTCGCGCGGGTCGTGGCCGTCGATCCGGTCCAGATCGACCACCCCGGCGTGGCGCCGCCCGCGGAAGCCGACGATGGCCCCGTCCGCCCCTTGCAGATCGACGCCGACGCTGCGGGTCTCCAGCTTGGGCGGATCGCCGGCCTTGAGCCGCAGCTGGCTCAGGCGCGTCCCCGGCCTCACCAGGATGGAGAAGGTCTGCGGCGCGATCTCCAGATACAGCGGCCCGTCATAGGCCTCGGCGACATCGTCGAAACGGGCTCCGCGGTCGGTCAGCAACCGCACGAACACATCGACCCGCCCGGTCGAGCTCTTGGGATTGGCCCGCGCGATCAGCCCCTGCGGCAGGCTCAGCCGCTCCTGCAGCCTGGCGATGTAGACGCAGCCCTTCTCCATCACATAGCCGCCCGACAGGTCGATGGCGTGCATCGCCACGTCGGCGATCCGGTCCTCGACCTTGCGCTGCCCGGGCAGGAAGGAGGCCCGCACCCGCCACGCCTGATCCGACAGCCGCAGGTCGAGGCTGGCCGGCTGCACCTGGTCGGCGTCGAACGCCGTCTCCGAGACGATCGCCCCGCTGGCGATCAGCGCCTCGAGGGATTGCGACGGCAGGATGCCGGGGAGGGAGGTCGAAAAGCTCTGCATCGCCTCCGATTACACGATTCCGCGCCCCGTCTCCCCCAAACTGTTGGCGCTCCCGGCCTCGCCTCGCGCGAGCTCACGCTTGACCTGACGTGCGCGAGGGCGACCATGGGCGGATGTATGATGCCCCCGCCTATGAAGCCGAGACCGATGGCGTCCTGGTTCGTGTCCGCCCCAGCTATCTGGCCGGCCAGTCCGACCCCGAGGCTGGCCGCTGGGTCTGGGCCTATCAGGTCGAGATCGTCAATCTGACCGGCGAGGCGATCCAGCTGATCGCCCGCCGCTGGGTCATCACCGACGCCCAGGGCCGGGTCGAGGAGGTCCGCGGCGAGGGCGTGGTCGGCGAGCAGCCGGTGATCAAGCCGGGCGCCAGCTACACCTACGCCTCGGGCTGCCCGCTGGGCGCCCCGAGCGGCTCGATGGTCGGCGGCTACGCCATGACCGACGCCTCCGGCCGATCGTTCGAGGCGGCCATCCCGGCTTTCAGTCTCGACGTTCCGGGTGAGCGGCGGGTGCTGAACTGAGGAGTGGGGAAAGTGGCTAGTGGCTGGCCGCCGCCGGTGCGACGGCCCGGTCCGCGCTGCCCTTCCGCCGACAGGGGCGGCGAGCGCGGTGCTACGGCCGGCGGAAGGGCGACGCAGGTCGCGCGGCTCCACAGGCGTTGGCCAGCCACTAGCCACTGGCCACTCAGCGATGATGGATGACCCGCCAGGCGGCGGGTGAGGGGCTGCGTCAACCCGGATAACCGCAGCCCCGCCCCAGTCTCTCCGCCGCGCGAACGCGGCGGGAGGCGGACGGCGGCTCCTCTAGGAGCCATTCGTGACAGCCGTGTGGCTGAAAACGTCAACGGTCGCTCGCGCTCAAGCAGCGAGCGACCGCGTCGCGAGCGATAGCGCCCTGACCTAGATGTACCGCCGCAGGCTCCGCGCCAGCTCCGACGCCCCGTCCTTGCCGCCCTTGCGGACCTGCGGCTGGTAGGCGACCCGGGCGTGCTCGACGCAGTAGACGCCTTCGGAAGAACGGCGGCCGCAGAAGCTGAACTCGTTCGAGGACGGATCGCCGATCGGCCATTTGCACATGTGCGCCCCCAGGGTCATGACCGTAGCGGTGCCGGGCAGGTCGGGCATCGGGGCCGGGACCTGGGCCGCGGCCGGACGCGGCTGCACCGCCTCGATGCGACGCGGGGCCGACGGGGCCTGGGTCGGCGGGGCGGCGGGGCGCGGCCGCGACGGGCGG
>JAHJNW010000101.1 GCA_018820665.1 Alphaproteobacteria bacterium | reverse complement strand
GGTTCTCCCACGGCGTGCTGCCGTACTCCCACTCGGTGAACCACAGCTCCTCGGTCGAATAGCCCATGCCGAAGGTGTCGAAGACGCCGTCGTGGTTGACGAGGCAATCGAACTCGCCCGGCCAGTTGCCGGCGATCCAGTTGATCATATAGCCGCCGTAGGAGGCGCCGAGGGCGCAGGCGTTGTCGCCGTCGAGGAAGCTGTAGCGCTGCTGCGCGGCGGCCCAGCCCTTCTGCAGGTCCTCCAGCGGACGGTCGCCCCAGTGCTGACTGATCGCGTCGGTGAAGGCCTGGCCGTAGCCGGTCGAGCCATGGAAATCGATCATCACCACCGCATAGCCGGCGCCGGCATAGGACGACGGATTCCAGCGATACGACCAGCTGTTGCCGAACGAGCCCTGCGGCCCGCCGTGGATCAGGAAGGCGACGGGGTATTTTTGGCCCTCGACATAGTTCGCCGGCTTGATGACATAGCCGTGCACCGTCTCGCCGTTCCAGCCGGGGAAGGCGAACTGTTCGGCCTCGCCGAAAGCCTTGTCGTCCAGCTGCGGATTCACGTCGGTGATGCGGCGCGGCATCTCGCGGCCGCGGAAGGTCTTGACGAATAATTCGCTGGGCCGGGTCAGGCTGTCCTGGGCGTACACGAATCCGGACGGCGTCTGCTGGAAGGCCGAGACATGGCCCTCGCCGGTGATCGGCACGACGGAGCCGCCAGTCACGTCGATGGCGAACAGCCGCGTCTGACCGACGTCGCCGGCCGTGGTGTAGAGGGTGGTCCCGTCGGCCGACCATTGCAGGCTGTCGGCCGAGCGGTCCCAGTTGGCGGCGATCTGGCGCACCCGGCCTGACGCCACGTCGCGCAAGACGATGGCGTATTTGTCGGCCTCGAAGCCCGGCCGGGCCATGGCGCGGTACGCCAGGGTGCGGCCATCGGGCGAGAACACCGGGCCGGTGTCCCACGCGTCATTGTCGTCGGTCAGATTCTCGAAGGTGCCGTCGCCGCTCAGGCCGTTGCTGCGCCAGAGGTCGAAATTGGTGCTCCACGGCTCGCTCTGGCCGGCCAGCCGGGCCGAGAAGACCACGGCGTCGCCCTCAGGGGTGAAGGTGAATTCGCTCTCGTCGCCGAACGGCTTGGACGGGGTGTCGCCGTCGAAGCCCTTCGTCACCCAGACCGGCTCGCCGGAGCCGTCCGTGTTAACGACGAACAGATGGTTCTGGGTCCCGTCGTTCCACGTGTCCCAGTGGCGCACGAACATCCGGTCATAGACCTGGCCGGTGCTCTTGCCCTCGGCCTCGGCCTTCTGGCGGTCGACGGTGCAGGCGAGGTCGGCGCAAGACGGGAAGACCGCCAGCGAGACGACGATCTTGGCGGCGTCGCGGCTCAGCCGGTAGGCGTTGACGTCAACCGGCAGGTCGGTGACCTGGACCGGGCCGGTCCCGTCGGCGGCGGCGCGCCAGACCTGGCTCGAGCCCGAACGGCCCGAGAGGAAATACAGCTTGCCGTCCGACCCCCAGCGGGCGGTGTTGGCGCCGCCCTCGCTGATCGCCAGCCGGCGGCCCTCGCCGTCCCCGGCCTGCAGGTCGAGGATGTACAGCGAGCCGGCGCGGCGGTTGGCCTCCACATCGGTGGTGGTCACCGAATAGACCACCCAGCGGCCGTCCGGCGACACCTGCGGATCGCCCAGACGGTTGGCGCGGATCATGTCCTGCCAGGTGAAGGGCTCGGCGGCCTGGGTTGGCGCGGCCGACGCAGCGGCGGGCGCGGCGGGCGTCTCGGCCAGGGCGGGCAGGCCGGCTCCGGCGAGCAGGGCGGCGGCGCTGAGGCCGATCAGGAGGCGGGTCACGGACGTCATGCGCGGGAGTCCTCGGCGTTGCAGGGATTTCATGGCGCGAAGGGGTGGCGCCGCGCGGGTCGCGCGTCAATGCCGGGCCCCTGTCGCCGCTTGCGGAGCGCCCCGGGACCGGCGACAACCGCGCCAATGACCGCGACCGCCCTGACCTCGCCCGGAGCGTCCGCCCCCTGCCACGACGGGCCGCACATCTGCGACGTGCTGATCGCCGAGCGGGCGCCGCGCCTGACCGGATCGCCGGTCTGGCCGCTGGTCCGGCCGTTTCTTTACCGGCTGCTGAACTATCATCATGCCGTGCGCATGGCAGATGCGGTGCGGCCGCTGTCCGGGGCCGGGGCGCTCGACTATGTCAGCGACCTGCTGGACCTGAAGGTCGCGGTGATGAACCCGGAGCGGATTCCGGCGACGGGGCGATGCATCATCGTCGCCAACCACCCGACCGGCATCGCGGACGGCATCGCCGTGTTCGACGCCATCCGGGCCCGGCGCGACGACGCGGTCTTCTTCGCCAATGCCGACGCCGTGCGCGTCTCGCCGCGGTTGGGCGAGGCGGTCATCCCGGTCGAATGGGTGGTCGAGAAGCGAACGCGCGACAAGACCCGGGCCACCCTGCAGGCGGCCAAGGCGGCTTTCGAGGCCGAGCGCTGTCTGGTGATGTTCCCGGCCGGGCGGCTGGCGCGGATGGCGAAGGACGGCTCTGTCACCGATCCCGAATGGGCCCCGACCGCGGCCTCGCTGGCGCGCAAATATGGCGCCCCGATTGTGCCGATCCATGTGGCGGGGCCGCATTCGCGGCTGTTTCACTGGTTCAATCGGATCTCGCCCGAACTGCGTGACATCACCCTGTTTCACGAGTTGTTGAACAAGAAGCGCAAGCGGTATTTTCTCAAGGTGGGCAAGGCGATCCCGCCGACGCGGGTGGATATCGACGCCGGCCGCGCGACCTACGCCCTCAAGGCTTTCACCGAACGGGTGCTGCCCAGCCAGCCGGACGCCGATTTTGCCTGAGGCGGGCGTGACCCTGGTCCTGCCCGACGCAGCCGCGACGGCGCGGCTGGGCGCGGCCATCGCCCCGCTGCTGGCGCCGGGCGAGACGGTGCTGCTGTACGGACCGCTGGGCATGGGGAAGTCGACCCTCGCGCGCGGCCTGATTCGCGCCCTGACCCGGCCCGACGAGGATGTGCCATCGCCGACCTTCACCCTGGTCCAGTTCTATGAGAGCGAGCCGCCGGTGGCCCATTTCGACCTCTATCGCCTGACCCGCCCGGAGGAAGCGGTCGAGATCGGCCTCGACGAGGCGCTGGACGAGGGCTGCGCCGTGATCGAATGGCCCGAACGGTTGGGCGACGATCCCTCGGTCTGGCTCGGCCCCGACCGACTCACCCTAGTCTTGGCGGAACAGGCCGCCGACGGCTCTGGCCGGATGGCGACCCTATCCGGCGCCGGGGCGTGGCAAAACAAGCTGAAGAGCCTTCATGTCTGACCGCGAACACCAGCGTCTCGACTTCCTCAAGGCGGCCGGCCTCGCCGACGCCGTCCGCGCGCCCCTGCCCGGCGACGCCTCGACGCGGCGTTATGAGCGGCTGACGACCCGCGCCGGCACGACGCTGATGCTGATGGACCAGCCGCCTGCGACCGAGTCCCAGCCCTGTGACCCGTCGTGGACGCCGGAGCAGCGCCGCGCCTCGGGCTGGAACGCCGTAGCCCGCCTGTCGGCCGGCCGGATCGAGGCCTTCGCCGCCGTAGCCGAACATCTGCGGCACGCGGGGCTGTCGACGCCGGACATCATCGCCGTCGACGCCGAGGCCGGCCTGGCGGTGATCGAGGATTTCGGCGACGACCTGTTCGCCCAGGTGATCGAGGCGGGCGAGCCGCAGGCGCCGCTCTATCTCGCGGCGGTCGACGCCCTCGCGCGGTTGCATCTGAACGGTCTCGCGCCACAGACGATGCAGGGGGCCGGCGGCGACTGGCCGCTGCTGACCTATGACGCCGTCGCCCTGCAGGGCGGGGCCGACCTGTTCGTCGAATGGACGCCCAAACTGCACGCTCAACTGGACTTCGGCTCTGACGCCGTGGACGAATGGCGCGCGGCCTGGGCCCCGGTGGCGGCCATGGGCGAACAGAAGGCCTCGGTCGTGGCGCACCGCGACTACCATGCCGAAAACCTGATCTGGCTGCCGCGGCGGACCGACCATCACCGGGTCGGGCTGATCGACTTCCAGGACGCGGTGCTGGCCCATCCTGTGTGGGACCTGCACTCCCTGCTGCAGGATGCGCGTCGCGACGTGCCGCCGGCGCTGGAGACGATCGCCTTCGACCACTATTGCGAGGTGATGATGGTCGACCGCGAGACGTACTGGCGCGACTCTGTCGCCCTCGCCGCCCTGAACGAGGCGCGCATCCTCGGCGTCTTCGCCCGGCTGATCGCCCGCGACGGCAAGCCGCGCTACCGTCAGTTCATGCCGCGCGTCTGGGCCCATCTGAACGCCAATCTGAAACAGCCGGGGCTGGAGGCGGTCGCCACGTGGTTCGACCGGTACGTTCCGGCGGAGCTGCGCCGATGACCGCGCCGACGACCGCCATGGTGCTGGCTGCCGGCCTCGGCACCCGCATGCGGCCGCTGACCGACGACCGGCCCAAGGCGCTGGTCGAGGTGGCGGGCCGGCCGCTGATCGATCACGTGCTGGACCGGCTGGCCGAGGTCGGGGTCGAGCGGGCGGTGGTCAATGTCCACTGGTTCGCCGACCGGCTGGAAGCCCATCTGGCCGCGCGCGGACGCGGGCCAGACATCGTCATCTCCGACGAGCGGGACGAACTGCTGGAGACCGGCGGCGGGCTGAAGAAGGCGGCGCCGCTGCTGGGTCCCGACCCGGTGTTCGTGGCCAATATCGACAGCGTCTGGACCGACCGCGGCCCGGAGGGGAATTCGGCGCTGAATCAACTCGCGCGGCTGTGGAATCCGTCAATCATGGACGCCGCCCTGCTGCTGGCGCGGCGCGAGGGCTCGATCGGTTTCGAGGGGGCCGGCGACGTCTTTCTCGGCGAAGACGGCCGCCTGACCTTCCGCGGCGACGCCCCCGAGGCCCCATTCGCCTATATGGGCGTCCACATCTGCCGTCCGGACTATGTCGCTGACGGGCCGAAGGGGCCGTTCTCGCTCGGCGGATACTGGCGCCGGTCGGCCGCCGTCGGTCGGCTGTACGGCTGCGTGCTGGATGGCGACTGGATGCACGTCGGCGATCCGCAGGCGCGGGACGAGGCCGAGGCGAGACTGGCCCAATCGAGACTGGCCGGGGCGGGATGACCGCCCGGTTCGACCCGTTCGCGCCGACAGGGCCGCGCTGGTACGCCATAGAGGCGCGCCGGCCCTTCCTCGAGGACATGGCCGCGGGGGTGCTCGACTGGCTGGGCGAACATCCGCCCGAAGCCCTGTCCGACGCGGTCATCCTGCTGCCCAACCGCCGCGCCGCCCGGGCCTTCACCTTGGCCCTGACGACGCTGGCCGGCGACCGGCCGGTGCTGTTGCCGCAGGTCCGGCCGCTCGGCGACCTTGAGGAGGACGATCCGCCGTTCGCGCCGGGTGAACTGAGCCTCGACCTGCCGCCGGCCATCGCCCCCCTGACCCGCCGTTTCGAGATGGCGCGGATGATCGTCGAGGATTTCCGCCCCGGCCTCGCCCCGCTGCGGGCGCTGGAGATGGCCGACGCCCTGGGCGGCTTTCTCGACTCCTGCCAGCTGGAGGAGGTCGAGGATCTCTCGCGGGTGGCGACCTTGGTCGAGGGCGACCTGGCCGAACACTGGCAGGAGTCGGCCCGTTTCCTCGGCCTCGCCGTCGAGGCCTGGCCGAAGCGGCTGGCGGCTCTGGGACTGGTCGACCCGGCCTGGCGCCGCGCGCGACTGCTGCGGCTGCTGGCCGACGCCTGGAGCGAACGGCCGCCGACCCAGCCGGTCATCGCCGCCGGCTCGACCGGGACAGCTCCGGCCGCCGCCGATGTGCTCGCCGCCGTCGCCCGGGCGCCGCAGGGCTGCGTCGTCCTGCCCGGCCTCGATCGCGAGCTCGCCGACGCCGTGTGGTCCCAGCTGGGAGACAATGAGCAGCATCCACAGAACGCCCTGTGGCGTCTGCTGCACCGGCACGAGATCGAGCGCGAGGCCGTGCGGCCGTGGTTCGAGCCAGCGGCCGATCCCGCCGCCGGGACACGCGGCCGCGCCCGACAGCGCCTGCTCAATGAGGCGCTGCGTCCGGCCGAGGCCACGGACGACTGGCGCGCCCTGATCCGCGAGCTGCGGGCCGACGCCTTCAGGGATCAATCAGCCGACCCGATCGCGCAAGGGCTGGAGGGGCTGTCGGTGATCACCGTCCGGGCCGAGGAGGACGCCGCCGCCGCGGTCGCCCTGATGATGCGCGAGACGCTGGAGACGCCCGGCAAGACCTGCGCCCTCGTCACCCCGGACCTGGCGCTGGGCCGCCGTGTCGCCGCGCGGCTGGAGCGCTGGGGCGTGGTCGCCGACAACTCCTCGGGTCAGCCGTTGTCGCGCATGCCGGCGGGCCGACTGGTCGACCTCGCCGCCCGCTTCCTCGATCAGCCGCTCGATCCGCACGCCCTGCTGGGCCTGATCAAACACGCGCTGGTCCGCCTCGACCTAGACGGCGTCGAGCCCGCGACGGCGATCAGGGCGCTGGAGGAACACGCCCTGCGCGGACCGCGGCTGCGTGACTGGGCCCGGGCCCGCCGCGCCCTGCTCAAGGCGGGCGAACCGCGCGACGACGGCCGGGTGCGCTCGGCGGGCACGGTCGAGCGGGTCGCCGCCGCCCGCGCCCTGCTGGACCGGCTGGAGCAGCTGTCCGACGCCGCCGGCGCGCCCTTCGTCCCTGAGGCGCCGCTGGACGCCGCCGCCCGCGCCCTGACCGGGCTGATCGAGGCGCTCGCGGGCCAGGACGCCTGGGCCGGTCCCGACGGCGAGGCGGCCGCCGCCCTGCTGTCCGGCCTCATCGAGGGCGGGGCGTCGCTGGGCGCGGTCTCGCGCGCCGACTTCGCCGAACTGGTCCGGGCCCTGCTGGGCGAGGAGACGGTGCGGACCGGCGGCGCCAACCAGCCGCGTCTGCGCATCCTCGGGGCCATCGAGGCCCGTCTGGTGCGCGCCGACCGGATGATCCTGGCCGGACTGGAGGAGGGCGTCTGGCCCAACGCCGCCCCGACCGACCCCTTCCTGTCGCGGCCGATGCGCAAGGCCCTCGGCCTGCCGCCGCCCGAGCGTCGCCTCGGCCAGACCGCCCAGGACTTCGTCCAGGCCGCCTGCGCCGACGAGGCCATACTGGTGCATTCCGAGCGCCGCGGCGGCCAACCGGCGGTCAAGTCGCGCTGGCTCTGGCGGCTGGAGATGCTGACCCGCGGGGCCAACGCCGAGGATACGCCGGTCGAACTGGAGCGGCCGTCGATCCAGCTCGCACAGGCCCGGGCGCTTGATGTCCCTTCACCGGGACCGCCGTGCTACGCCCGCCGGCCCGCGCCGACGCCGCCCGTTCCTCGCCGTCCGCGCCAGCTGCCGGTCACGGGCGTCGAGCGCTGGGTCCGCGACCCCTACGCCGTCTACGCCCAGCGCATCCTCGGCCTGCATAAGCTGGAACGCCCCGGCGCCTCGGCCGAGGCGATGGCGCGCGGGAACGCCGTGCACCGGGCCATCGAACGCGTCGTCCTCAGCTGGCCGGACGCCCTGCCCGAGGACTGCGCCGACCAGATCGAGGGCTTTCTGCGCGAGGAACTGGACGCCGCCGGCTTCGACGACCACGCCATGGCGCGCGAGACGCCCCTGGCCCGCAACTGCGCCCTCTGGCTGGCCGACTGGGAGCGCGAGCGCCGGGCGCGCGGCGCCACCCTGTTGATCGAACAGACCGGCCAGATGACCTTCGGCGCCCCCTTCGGCCCCTTCACCCTGACCGCGAAAGCCGATCGCATCGAACTGGACGCCGACGGCGCCGCCATCATCGACTTCAAGACCGGTTCGACCCCCAGCGCCAAACAGGTCGCCCAGGGCTTCGCGCCCCAGCTGACCCTGACCGCCGCCATCCTCGCCGCCGGCGGCTTCGCCGACGCCCCGCCGACTCCGGCCTCCGAGCTGCTCTACGTCAAGGTCACCGGCCGCAAGACGCCGGGCGAGGCCGTCGACGTCGGCAAGGTCACGCGCAACCAGCCCCTGACCGCCGCCGAACTGGCGGAACGCGAGCTGGCCCGGCTGGTCGACGGCGTCGCCGCCTTCGACGACGAGGCCCGGCCCTATGTCTCCTGGGCCGCCCCCCAGTTCATGGGCAATTTCGGCGGCAACTACGACCACCTGGCCCGGGTCTGGGAATGGCACGTCGTCGGCGGCGAGGACGAGGCCCCCGAATGACCCTCTCGCCCCTAGAACAGGCCCGCGCCCACCAGACCGCCGCCGCCGATCCCGGCCGCTCGGTCTTCGTCACCGCCAACGCCGGCTCGGGCAAGACCACCACCCTGGTCGACCGCGTCGCCCGTCTGCTGCTGCAGAAGGCGCCGCCGGGGGAAATCCTATGCGTCACCTACACCAAGGCGGCCGCCGCCGAGATGCAGGCCCGGCTGTTCAAGAAGCTCGGCGCATGGGCCGTCATGGACGACGCCGCGCTGTCGGGCGATCTGGCCCGGCTGGACGGCCGCGATCCGGCCGCCCTGACAGCCGCCGACCTGTCCGACGCCCGTCGCCTGTTCGCCCGCGCGCTGGAGACGCCCGGCGGGCTGAAAATCCAGACCATCCACGCCTTCTGCGAGAAACTGCTGCGCCGGTTTCCGATCGAGGCCGGCGTCTCCCCGGCCTTCAAGGTGCTGGAGAACGAGGCGGCCGTCGCCCTGTCGCACCAGGCCCGCGAGGCGCTCGCCCGCGCCGCCCTCGCCGACCCCGACGGCCGACTGGGCGCCGCCTACGCCCATTTCGCGGTCGAGCTGGACTGGAAGGCCTTCCACGCCCTGCTGGCCATGATCGAGGCCGAACGCGGCAAGCTGGTCGACTATGTCGACCGCTGGACCTCCGGCGCCGCCCCGGGCCCGCACATCCTCGCCGGCGTCGGCGAGGACGAGACCCCGGCCGCGCTTGAGGCCGACTTCCTCAACTGGCTAGATCCCGCCGCCTGGCGCCGCGCCGCCGACGGTTTCGCGACAGGATCGGTCAACGACCAGAAGATCGCGGCGCAGATGCGAGAGGCGGTTCCGCCGCATTCCAGCCTCGCGGCCATGAAGGCCCTGTTCATCGACTCCAAGGGCCAGGCGCGAACGAAATTCGGTACGAAAAGCGCCCCGCCGGCGGCCGCGGCGTATCTCGACTCAGTCTCCCTCAAATACTGCGCCGTGCTCGACCGCATGCGGGCGGCGAAGGTCGCCGACGACACGGTCAAGGCCCTGACCCTCGCCCACGCCCACGCGGCCCTCTACGAGACCGCCAAGACGCAACAGGGCGCCCTGGACTTCTCCGACCTCGTCGTCCGCACCGTCGATCTGCTGACCCGGCGAACCACCGCCGCCTGGGTGCTGTTCAAGCTGGACGGCGGCATCGAACACGTCCTCGTCGACGAGGCCCAGGACACCGCCCCGGATCAGTGGGCCATCTTCAAGGCCCTGACCGAGGAGTTCTTCTCGGGCGAGGGCGCGCCGCGCCGGGGCGAGACCCTCCCGCGCATTCCCCGCACCGTCTTCGCTGTCGGCGACGAGAAACAGTCGATCTACTCCTTCCAGGGCGCTCGCCCCGAGCGGCTGCGGCAGGAGGCCCAGGCCTATGAGGCCCTCGCCCGGGGGGCCGGACGGCCGTTCCAGGAAGTGCCGCTCGACACCTCCTTCCGGTCGACCGAAGAGGTCCTGGCCTTTGTCGATGAGGCGTTCACGGGACCGGAACGCACGCGCGCCCTGGTCGGGGTTTCGGGCGACATCCCAACGCACAATCCAGCCCGGATCGACGAGCACGGCGCCATCGACCTCTGGCCACTGTTCCACGATCCGGCGGCGCCCGACCGCGAGGCGTGGAACGCCCCGGTCGACAAGGAAGACGCCCGCAGCGGCCGCAAGCAACTGGCCCAGTCTCTGGCCCGGGACATCCGAAGTCAGGTCGAGGCGGGCGCCGCGGTCCACGACACCCACGCGGCGGGCGGCAGGCGCGCGTCCCGGTGGGGCGACTTCCTTGTGCTGGTCCGCCGCCGCGACGCCCTGTTCGAGGAGATCATCCGCGCGCTCAAGGCCGAGGGGGTTCCCGTCGCCGGGGCCGACCGGCTGAAGCTGAGCAGCCACATCGTCTTCGACGACCTGATCGCGGTCGCCCGCTTCGCCCTGTTTCCCGACGACGACCTCAGCCTCGCCGAGGTCCTGCGCAGTCCGTTCTGCGACGTCACAGATTTCGGCGACCCGCACAGCCTGTACCCCCTGGCCGACAAGGAGGTCCGCAAGGGCCGGTCGCTGTGGCGCGAGCTTCGGCTGCGGGCCGATGAACAGCCGCCGTGGCGCCGCGCCCGCGACTTCGTCCAGGCGGCGCTGGACGCCCGCGATCGCGATCCCTTCGCCTTCTTCTCCAGCCTGCTGAACCGGGTCGACGACACCGGGCTGACGGGACGCGCCCGTATCCTCGCGCGGCTGGGCCGCGAGGCCGAGGAGGCCATCGACGAAACCCTGGCCCAGGTTCTCGCCGCCGAGACGCGCGGCGGCGTCGATCTGGAGACCTGCCTCGCCCTGCTGGAAGCCGCCGACGTCGAGGTCAAGCGCGAGATGGAGGGCGCGCGAAACGAGGTGCGCGTGATGACGGTCCACGGGGCCAAGGGGCTGGAGGCGCCGATCGTCATCCTTCCCGATACGACCTCGCGGGCCAAGCCCCAGGGCCCGACCCTGATGCCGGCCGCGGGCGAGGACGGCGCCGAGGGCGAGGGCTGGCTGATGTGTCCGGGCTCGGCGAAGGACGACTGCCCGGTCTCGAAGGCCGCGCGAGAGGCCCGCGCCGCCCGCGCCGACGCCGAGTCCCTGCGCCTGCTCTATGTCGCCCTGACCCGCGCCCGCGACCGTCTGACAGTCATGGGTCGGGCGCTCAAACGTCCGGAGGAAGGCTTCGAGGCCGGCAGCTGGTGGAGCGTCATCGCCGAAACCTTCCAGCGACTGGGCGAGGACGACCCGCTGAACATCCGCGACATCGGCGGCGGCGTTCTGCGCTTCGGCGTCGATCCGGAGACAACGGCCGCCACATCTGCCCCCTCGTCTGTCCCGGTCGCCGTGCCCGTGTGGGCGCGCGCCGCGCCGCGGACGGACGCCGCCGCCCGCTATGTCGCGCCGTCGCAGATGGAGGGGGCTGTGCGCATCCCCGCCCCCTCGCCGCTGGCCGCCGCCGGCCCGGGGGCGCCGCTCGGGCGGTTCCGGCGCGGCGACCTGATCCACCGCCTGCTGGAGCGCCTGCCCGAGATCGACCCCGCCGACCGGGCATCCGCCGCCGCACGCATGTTGTCCCGTGAACGTGACGTGGGCGAGGACCAGCGCGCCGAGATGATCGCCGCCGCCTTCTCCGTGCTGGACGACGCCCGTTTCGCCCCCGTGTTCGGGCCCGGCTCGCGCGCCGAGATCGCCCTGTCCGGCGGCGCGCCGGAGCTGCCGCCGGGCGTCGCCGTCTCGGGCCGGATCGACCGGTTGGTGATCACGCCGGAGCGGGTGCTGGTGGTCGACTACAAGACCAACCGCCCGGCCCCGGACCGGATCGAGGACGCCGATCCGGCCTATGTGCTGCAGCTGGCGGTCTATGTCGCGGTGCTGAGGCGTCTGTACCCCGACCGGCCGGTCGAGGCGGCTCTGGTCTGGACCGACGGGCCGCAGCTGATGCCGGTTCCGCAGCCCCTGTTGGATGCAGCCCTCCGCCTCACGCGTTGATTTGATCACCGACGCGCCCCACATCGGTGCCCAAGCGCCGGAATCATCTCAGGATGGCCGGCTGAACCAAACCGCGCCGAACCGGCGCCAAGGAGAGCCCATGGCCACCGTCAAGGTCACCGACGACAGCTTCGACGCCGACGTCCTGAAATCCTCCACCCCCGTGCTGGTCGACTTCTGGGCCGAATGGTGCGGCCCGTGCAAACAGATCGGTCCGGCGCTGGAACAGATCGCCGACGAACTGTCGGGCCAGGTCGTCATCGCCAAGGTCAATATCGACGACAGCCCGATGATCCCGTCCAAACTGGGCGTGAAGGGCATTCCGACGCTGATGCTGTTCAAGGACGGCCAGATGGCCTCGATGAAGGTCGGCGCCATGCCCAAGGGCAAGATCGTCGAATGGCTGGCCGAATCCGGCATCAGCGCTTCCGCCGCCTGATCTAGTCCGGCCATGTCTCGCGGCTCGCGCCCAGCACCTCGCCCGCGAGGTATAGCGAGCCGCAGATGACCACCCGCCCGGCCCCGAGACGCAGGGCGCGCTCGAGCGCCTCCGTCGCCGAGGCGCAGACGGTGGCGCCCAGGCCGTGGCCCCGCGCCACCGCCGCCAGCGCCTCGGGCACGGCCGCCATGCCCTCGAACGGTGTGGTGAAGACCGTGGCGCCGGTGGGCTTCAGCGCCTCGAAGAAGCCGCCGGCGTCCTTGTTGGCCAGCATGCCGACGATCAGCGCCAGCGGCCGCGGCGCGCGCACCTGACGCTCCAGCAGCGTCTCGGCCAGCGCTCGCGCCGCGTGCGGATTGTGGCCGCCGTCCAGCCACAGCTCGGCCTCGGCCGCCCGCGCCGCCTCGGCGTACGGACCCGCCGTCAGCCGCTGCATCCGCGCCGGCCAGCGGGCGGTGCGCAGGCCGTTGGCGATGGCGTGCTCCGGCAGGTCCAGCTCCAGCGCCACGGCCACGGCCAGTCCGGCGTTGTCGATCTGATGCGCGCCGGCCAGCGCCGGGACGGGCAGGTCGAGGAAGCGGCTCTGGTCCTGGAAGGCCATGCCGCCGCGCTCGGCCCAGGCGTCGAAATCGACGCCCATGACGGTCAGCGGCGCCTGCACCGCCCGGGCGGCGACCTCGATCGCCGCCATCGCCTCTTCCGACTGGCGGGCGATCAGACCGCGCGCGCCCGGCTTGAGGATGCCGGCCTTCTCCACCGCCACGCCGCGCAGGCTGGTCCCGAGGAACTCCGCATGGTCGAGGTCGACCGGGGCGATGACGCTGAGCAGCGGCCGCTCGATCACATTGGTGGCGTCCAGCACCCCGCCCAGACCGACCTCGATCACGGCCAGATCGGCCGGGGTCTCGCTCATGGCGAGGAAGGCGGCGGCGGTGGCGCCCTCGAACACCGTCGCCTCGGTGTCCACGGCCTCGACCCGGTCGAGGGCGGCGTTCAGCGTCGCGTCGTCGATCAGCGTCCCGGCGAGGCGGATGCGTTCATTGAAGCGCACCAGATGCGGCGAGGTATAGGCGTGGACCCTCAGCCCGGCCGCCTCGGCGATGGCGCGGATGAAGGCGACGGTCGAACCCTTGCCGTTGGTGCCGGCGACATGGATCACGGGCGGCAGGCGGTTCTGCGGGTCACCGAGCGCCGAGCAAAGCGTCCGCATCCGCTCCAGCGACAGGTCGATGCGCTGGGGGTGCCGCGCCTTCAGTCGTTCGGAGATCGGGTCCATCGGCCTAGGCCGCCCGGCGCTTCCCACCCATCAGCATCGACAGGATCCGGCCGAGGGTTTCGGGCAGCTCGGCCCGCGGCACGACCTTGTCGACCATGCCCTTCTCCTGAAGATATTCGGCGCGCTGGAAGCCCGGCGGCAGCTTTTCGCGGATGGTCGCCTCGATGACGCGCGGGCCGGCGAAGCCGATCAGGGCCCCCGGCTCGGCCAGATGGACGTCGCCCAGCATGGCGTAGCTGGCGGTGACCCCGCCGGTGGTCGGGTCGGTCAGCACCACGACGAAGGGCAGCTGCACCGCCTTCAGTTCCTGGATGGCGAGGGTGGTGCGGGCCATCTGCATCAGGCTGAGCGCGCCCTCCTGCATCCGCGCCCCGCCGGCGGCGGTGAAACAGACCAGCGGGACGCCGCGCGCGATGGCGGCCCGGGCGGCGGCGATGAAGGCCTCGCCCGCGGCCATGCCCAGCGAGCCGCCCATGAAGGTGAAGTCCTGGACGATGACCACCGCCGGCACGCCGTCCAGCGCGCCGAAGCCGATGGCCATGGTGTCCTTGCGGCCGGCCGCCTTGCGGGCGGCGGCGAGGCGATCCTTGTAGGGCTTGCCGTCCGAGAATTTCAGCGGATCCTCGGGCACGTCGGGCGTGTCGATGGCCTCGAAGGCGCCGTCGTCGAAGGTGTAGCGCAGCCGCTGCTCGGCGTTGATGCGCATGTGGCGGCCCGAGGGCGTGACCCACAGCGAGGTTTCGAGGTCCGAGCGGTACAGCATCTCGCCCGAGTCGGGGTCCTTGACCCACAGGTTCTCGGGCGTGTCGCGCCGGTTGACGATCTTGCGCACGCCGGGGGCGAAGCGGGACAGCCAGCCGCCGCGCTTCTCTTGCTGGGGTTTGTTCTTGTCGACCATGGGCGCGCTTTAGACGTTTTCGCTGACGCGCGCACCCCGGACCGCATCGGCGAGGGACCGCACCTTCGCCAGAACGCGCCCGGACGCCGGTTCGTTCGCCTCGAGCGCGGTCTGGACCTCGTCGACCAGCACCGAGCCGGCCACCACGGCGTCGGCCACCCGGGCGATTTCGGCCGCCCGCTCGGGCGTCTTGACGCCGAAGCCGACCGCGACGGGCAGGCCCGAGGCCGCGCGCACCCGCGCCACCGCCGGGGCCACCGACAGGGTCTGGGCCTCCTTGACCCCGGTCACCCCGGCGACCGAGACATAGTAGACGAAGCCCGAGGTCCGTTCGGCGATGATCCTGAGCCGGGCGTCGTCCGAGGTCGGCGTGGCGAGACGGATCAGCGACACCTGGGCCGCGTCCAAGGCGTCCGACAGCGGCCCGGCCTCTTCCGGCGGGCAGTCGACGACGATCAGCCCATCCACCCCGCTGGCCGCGGCGTCGCGGGCGAAGGCGTCATGGCCATAGGTCTCGATCGGGTTGAGATAGCCCATCAGGATCACCGGCGTGTCGGCGTCGCCCTCGCGGAAGGCGGCCGCCAGCGCCAGCGTGCCCTTCAGCGTCAGACCGGCCTTGAGCCCACGCAGGGCGGCGCGCTGAATCGGCGGCCCCTCGGCCATCGGATCGGAGAAGGGAAAACCCAGTTCGATGATGTCGGCGCCGGCCGCCGGCAGGCCGCGCAGGATCTCCAGCGCCTGCTCCCGGGTCGGGTCGCCGGCCATGACATAGGCGACGAAGCCGGCCCGGCCCTCGGCCTTCAGCGCGGCGAAACGGGCGTCAATGCGGGCGGTGGTCATTCGCCACGTCCCTGAATGCAAGGCATGTCGCGGTCAAGGAGCATCGCAAGGCCCGTCGGCGCATAGCCTTCGTCGCCGGAATGGTCGCCTATCGGGTTGAAAGACAACATCTCGCATCGTCCTCCAGCGACGGGACGCTCGAGAAAGACCACGTCCCGTCCGATGAAGGAAAAGCGCCAGCCTATTGCGATAGCCGCCTCCGCATACCGGGCCTGCAGTTCCGTAAGGTCGCCACCGGTGCTGGCTACACAGGCAAGGCCGGCGCCGGGGTTGATAGCCGTTTCCCCGGCACAGGAGGGATCCGCCCGGCTTCCGGTCAGAAGCGGCAGGTCCACCACGCCGGGAAGGAGGGTGGTCTGTTCCGGCACCTCTTGAATCGCCAGCGAGGCGACAAGCGCCAGCGTTGAAATCATCACTGTCCCGCCTCCGGCGCGCAGACGTCGCCTGGCACGGTGGCGACGCCCAGCCAGGCGACGCTGTCGGCCGTGGTCGGCTCGGAGGTGTCGCGCACGATCAGCATCTGCACGGTCTCGCAGCCGCCGCCGTCCTTGCGCCGCAGCAGTACGGCGCGATTGGCGCCGCCGTCGGCGACCAGCCAGCCCTTGCCGGTCAGTTCGGCGACATAGGCCTGGGCCACGCCCTCCATCGCCGACAGCGGCGCGCTAACGCACCAGGCCCCGGCCAGTACGGCCTGATTGCCGCAATCGGGCGCGGCCGCAGCCCCGGCCAGCAGCGGCAGGTCCGGCCGGGCGGCCTGTGCGTCGCCGCCCGACAGGGCCGCAGCCATCATCATCGCCATCATCATGTCAGAGCTCCACGCCCAGATGCTTCGCCACGGCGAAGATGTCCTTGTCGCCGCGGCCGCACATGTTCAGCACCACATCGCCGCCCGCGCCCACTTCGCGGGCGATCTCGCCGACGCGGGCGAGGGCGTGGCTGGGCTCGAGGGCGGGAATGATGCCCTCCAGCCGCGCGCACAGCTGGAAGGCTTCCAGCGCCTCCGCGTCGGTGGCGGCGCGGTATTCGGCCCGGCCGATGTCCTTCAGCCAGGCGTGCTCGGGGCCGATGCCGGGATAGTCGAGCCCGGCCGAGATCGAATGGCCTTCGAGGATCTGGCCGTCGTCGTCCTGCAGCAGATAGGTGCGGTTGCCGTGCAGCACGCCCGGCCGGCCGCCCTGCAGCGAGGCGGCGTGGTCGGGGCCGTCCAGCCCGCGCCCGGCCGCCTCGACGCCGATCAGTCGGACGCCGGCGTCCTCGATGAAGGGATGGAACAGGCCGATGGCGTTGGAGCCGCCGCCGATCGCCGCGACCACCGCATCCGGCAGTTTCTCGCGCCGGGCCAGCATCGAGGCCCGCGTCTCCTTGCCGATCACCGACTGGAAGTCGCGCACCATGGCCGGATAGGGGTGCGGTCCGGCGGCGGTGCCGATCAGATAGTAGGTGTCCTCAACGTTCGTGACCCAGTCGCGCATCGCCTCGTTCATGGCGTCCTTGAGCGTGCCGCGGCCCGAGGTCACCGGCACCACCTCGGCGCCGAGCAGCTTCATGCGGAAGACGTTGGGCGACTGCCGCTCGACATCGGTGGCGCCCATATAAACCACGCATTGCAGGCCGAAGCGGGCGCAGACGGTGGCCGTGGCCACGCCATGCTGGCCGGCCCCGGTCTCGGCGATGATCCGCGTCTTGCCCATCCGCATGGCCAGCAGGATCTGGCCCATGCAGTTGTTGATCTTGTGCGCGCCGGTGTGGTTCAGCTCGTCGCGCTTGAACCAGATGTTGGCCGCGCCGTAGTGCTCCGTCAGCCGCTCGGCCAGATACATCGGGCTGGGCCGGCCGACATAGTCGGTCAGGAAGCCGTCCAGCTCGGCCTGGAAGGTCGGATCGGCCTGGGCCGCCGCATAGGCCGCGCCCAGTTCGAGAACCAGCGGCATCAGGGTCTCGGCCACGAACCGCCCGCCATAGGGGCCGAAACGGCCCTCGGCGTCGGGCATGGCGTACTGGTTGGGGATGCTGGCGTTCACGGGCGAAGCTTTCACGCAGGGGAGCGGCGGAAATCAGGCCGACCGGACCGCCTCAAGGAAGGCCGCGATCAGGGCCGGGTCCTTAACACCCGGGGCGGTTTCCACGCCAGAGGACACATCGACCAGCGGCGCGCCGGAGATGCGGATGGCCTGCGCCACATTGTCCGGGGTCAGGCCGCCGGCGACGAACCACGGATGGCGGAAGGCCCGCTCGGCCAGCAGGGCCCAGTCGAACCGCGCCCCGACCCCGCCCGGCAGGGCCGAGCCCTCGGGCGGCTTCGCATCGAACATCAGATGATCGACGAAGGGCTCCCAGTCGTTGGCCCCGGCGAAATCCTCGTGGGCGCGGATCGGCAGGACCTTGATGATGCCGGCCCCGGTCAGCATCCGCACCCGCTCGGCCTGCTCGCGGCTCTCATGGCCGTGCAGCTGGATCAGGTCGGGCTTCAGGATCAGGGCGATTTCGGTCAGCAGGGCCTCGTCGGCGTCGACCGTCACGGCCACGATCTTCGCCCGGTTCCGCGCCCGCTCGAACAGGGTGGCGGCGTGCAGGGGCTGGATGTGGCGCGGGCTCTTCGGGAACACCACCGCCCCGACGAAGGCCGCGCCGCCGGCGAGGGCGGCGTCGAGGGCCTCGGGCGTGGTCAGGCCACAGATCTTGGCGGAGGTCATGCCGCGAATATGGCGTCGATCTCGCCCGGTTCCAGAAGACGCCAGTCGCCGGGGGCCAGATCGTCGGGCAGGGTCAGGCCGCCGACACGCTCGCGGTGCAGCCCCTCGACGTGGTTGCCGACGGCGGCGAACATGCGCCGGACCATGTGATAGCGGCCCTCGGTCACCGTCAGGCGGGCCTCGGTCGGCGACAGGACCTCCAGTGCGGCGGGCGACAGCGGCTTGTCCTCGCCTTCCAGCACCAGACCGCCGGCGGCGAAAATGTCGGCCTCGGTCCCGACCAGGGGGCGGGCCAGGGTGGCGCGATAGACCTTGGCGACGTGGCGTTTGGGGCTGATGACACGGTGCAGCAGGTCCCCGTCGTCGGTGAGCAGCAGCAGGCCGGTGGTCTGTTTGTCCAGCCGCCCGATGGTCGAGATGGCCGGGTCGCGGCGGCGCCAGCGCGGCGGCAGGACGTCATAGACGAGGGCCCCGTCATCCTTGCGCGAACAGGTCATGCCCAGCGGCTTGTGCAGCATCATCACCAGACCGGGCGGCGGGTCGAGCGGCTCGCCGTCGATCTCCATGCGGGCCGGCAGTTCGGGGGTCACGGCGATCCGCTTCGACACGTCGGTCAGGTCGGCGCCGTCGAGGACGATTCCGCCGGCCTTGCCGAGGCGGGCCATCTCGGTGCGGGAGCCATAGCCCATGGAGCCGAGCAGGCGGTCCACCCGCATCGACACGGGCTTGCTCACTTCACCGCCTCGATGACCTTGTAGCCGCCCTTGTCGGCGAGCGGTTGCGAGCGTTTGAAGGCGGCGGTGATGTCGGCCTCATAGGGCAGGTGGCGGTTGGCGACGAGCCAGAGGACGCCGCCCTTCTTGAGCAGGGCCGCGGCCTGACGGATGAAGGCCTGGCCGAGGCGGCGGTCCTCGGCGCCGCCGTCGTGGAAGGGCGGGTTCATGACCACGAAATCGAGATCGGCGGCGGTCTCGACGGCGCGGGCGTCGGCCCAGTCGAAGCTCGCGCGCGGGTCCTCGACGTTGCGCCGCGCCGCCTCGATGGCGCGGCGGTCGAGGTCGATGAGGCGCAGGGCGGTGACGGCCGGCGAGCCCAGCACGACCGTGGCGAGGGCGCCGTAGCCGCAGCCGAGGTCGGCCCCCGCGCCCTTGAGCGGCGGCAGGGTCTGGGCCAGCAACAGGGTCCCGGCGTCGACCCGGTCCCAGGCGAAGATTCCCGGCTGCGACCAGGCGTCGAGCCCCGGCACGAGGCGCGGGGCGCCGGCCTCGATGGCCGCGTCCAGCCCGGTCATCGTCTCCGGCCGGAGGACGACGCAGCGGCGGTGGTGGGCCTTGGCGCTTTCGCCGACCTCGAGGCCGAAGGCCTCCAGCTCCTTCTTCAGGCGCGAGCCGCCCTTGTCCTTGGGGGCCAGGGCGTCCAGCCGGCCGCCGGGCTTGAGGGCGCGCAGGGCCAGGGCCAGCGCATGGCGCCGCTCCAGCACCCCGGGCGGGGCGTAGATCATGGCGGCGTCGGCCGAGCCTTCGGCCAGGCTCTCGAGCGGCGTCGAGCCGGGGATCAGGGGCGAGGTCTGGACCGCGTCGCCGGGGGGATCGAACACCGCGGGGGGGCGGCCATACAGGAGGGTCGTCATGGCGCGGTCCATAGCGGGTTTGGCCGCCCGCGCGAACCCGGCGCGGCTCAGGCTGGCGGCTCAGGCCGGCGGCGCGACCGCCACGTCCTGCAACAGGGCCCCGAACCGGCGCAGGGCCTCGTCGGTCAGGCCGGGATCGTAGCGCATCGGCGGGGCGCTGGTCGGCTCGTCGAAGCTGTGGCTGCCGTCGGCGACCCAGGTCTCGACCTCGGCGCCGCAGTTGCGGACCATGTCGTGGACCCGTTCGGCGTTGCGCACCGTGGTCAGGTGGTCGGTGCGGGCGATCACGGCCAGGGTCTTCGGGCAGTGCCGCCACGGCCGCATCCGGTTGAGGGCGGCGACGCCGACATAGGGATAGGCGAGGTAGGTGGCGACCACCCCGTCCAGATCGACGGCCCCGGGGTCGGTCAGACCGAGGGCCGGGCCCGACCGGTCGGCGCTCATCGCCTCCATGATGCCCCAGCCGCCATGGCTCCAGCCGGAGAGGGCGATCTTGGACGCGTCCACATCGGGCCGCTGCGAGACGCCGTGCAGGGTGGCGAGAATGTCGCCGGCGCGCTCATGGCCGCGCAGCAGCAGGCCGGTGCAGACCGTGGCCAGGGCGAAGGGCCGGCTCCAGCCGCGCGGGGCGTAGGAATCGACGGTGAAGGCGCGCCAGCCGGCCGCCTTGGCGACCTCGGCGTATTTCGGCAGATGGCCGCGCAGGCCGCCGCAGCCGTGGAACAGCAGCACCGCCGGGCGGGGCCGGTCGTCGTCGGGGCCGGTCACGGTGGTGTGGGGCTCGAGCCGGGCCCAGCGCTGGGAGAGGGTGTCCATAAGCGCCACCATAGCGGTCCGCGAGCGGGGTAGACGAGTCCCCCGCGGAACCGGCCAAACGGACTCAAAAAAACAGTCCGAAGAGTCCGGAGAGTCCGTTTGGGTCGCGGACGGCGATCCGGAGGCGCGGGAGGGGTTCGATTGTCAAAGACCCGGGCGAAGAGCCGACAGCCTACAGCCGCCGCTTCCTGTGGCGGGTTGTTGACGCTGGGTTTTCGGCAGGGCGTTGAAATCGCCGGGTTTCGTCGCCGGAATTATGATGGCTGACGGCGGATTGTCAGCACTGGGGGCTGTCTCTTCCCCGTCGCGCAGCGATGGGGAGGGGGACCACCCGAAGGGTGGTGGAGGGGGCCCCCGCCGCACGGTCCTCACCCCTCCACCGCTTCGCGGTCCCCCTCCCCATCGCTGCGCGACGGGG
>JAHJNW010000015.1 GCA_018820665.1 Alphaproteobacteria bacterium | reverse complement strand
GCGGCCGGGATACGCGGGTGTAGCTCAGTTGGTTAGAGTGCCGGCCTGTCACGCCGGAGGTCGCGGGTTCGAGTCCCGTCACTCGCGCCATATCCTGTTCGCAGGATATGGCGCGGCCCCCTCCCCTTCATATTTGATACGTCGTCCGACTTGATCGGCGTCCTGTGCACGTCCCTCCGCGGGCTCGCTGTCGCACGCCCGGCGATGCGCTAGCATGAATCAGCGCCGGGTCCTGGTCACGGGCGGAGCGGGCTATATCGGCTCGCACACCGCCAAGGCGCTCGCCCTCGCCGGGATCGAGCCGGTCGTGTTCGACAATCTGTCCAACGGTCATGCCGAGGCGGTCAGATGGGGTCCCTGGTCGTCGGCGACATCCGCGACGGCGCGGCGGTCGAGGCTTGCATCCGCGCGCACGACGTCGACGCCGTCATTCATTTCGCCGGCCTGATCGAGGTTGGCCGGTCGGTGCTCGAGCCTGACCTGTTCCGCGACCACAACGTCAACGGCGTCGATGCCGTGCTCGGGGCCATGGGCCGGACCGGACTCCGCCGGATCGTGCTGTCGTCGACCGCGGCGGTCTATGGCCGCCCGGAAGGCGACGGGCTTACGCCGCTGGTGGAAGGTCTGCCGCTGCAGCCGATCAATCCCTATGGCGAGACCAAGCTGGAAGCCGAAAGGCTGGTCGCCGGATTGGGGGCCGCCGGGATCGAAGGCGTCGCCCTTCGCTATTTCAACGCCGCCGGCGCCGACCCGGACGGCGAGCTGGGCGAGGCGCATCATCCGGAAAGCCATCTGATTCCGCTGGCCATCGAGGCGGCGCTCGACCTCGGCCCGCCGCTGACCGTCTTCGGCGACGACTTCCCGACCCCGGACGGCGCCTGCGTGCGGGACTATGTCCACGTCTCCGACCTGGCCCGGGCGCATGTCATGGCGCTGGATCTGGACCTCGGCCGCGACGCCTTCACGGCGCTGAACCTCGGCGTCGGCCGGGGCGCCTCGGTGCTGGAGGTGATCGGGGCGGTCGACCAGGCGACCGGGCGGCGGACGCCGTGGGCGCTGGGCCCGCGCCGGGCGGGCGATCCGGCCGTGCTGATCGCCGACCCCGCGGTGGCAAGGTCGCGTCTGGCGTGGAAGCCGCTGTTCCCTGACCTCGACGGCATCGTTCGGACCGCTGTCGCATGGCGGATGAACCCGAAGTTCGGCTTCGCCGCGCCCGACGGCGCCGTCTGATCCGGCGTCAGCGGAACTCGGGCAGACGCCGGCCTATCGAGGCGACCAGACGCTGGCGCCGGTCGCTGAAGGTCTTCCTTCGGGCCTTGGTGACGGAATAGTCGTCACGACCCCATTTCGCGCTGACCGCGGCCGTCAGATGAACGTGCCGGTCGTACTGGTGCACCACCGGACTGATGCCGCCGTCGGGGTTCACGATCAGCCCGTCGTCGCTGATCGTCAGACCGTCGGCGTTGGACAGGCCGATCGTCGCCACGCGGCCGAAGTTGGAACGGACCTCGGCCTCGACGACTCCGAGGTGGACCGCGAGATTGTAGGCCGCCTGATCGGTCCCGAAGGTGGAGGCGACGCCGGAGCGCGGAATCGCCGCGGTCATCAGCAGCACGCGACACAGTTGCGTCACCGCCCGGGCCGGACCGAGGATCGTGCCCGCGCACAGGCAGGGCTTGTCCGCCACCGCCTGCGCCATCCCCTCGCCGGCCAGCGACCGCAGATGCTTCATATTGAAGGCGTGGGCGGCCAGCAGGTCGCCCTCGGCTTCGGTGAACGCCTCGAGCCCGGTCACCGGCTCGGCGAAGGGATCCCCCTGGAAGACGACGTCGCGCACATCCGTCAGCAGAACGTCGCTGATCCAGGGCCGCTCCGACAGCCAAGTCTCATAGGCGGCGAACCTCGCCGTGACAGGGTGCGGCGCCCAGGCGTCGCCCCAAGCCAAGGCTTCGGCGGTGACGTCATGGGCCGCCAGCAGTTCGTCGAGGTCGGGGCGGTCCTGGTCCACGAACAGCACCACGCGGCCGTCGAAATGCGCGCGCAGCGACCGGACGAAGATCTCGACCTCCGCGGGGCCATAGCCGGTCGCATAGCCCATCACCGCCTGGGCGGCTCCGCCGCCGAAGCGCGGCGTCCGCGCGGCGCCGAGCACCGACGACAGCCAGGTCAGATAGGGATTGGATACAGGGGTCACGAGGTCTTCTTCATCAGCACGGGCGTTCGGACCCCAGCCCGCTGATCAGGCGCTTCGGCGTCAGTCCCGCCCCGCCATAAGCACATTCTGCACCCGGCGGCCAAGCGGATCGCGCGATTGCCAGGTCTCGCCGACGTCGGCCTCGATCATGGTCGTGCAGAACCGCGGGATCAGCATGCTGGGGCGAATGTTGGTGAGGCAGACGCGCTCGCCCTTGACCGACCATCGCGCCGACAGCCGCCGCCCGTCCGAGAACTGGGCGGCGTAGGTGCCGTCGGGGTTGAACCAGTGTTTGACCCAGCCGCCGTCAGAGTAGCGGGACATGACTGTGTTGCCGAAGGCGGCGTCGATATCGGCCCGCACCGGACCGGCCGCGACACAGGCGGCCGCAGCGGTCGCCAAGGCAAGCGCGCGAAGCATTGTATGACCCCTCATCGACCCTTCCCCAGCCGGACTATTAACAATCGTTTAGGGAATGCCAACCCCCTCCGCTTGTTCCGGGAATAGTTGACTCTGGCGTGTGGGCTTCTATATCCGGCCCACGTTCGGGACAGGACTGGCGAATCCGCGCCGCCCGCTCGCCCAGTGATCAGGGCGGTTCCGCGACATCGCAAGACGGCCCGATGCGCGGGGCGTCCTTCAGTTCAGTCCCAAGGATTCATGACCGAATTTTCCCAACTGGGCCTCTCGCCCACGACCCTGCAAGCCGTAGCCGACACCGGCTACACGACCGCCACGCCGATCCAGGCCCAGGCCATTCCCGTGGCCCTCGCCGGCCGCGACGTGCTCGGCATCGCCCAGACCGGCACCGGCAAGACCGCCGCCTTCACCCTCCCCCTCGTCGAACTGCTGTCCAAGGGCCGCGCCAGGGCCCGGATGCCGCGCGCCCTGGTGCTGGCCCCGACCCGCGAACTGGCCGACCAGGTCGCCATGAGCTTCGAGAAATACGCCAAGGGCACCAAACTGACCTGGGTG
>JAHJNW010000100.1 GCA_018820665.1 Alphaproteobacteria bacterium | reverse complement strand
CAAGGCGGTCGGCATATAGAGCAGGTCACCCTCGTCCATCGGCGGCATGAATTCGCCGCCCAGCTGGCTGATCGGCCAGGCCGAGGTGGCGAACACCGCAAGCGCGATCAACAGGGTTGCCCGGGGACGGTGCAGCACCCAGTCGAGCGGTCGCCGGTAGATGTGGGTCAGCCAGCGGTTGATCGGATTGCTCTGCTCGGCCGGAATCCGCCCGCGGATCAGATAGCCCATCAGCACCGGCACGAGGGTGATCGACAGGATCGCCGCCGCCGCCATGGCATAGCTCTTGGTGAAGGCCAGCGGCGCGAACAGCCGGCCCTCCTGGGCCTGCAGGGTGAAGACCGGAATGAACGACAGGGTGATGATCACCAGACTGAGGAACAGGGCCGGCCCGACCTCGGCCGCCGCCTCGGTAATGACCCGCCAGCGGGCTTCGCCGGCGAGGGTCTCGTCGGGGTGGTCGTGCTCCCATCGCTCGATATGTTTGTGGGCGTTCTCGATCATGACCACGGCCGCATCGACCATGGCCCCGACGGCAATGGCGATGCCGCCCAGCGACATGATGTTGGCGTTGACGCCTTGCAGATGCATCAGGATGAAGGCCGCCAGCACCCCCAGCGGCAGGGTGATGATGGCGACCAGGGCCGAGCGCGCGTGCCAAAGAAACAGGCCGCAAACCAGGGCGACGACGAAGAACTCCTCGAGCAGCTTGCTGCTGAGATTCTCGATCGCGCGATCGATCAGCTGCGAGCGATCATAGACCGTCACAACCTCGACCCCGGCCGGCAGGCCGGCCTTGAGGGTTTCCAGCCGCTCGCGCACCGCCGTGATCACCGCACGCGCGTTTTCGCCCGAGCGCAGGATCACCACCCCGCCGGCCACCTCCCCTTCGCCGTTCAGCTCGGCGATGCCGCGCCGCATTTCCGGACCGATCTGGACCGTGGCCACATCGCCCAGCTGAACCGGCACCCCGCCGGCAGCCGTGCGGATCGGCACCGCGCGGAAGTCATCCAATGTGGTCAGATAGCCGTTGGCGCGAACGATATATTCGGTCTCGGCCAGCTCCATGACAGCCCCGCCGGCCTCGCCATTGCCCTGCCGGATCGCCGCCACGACCTGCTGGTGCGTGACGCCGTAGGCGGCCAGCTTGGCGGGGTCGAGCACCACCTGATACTGGCGCACCATGCCGCCGATACTGGCGACCTCGGCCACGCCCGGGACAGTCTTGAGTTCGTAGCGCAGGAACCAGTCCTGCAGGCTGCGCAGCTGCGACAGATCATGCTGACCCGTGCGATCGACGAGCGCATATTCATAGACCCAGCCGACCCCGGTGGCGTCCGGACCGAGTGCGGGCCGGGCGCTGTCGGGCAGGCGAGCCTGGACCTGGCTGAGATATTCCAGCACCCGCGAGCGGGCCCAGTACAGGTCGGTGCCGTCCTCGAACAGCACATAGACATAGCTGTCGCCGAAGAAGGAATAGCCCCGCACCGTTCGGGCGCCGGGCACCGACAGCATGGTGGTCGCCAGCGGATAGGTGACCTGGTTTTCGACGATCTGCGGGGCCTGGCCGGGGTAGGAGGTGCGGATAATCACCTGCACGTCGGACAGGTCCGGCAGGGCGTCCACCGGCGTGTTGCGCACGGCCCAGAGGCCGGCGGCGACCAGGGCAAAGGCGGCCAGCAGGACGAGGAAGCGCGCCTTGACCGAGGCGCGAATGATGGCGGCGATCACTGGCCCGCCTCACGACGGGTCAGGCTTCGGATGGTGGGCTTGCCCCCGACCATGTCGAAGGCGAAATCGACCTGACCTCCCGTCCGGATGCCGTCCAATTTGACCGGCTCGGCGAGGGCGAAGGTCATGGTCATCGCCGGCCACTGAAGCGCCGGCACCGCCCCATGAGCCAGGGTGATCGAACGCCCCGCGATCGACTGCACCCGGCCGCTGGTCCGGTAAATCGGGGGCGTCGAAGCGCTCTCCGCCCGTCCGGCGGCCCGATCGAGGGGCCGCGCCTCGACGCCGGACAAACTGGCCTCGGAATCGAACAGGAACTGGCCCGAGGCCACGACCCGCTCGCCTTCGCGCAGGCCGGCGAGGATCTCGGTCTGCCCCCCGCCCTCGCGCCCGACCCGGACCTCTGCCGGTTGATAGCGTCCGCCCTCCGCCGCCAGCATCACCAGATTGCGCTGACCGGTGCGGATCACCGCTTCGGACGGCACCAACAGGGCCGGTGTTGTGGAGCCGCCGAAGGTGATCTGTCCGTACATGCCGGGACGAAGACGACCGCCCGGGTTTCGCAATTCGATCCGCGCGGTCAGGGTGCGGCTGTCGCTCGCCACCTCGGGCAGCAGGGCGATCAGACGACCGGTCATGCGCTCCCCGGGGAAGGCCGCGAGGGTCACTTCGACCGCACGCCCGACCCGTAGCTGGCCGCCGAGGGTCTCGGGTACCGCAGCATTGAGCCACACGGTCGACAGGCCGTTGACCTCGGCCAGGGTCAGGCCCGCCGGCACCGTCATGCCCGCGCGCACGCCGAGGCTTCGAATGACCCCGCCGATCGGACTGGTGACGGTCACCGTGGTGCGCGGACGGCCCGAGCGCTCGACCGCCGCGATCAGGGACTCCGGCATGCCGAGCAGCAGCAACCGTTGCCGCGCCGCCTGGATCAGGGCGGCGTCATCGGTGCGCCGGACCGCGAGGTATTCGAGCTGGGCTCCACCCCAGTCGGGGACCAGCAGATCGGCCAGGGGGGCACCGCTGGCGATGACGTCGCCGGGGGCGCGTCCGTAGACTCTTTGGACAAAGCCGCTGGCGCGCGTTTGCACCACGGCGACGTCACGCTCGTTGTAGTCCACCACCGCGCTGGCGTTCAGATCGCCGTCGAGGGTGCCGGATCGGACGGTGGCGAAACGAACGCCGAGGTTCTGGGTCAGGGCCGGGTCAATGCGAACCCCCGCCGCCGCGCCTGCCGCGTCGTCGGCATAGCGCGGCACCAGCTGCATATCCATGAACGGCGACTTGCCGGGCTTGTCGAACTTCTGGGCAGGGACCATCGGGTCGTACCAGTAGAGCACCTCACGCTCGCCCGCGGCGGGAACGGACGCGTCGCCCCCTCCTCCCAGCCGCGTCAGCCCCAGAGCGGCGACACCGCCGAGGAGCACCAGTCCGGCGGCGGCGGCGGCAAGACGAAGGTTTTTGCGCTCAAACCGGATCATTGGTCGCTCCTGTAGGTCAGGGTGAAGCCGACGGCGCGGCGCGCCACGTCAGCCTCCTTGTCGAGGGCGTCCAGCCGGGCGTTGGCCAGGGCGGTGAAGGCGTCGAGGACATCCATGATCCCGGCCCGGCCCGCGCCGTAGCTGGCGGTTTCGAGATCGGCGCGGGTGCGCAGATTGGGCAGAACCACGTCCCGTGCCCGGATCCACCGGGTTCGCGCGACCTCATAGTCGGCGAGGTCACCTCGCAGCATCGCCGTCCATTGCCGCTCAGCAGCCTCCTGTTCGGCGTCGACACGCCGGGCGTCGGCGGCGCGCGCCGCGATCACCGGCTCCTGCCGGCTGGACTGGAACAGCGGAAGCCGCACGCTCGCCCCGACAGAGACCAGATCGCCGAACATCGGATCCCGACGGGCGTAGCTGGCTTCGAACGACCAGTCGGGGCGGCGGCCGGCGCGGGCCAGATCGAGATCCGCCTCGGCCCGGTCACTAAAGGCGGCGTAAGCGCGTAGCGCCGGCAGTCCGTTGAGATCGACATCGAAGGCTCCAGGCTCAAGATCGATGGCGGGAGGCGGACCACTGGCGCTCGGAACCGGATCGCCGGTCCAGCGGGACAGTTCCGCTCGCGCCCGCGCCAGATCCGCGCGCAACCCATCGCGCCGATCGTCGAGCGCGGCGCGCAGTTCGACGGGCCCCAGAATTTGAGCCGGTCGACTGGCCCCTGAGGCGACGCCCGAGGGCGCGGTCTCCCACAGGGGTTCAAGCGAGACGAGCAGGTCGTCCAGCACCTCCAGGCGTCGTTCGGCATAGTGGAGGTCGATCCAGGCCTGGCCCGTCGCGGCCCGGACCTGCCAAAGGCTGATGTCCTCACGGGCCCGGGCCACGTTGATGTCCGCCCGGGCGATGCCGCGTTCGGCGCGACGCCGCGCACGACTGGGCACGTCCTGCTGTAGTCCGACCTGGACATTGGTCATCATGACCTCGTCGAAGCGCCCCGCTGAGGGGCCCGTGACGGGGAAGCCGTTAAGGCCGAATTTCAGACGTGGGTCCGGCAGCCGCCCGGCGGCTTCAGCTGAGGCTTGCGCCGCCTCCACGCCAAGCGCCCCGGCTCTCAGGCCGGGCGCATCAGCGGCGGCGCGCGCCAAGGCCTCTTCGAACGTCTGTGGCTCGGCCCGCGCCGGCCCGGTGCCGGCGGCCAGGATCAGGACGGACACGGCCAGAAATGCCCAGCGGGAAGCCGCTGCGACGTCTGTTTGTATGTCCGGAGCCGTGGCTCGCCTGAGGGCGATGGACGGCAGGGCGTCGGGCGGCGTCGGGTACGCAGGGATGCGTAGCGCCGGCCTCAAACGAACAGTCATGGAATTCCTCGGAATCCGCCCGGTCGACTCGCGGGTCGAGACACAGGCGTAGAGCTCAATGGATCAGGGAACACTGCGGCCGCGAAGCGGCGCGCACGGTCTTCCAATCAGCGAAAGCGGTCTACGCCAACGGTTTCGGCGGATCCTTGAGAGGGAGCGGCCCAGCCCCCTTCCGGACGACGTTCGCGGTGGCGAACTTCATCGCGTTCGGCGCCATCGGACGAGACAGGGCCGGTGCCGGCGGAACGGGGGCCGCGACAGCGGCGCATCCCATCTTGGCGATACAGTCGGGCGTCATCTCGCTGCAGGGAGCCATCCCCTTCCCCGCCGTATCGTCCGTCATCACCATCATCTCGGCGCAGTCCATCTCCGCCAT
>JAHJNW010000099.1 GCA_018820665.1 Alphaproteobacteria bacterium | reverse complement strand
CGACTTCTTGTAGGCGCCACCCGGATCAAGCCGCAGCAACCGCATGCCGTGCAGGATGCGCCGGTGGATAGGCTTCAGGCCGTCGCGGGCATCGGGGAGTGCCCGCTGGGTGATGGTCGAGAGCGCATAGGAGAGATAGCGGCGCGACAGCGCCTCGCTCATTGGCTCATCGATAATGCGTCCGCCTTCCGGCGGCGGGGTGTGAACGGTCATGCGGTTTCGAATCGGGGTTCAGGAACGGGAAGTCTAGCGATGTGTCCGAGTCCCGGGAAAATTCATGGGACACTTTCGGACACTTCGGACATTTCGGCTGCGAAATCGTCGGGCGGCGCGGCGTCGACCGCCTCCATGAAGGCGTCGGTTTCTTCGCGGGCCAGGGCCGCGACGCGGCGGTAGTCGGCCTCGCTCATCGGCCGGACGTCGACATCGACGTGACGGCGCAGACGGGCGGTGGCCTGGGCCAGCCGGATCCACGCCATCGCTTCGGTCGGGCCGCTGACGCCGGCGCATTCGGCGGCGCGGCGGAAGGCGAAGCGGCACAGGCCGAGGGTGTCGGGCCGCAGCAGCAGGGCCTCCTCGTCCCGGTCGACGACATGGCCGACGGTGAGCATCTCCTCCATCGCTTCAGGGTCGTAGTCGCGGGCGGAGCGCGCCGTGGCCCAGGCCTCCGAGGCCTCGACCCGCGGCGCCTGCCAGCCTTCTTCGCGGGCGTGCCGTGACACGGGGCGAATGTTCAGCTGGTGGCGCTCGGCGACAATGCGAATGGAGGCCCCGGCTTCGTAGTCGGCGCGGGCGGCGGCCCAGTCCTGGGGCGGGCGGCGGGTGTGGGGGAGAGGGTGGTGCTGTGTCATCCCGACATTATCCCCCGTTTCTTCCTCGACTAATGATTCAGCTATTCTAACAGGTCATGTCGTTGATCTGGCGGGCGATTTTTTTGATAACCCGTACATGTTTTCGCGGATTGCAAGCACAGCGTCACGGCCCAGTGTCACGCCTAAAGCCGCCCCGCCTCGCCCAGTTTGTCGAGCATCCAAACCCGCGCCGGCGGGATCGGTTTGTTCTGCGGGTGGAAGACGAACTGTTCGAGGAAATGTCCGGTCAGGGCCAGCCCGGCGCCGACGTCGCCCTCTCCCAGCCCGGCCTGGGCGCCGAGCATGAAGGGCGGCAGGGTCAGCAGCTTGTCAGCATAGGGGGCGCCGGCGTCACGGCTGACGGCGCGGCCGGTGCGCGGGCTGACCCAGATCAGGTCATCCATGGTCCCGGTCACGGCGCAGCGCGACAGGTCGAGGCCGAAGCCGAGATCCTCCAGCAGGCCCGCCTCGAAGCGGACGAAGATGGCCGGCCAGACGTCAGGCAGGATGAAGGCGCCCATCAGGGCTTCAAACGCCAGAAAGGCGCCCGGGTGAGGCTCGCGCTCGGGCAGGCTGCCTTGCGCCACCGCCGCGGCGGCGGCGAGGCCGGTCAGGGCCATCGGGTCGTCGAACAGGGCGCTGGGCCCCTCCCCCACCGGCTCCAGCCGGGCCGAGCCGAGGTGATCCGAGGTGCGGGCGCGATAGTCGGCCGTGACCCGGGCGCCGGCCTGCAGGAAGGGCTTCATCTTGCGCGACGCGCCGCCGGCGACATAGGCGGCGCGGCGGCCGTGTTCGGCGGTCAGCAGCTCGACGACCACGCCGGTGTCGCCATGGGCCCGGGCGGAGAGGACGAAGGCGTCGTCGGTGAAATCCATGCGCGAGACCTAGAACGGGGCGGGCGGGGGCGCCAGCGTCCTCGCGGGTGCGACCAAGCCGCCCGGGACGGGGTTCGTCACAAAACCCTGATGACCGGCGCCGGCCGCAGGGCCATAAGTCGCCGCCTAATTCCGGAGTGTTCCCATGCGCCTGCAACGTCGCGATCTTCTCACCGGCTCGGCCGCCGCCGTCGCCTTCGCCGGCCTCGCCAGCAGCGTCCAGGCCCAGACGGCCGCGACGGAAGAGACCTATGTCAACGAGGTCGGGGGCTATGGTCCGCTGGTGCGGGACCCGAACCGGCTGCTCGACCTGCCCGAGGGCTTCTCCTACCAGGTCATTTCGCAGAGCGGCGACACCATGGACGACGGCCTGTTCGTCCCCGGCCAGCCCGACGGAATGGGCTGTTTCGATCTTGGCGACGGCACGGTCGCCCTGGTCCGCAACCACGAGCTCAACGGCGCCAGCGGCCTACATCGCAATATGGGGCCCGGCGGCTTCCATCAGGAGCGGATCGGCCAGCTGGACCCGGCGAAGGGGTTCGATACCTACAAGGACGGCCGCGCCCTGCCCGGCGGCACGACGACCGTGGTCTATGATCTGGAGACCCGGCGCACGATCCGCCAGCATCTGTCGCTGGCCGGGACCTCGACCAACTGCTCCGGCGGCCGCACCCCGTGGAACAGCTGGCTGAGCTGCGAGGAAAATCTGGACACCGCCGCCGAGGCCGATGTGACGAAGTCGCATGGCTGGGTGTTCGACGTGCCGGCGACGGCGACCGGACTGGTCGATCCGGTTCCGTTGAAGGCCATGGGCCGGTTCAAGCATGAGGCCGTCTGCATCGATCCGCGCACCGGCATCGCCTACCAGACCGAGGACCAGGGCGACGGCCTGTTCTACCGCTTCATTCCCGACACGCCGGGCGACCTGTCGAAGGGCCGGCTGCAGGCCATGGGCTGGCGCGACGCGCCGGGGGCCGACACCCGCAACCATGACGCCCGGGCCTGGTCGACCGGCGACTGGCGCGAGGTGACCTGGATCGACATGGACGATGTCGAGGACCCGGCCGGCGACCTGCGCCTGCGCGGTCACGCCAAGGGCGCGGCCCTGGTGGCGCGGGGCGAAGGCATCTACTGGGGCGACGGCGAGCTTTATATGACGGCGACCTCCGGCGGGCCGCTGCGCGCCGGTCAGGTGTTCCGCTATGTGCCGTCGCCGGCCGAGGGCGGTCGCGGCGAGGCCCGCCGCCCGGGTCGGCTGCAGCTGTTCGCCGAGAGCGCCGACAAGCGGGTGATGAACATGGTCGACAACCTGGCCGTCGCGCCCTGGGGGCATCTGATCCTGTGCGAGGACAACTACTCGACCGACGTCCGCAACCACATCAAGGGCGTCACCCCGGAAGGGAAGAGCTATACGATCGCCCGCAACGTCTTCACCGGCAATTCCGAGTTCGCCGGGGCCTGTTTCTCGCCGGACGGTCAGGTGATGTTCGTCAACATCATGTATCCGGGCGTGACCTTCGCGATCAGAGGCCCCTGGACCTCGGCCCGGACGTAAACAGGCGCGGCTGGGAGCGGCGGACCAGCCACAGGTTGATGGTCGCCACCGCCAGCACCAGCGCGGCGCCGGCCTGATGCAGGGCGCCGAGCCACAGCGGCACGGCGTGGATCAGGGTGACGACGCCGAGCGCCGCCTGCAGCCACAGCACGGCCGCCACGGTGAAGGCGGCGACGCCGAGACCCTCGGCCAGCCGCCAGCGCCAGGCCTGGACGGCGTAGAGGGTTCCGCCGATCAGCAGGGCGTAGGCCATGATCCGGTGGTTGAACTGGACCAGCGCCTGATCGTGCAGGAAGGCCAGGGCGCCCATGCCCCACTCGACCGGCGGCAGGACGGCGCCGTTCATCAGCGGCCAGTCGGTATAGACGAAACCGGCCTTGGCCCCGGCGACGAGGCCGCCCAGCAGGCATTGCAGGAAGACGGCGCCGAGCAGGATGGCCGCGCCGCGGCTCCAGCCGACCGGATGGCGCGAGCGCTCGGCGCCGTTCCACGCCTCGAGCCCGGTCCAGATCAGGCCCATGAAGATCAGCAGGGCGAGGCCGAGGTGGACGGCGAGCCGCTCGGGCGCGACGTCGACGCGCTCGCTGAGGCCGCTGGAGACCATCCACCAGCCGATCAGCCCCTGCAGGCCGCCGAGGGCCAGCAGGACGGCGCAGCGGGCGATCAGCCGCCGCGGCAGCCGGCGCATCAGCAGGAAGACGAAGAAGGGCACGGCGAAGACGAGGCCGATCAGCCGGCCCAGCAGCCGGTGCGCCCACTCCCACCAGAAGATGCCCTGGAACTCGGCCAGGCTCATGCCGGCGTTGACCTGTTCATACTGGGGAATGGCGCGATATTTCTCGAAGGCCTCGGCCCAGTCGGCGGCGTTCATCGGCGGCAGGGCGCCCATGATCGGCTTCCATTCGGTGATCGACAGGCCCGAGCCGGTCAGGCGGGTGACGCCGCCGACGACGACCATGGCGAAGACGAGAAAGGCCGTGGCGAACAGCCAGATCGCGACGGCCGGACTCCGATCGTCCCCGATGAAACGCTTCATTCGACGCCTGCTCTCCCGACCGTTACACTGGGCGGGGCCGCTGGTCCGACGCCCGCCGGAGCGGTATGCCCGGCCCCGGTGGCGAGATCGAGTCGCTTTTCGGCGCCGGAGCGTCGCAGGTCTGGAGAACCCGGTTGCCCTACGCCGACATCGCCATCGCCGTTCTCGGCGCCTTCGCCCTGGCCTGGACGGCGGACCAGTTGACCGGGCGGCGCGGCCTGTTCGCCACCTCGCTGGTGTCCGGCGTGGCGGGCCTGGCCGGCTGGTTCCTGGCCGTGCGGGTGTTCGCCGTCTCGACCATGGACCAGTGGACCTGGGTCGGCTGGTCGCTGGCCGCCTCGGTCATCGCCCTGGCCGCCTTCTTCCTGTTCCGGAGCAAGCGCTGATGGGCCCGCGGACGCGCCGCTTCGTCGCCATGCTGGGGGTGGTCGCCTTCCTCGTCTTCTGGATCTGGGGGGCGATCGCGCTGCGGGGGATCTTGCCGCCCGGGCCGATGATCGACCTGCTGGTCTACGCCGTCGCCGGCATCGGCTGGGGCGTGCCGCTGTATCCGCTGTTCCGCTGGGCCGAGGGCGGCCGCAAGGGCTGACCCGCGGGTCCTGAAATCAGTGAGATGGAGACCGGGTCAAGGGAAGATGGTCGGAGCGACAGGATTCGAACCTGCGACCCCTTGACCCCCAGTCAAGTGCGCTACCAGGCTGCGCCACGCTCCGAGAGGGGCTCCCTATAGACGGGGCGCCGTCGCCCCGCAAACCCAAAAGCGACCGGTCAGGCGGTTCTCGAAAGAACGGCCTCCAGCCGGGCCCGGGCGCCCTCCAGTTCGGGGAGCAGCTGACGCAGCCGCAGGGCGGATCCGTCGGTTGAAACCGCCGCCGGGGCCTGTGCGGGGGTTGGGGTGGAGGCCGGCGTGGCGGCGCCGTTCTCGGGCTCGAACGGGACGAGGCCGTCGGGGTCGCCATAGAGGGCCAGCCGCTTGAGCCCCTGTTCACGGTGCAGGCGCTGGACGCCCTTGATGGTCAGGCCGTCCTCATGCAGCAGCCGCTTGACCGCCTTGAGCACCACCACGTCCTGGGGCCGGTAGAAGCGCCGGCCGCCGGCCCGCTTCAGCGGGGTGATGAAGGTGAATTTGGTCTCCCAGAAGCGCAGGACGTGCTGCGGCGACCCGACTTCGTCGGCGGCTTCGGAGATGGTGCGAAAGGCGTTCGGACTCTTGGCCACAGAGGTCAGGCGGGCACGACGGCGTCGTGCACCCGGCCCTTCATGATCTGCGAGGCGCGGAAGCTGATGACACGGCGCGGATGGATCGCGGCCGGTTCGCCGGTCTTGGGATTTCGGCCCATGCGGGCGCGCTTGTCGCGGACCTGGAAGACGCCGAAGCCCGACAGTTTGACCGTCTCGCCGCGCTCCAGCGATTCGATGATCAGCTCCAGAGTGCGTTCCACCATGGCCGAACACTCCTGGCGCGACAGGCCGACCTCCTCATGGACCGCCTCACACAGGTCCGCCCGCGTCAGGGTCTGGTGCTGAGCCAATGGTCCGCTCCCCTCGAAAAGTCTGTCGCCGCCATAAAAGAGCAAGCGCCTTCAAATGGAAAGGCGAAATACGCCCTACAGACGAAAGGCGCACGCGCCCCAGGTCAGGCCGCCGCCCATGGCCTCGGCCAGAATCAGGTCGCCGCGCTTGATCCGTCCGTCCCGGATGGCCGCGTCGAGGGCCAGCGGAATCGAGGCGGCCGAGGTGTTGGCGTGGGTGGCGACGGTCGAGATGACCTTGTTTTCGTCCAATCCCAGACGATCGCCGACGCCCTTGATGATGCGCTGGTTGGCCTGGTGCGGGACGAACCAGTCGACATCGGCGACCTCGATGCCCGAGGCGGCGCAGCAGGCGGTGATCGCCTCGGCGATATTGACCACGGCGTTGCGGAACACCTGGTTGCCGGCCATGCGCAGATGGCCGACGGTTCCGGTCGTGGCCGGGCCGCCGTCGACGTACAGCAGGTCGGTCTTGGTCCCGTCGCAGCGCAGGGCGAAGCCGAGCAGGCCCTGGTCGGCCTTGGTCCCCTGCCCTTCGCGCGGCTCGACCACCACGGCGCCGGCGCCGTCGCCGAACAGGACGCAGGTCGAACGGTCGGTCCAGTCCATCAGCCGGGTCATTTCCTCGGCGCCGATGACGAGGGCGCAGCGGGCGTTTCCGCGAGCGACGAAGCTGTCGGCCACGCTGAGGGCGTAGACGAAGCCGGAACAGACGGCCTGGATGTCGAAGGCGATGCAGGTCGGCACCCCCAGCTTGCGCTGGACGATCGACGCCACCGACGGGAAGGTCATGTCGGGCGTGGTCGTGGCGACGATGATCAGGTCGATGTCGCCGACCTCGCGGCCGGCGTCGATCAGGGCCCGTTTCGCCGCCTCGACCGCCAGATCGCTGGTCGGCTGGTCGTCACGCGCCTTGTGGCGCTGGCGGATGCCGGTGCGCTCGACGATCCATTCGTCCGAGGTGTCGACGATCTTCGCCAGATCGGCGTTGGTGACGACCTGTTCCGGCAGATAGGAGCCGACGCCGGTCACGGCGCTGCGAATGACGCTCACTGGGGGGTCTCCGTGGCCGCACCCTCGACGGGCGGCTGTTCGAGCACGAGGGTCAGCCGGTTCAGGCTGTCGCTGACCTTCTGCAGATAGTCGCTGCGGGCCAGGTCGACGGCGATGCGGATGGCGTTGCCAAAGCCGACGGCGTCGGCGCCGCCGTGGCTCTTCACGACGATGCCGTTGAGGCCCAGCAGAGGGCCGCCATTGATGGCGCTGGGGTCGATCCGCTGACGCATCCGTTTCAGCGCTGGCAGGGCCAGCAGGGCGCCCGCCCTGGCCGAGACGCTGGAGGTCAGAGCCTCCCTGAGCAGGGCCGAGATGAAGCGCGCCACGCCCTCGGCGGTCTTCAGGGCGATATTGCCGGTGAACCCGTCGGTGACGACCACGTCGACGGTGCCCTTGGCGATGTCGTCGCCCTCGACGAAGCCCTTGTAGTCAAGCCCGAAGCCGCCTTCCCGCAGGATGCGCGCGGCCTCGCGCACCTCCTCGTGACCCTTCATGTCCTCGGAACCGACGTTGAGAAGGCCGATGGTCGGTCGTTCCGCGCCGTGCACCGCGGCATGAAAGGCCTCGCCCATGATGGCGAACTCGACCAGTTGTTCGGCGTCGCTCTCGATGTTGGCGCCGACGTCCAGCACGGCGGTGACGCCGCGCAGGGTCGGCCAGCTGGCGACGATGGCGGGGCGCTCCAGTCCGTGCGCCGACATGCGCAGCAGCAGTTTCGAGATCGCCATCAGGGCGCCGGTGTTGCCGGCCGAGACGATCGCCCCGGCCTCGCCGAGCTTGACCGCCTCGATGGCGTTCCACAGGCTGGAGCCCTTGCCGCGGCGCATCGCCTGCGCTGGCTTTTCAGTCATGGCCACAACCTTGTCGGTGTGCCGGACCTCGCAGACATCGTCGCCGAGGGCGTGTTTCGCCATTTCAGCGCGGATGGCCGTCTCGTCGCCGTGCAGCAGGAAGCGTACGCCCTCGCCGCGGTGGCGCTGGCGATAGTCGCGCACACCCGCCACCACGACGGGGGGGCCGTGATCCCCGCCCATGGCGTCGAGCGAAATCAGTACTGGGGATGGCAAGCCGTTTCGACTCCGTCGCGCCGTCAGCCCGGCGCCGGTTTGGGGGGACGATAGCGTCGCACCGGGGGGATGCAACCACGCCGCCGTTGCGTCAACCTTCGTCGTCGGGACGAAGTTGCTTCAGGACCGCGAAGGGCGAGATTTCCGCCGGCTCCGGCGGTTGTACGAACTCGGCCCCCGGCTTGCGCGGGAAAGGATCCAGCTGCAGCGCCAGTTGCTCGACCGCATACTGGCCCAAATCCACCTGCCCGCCCTCGATCGGATCGGGCGATTCGTCGTCGAGGGTGATCACGATCTCTTCGGAGTCCTCATCGACCGCCTCGGCGAGGGACAGGGCAAAGGGAGCGTCGATCTCGACCGGAAGGGGTTCGAGGGTGATGCCGCAGGTCTGGGCGAGGCTGGCCCGCACCCGGCCCGACAGCCGCCAGCCGGCCGGGGCCGGCGCCAGGGTCACCTCGGCGACGAAGCGGTCCAGCGAGGCGAGGTCGAGCGCCTTGGCGATGCGGGTCCGCGCCGCCGCGTCCGGCTCCAGCCGCCGGGTCACGCCGGCGCCGACCTGATGCAGCCGCACCGGCTCGCTGTAAGGCAGGGTCACGCCGCTCATTTGTTGATCTCCGCCCAGTCCGGCCGTGTGGTCACGGTAGTGAAATCCTGCGCCGCCAGGCGGGCGCGGCTGGCCAGGGCATAGGCCGCCAGGGCCTCGCCCGCGGCCGGGTTCTCGCTCTCGTAGACATTGCGCGACAGGCTGAGCGACAGGCCGGCTGCATCGGCCGCGCGCAGGAGCGGCTCCCACGCCGTCATGCGGCCGTACATGGCCTCGCCCAGCTTGCGCATCTTCTTGCCCACCGAGATGTCGCCGACGCCCAGTTCCCGCAGGGCGTGGTCGAGCGCCGAGACATAGACGTCGAACAGACCCTGGGCCGCCTCGGCGCCGCGCTCGCCCTCGTCGCGCAGCCGCATGATCAGCAACAGCACGTGCAGGGTGTAGAGCTCGAAACGGGCGTCGATCCGGTCGGACACCCCGAGGCGCGTATAGAAGCCCGGTTCGCGCGCCTGGCGCACCGCCAGTTCATACAGCGCCTCGCCGTTTCGCTTGCGGGGTCGGGATCGGAACAGATTCTGAAGCATGATCATACGGCCCCTTTTCCGCCGCGCCGTTGAACTAAGGCTCGGCTCCGGTTAGGTCAAAGACCTTGTTCTCTCGCAGGCGCCGTCCATGCTCCGTACCAAGCTCTTCCTCGCCGCCCTGTCGGCTGCCGCGCTGACCGCAGGCTGCGCGCCGATCGTGGGGCAGAACGGCTTTCAGGCCATCGACGCCAAGCCCAATGAAATCGTGGCCGGGACGGACACCAAACAGACCGTGCTGACCAAGCTGGGCACCCCGTCCACGACCTCGACCTTCGAGCGGGACAACATCTGGTATTACATCAGCCAGGTAACCGAGAAATACACCTACAATCCCGCCCGTGTGACGCAACGATCGGTGACCGAGATCACCTTCAACGACACCGGCCAGGTGTCCGATGTTCGTACGCTCAGCCTCGATGACGGCCAGCAGGTCGCCATGAACGGGCGCGAAACCCCGACCCGCGGTCGTCAAATGACCATTCTGGAACAGCTGCTCGGCAACGTCGGCCGCGGCCAGCTGCCGCGCACCGACGAGAACGAGCCGGGCCAGCGCCGTCCCGACTAGGTCCGCACCCACTTTATCGCCAGACACGCAAACGCCCCGGAGATCGCTCTCCGGGGCGTCTTTCGTGGCGGCCCGCCGCAGCCCGAGGGCCGCGGTGGAGGGAAGTATCAGCCGATATTGCCGCTGGCCAGAACCGCCAGCAGCAGCAGGGCCACGATGTTGGTGATCTTGATCATCGGGTTCACCGCCGGTCCAGAGGTGTCCTTGTAGGGATCGCCCACCGTGTCGCCGGTCACCGCGGCCTTGTGCGCCTCGGAGCCCTTGCCGTGGACGACGCCGTTCTTGTCGGTGAAGCCCTCCTCGATGACCTTCTTGGCGTTGTCCCAGGCGCCGCCGCCCGAGGTCATCGAAATGG
>JAHJNW010000098.1 GCA_018820665.1 Alphaproteobacteria bacterium | reverse complement strand
GGCCGCTGGGGCGGACGCCGCCGGCCGGCCCCGCCGGGACCCTCGCCGCGCCCGGCGTCCCGGCCGATCCCGACGGGGCCCTGACCGAGGACGACATCGTCGCCGCCTGGTCGTCGCCGATCCAGATCCGCCCCAACGACCTGGCCCGCCGCACCCTCGCCGCCGCCGCCGAGGCGGTCCGGGGCGGACGCGGGCTGACGGCCCTGCGGCTGGCCCGGGCGGCCAATGAGATCGCCCGCCTCGACGCCCTGTTCGAATGGGTCGAATACGATCCGGCCGAGCAGGAACGCGAGGCCGAGTCCGGCCAGAGGCTGGCCCGCCAATTCCTGCGCGAGCGCGCCCTGCGCCTCGCCGAGGACCTCGTCGCCGGCCGCCCCCTGCCGCCCGAATACGCCGACATCGGCCCGCGCGAGGACGCCGACGGGGGTCCGGGAGTGTCGGGATGACAGGGTTTTCGCATTTTCGGATGACCGGGTTCGCGGTCCCCGGGCAAAAAGCCCCGCCAGCGCAAAAAGAAAGGCGCGGAGGCCGAAGCCGCCGCGCCCGTCTCAGAGATTGGAAGTGTCTGGATTCAGAGCAGCTTCAGATCGATGGCCGAGGTCTTGCCGCGCTGGGATTCCAGCTCGTACTCGACCTTGGCGTTCTCATCGAGGCCTTGCAGGCCCGCCTTCTGCACGGCGGTGATGTGGACGAATACGTCCTGACCGCCGCCATCGGGCTGGATGAAGCCGAAACCCTTCGTCGGGTTGAACCACTTGACCGTGCCGGTCGCCATATTGCGTCTCCTGAACGCGCTTTTCCAGGCGGACGCCCCTCGAGGGACGTCCGACAGCCCATCTGGACGAGCTCATTCAGCGAAGGAGCGGGCACGGGTGTGGAGGCCGCGCGAAATCCGGACTGCGGGGCTATTTCTCTCCCAGAAAAGCCGGGGCGGTCAACCGCAAACCGATTCGCCGGCGTCGGGAACAGGGTTAGCCGCCGTCAGGGTCGCGGCGGCCGCCGGGCAGGGCGCACAGGCCGCGCGGGGCCCCGTCCAGATGCAGGTGGTTCTCGTGGGCGGCGTTGTAGTCGGGCGTCAGCACCGTCGAGAACACCCGGCAGGCCCCGTCGCGGACGCGCGCCAGGAAGTCCCGGCCTTCCGCCCCGCGCGGCCCCTCGCCGTCCCAGTCGGCCAGCACCGAGACCGTACGGCCGTCCTCCAGCGTCATGCCGCCGATGTCCAGGGCGTTGGCCCGCGCATGTTCGCTGGGACTGGCGTTGGGGTCGGTCTGGCCATAGATGCGGCGGCAGCTGTAGGTGCCGACCTCGTTCAGCCGCGCCACCCGGCTGCCGAACGCCGCCTCGGCCGCCGGCTGCAGCACCTGGCGGTCCCAGATGACGTATCGCACCGCCAGCGGGCACTGCATGACCGGATTGCCGGGCAGGGGGGTGACGGCCCCGCCGGTGATGCGGACCGCCCCGCGCACGACGCAGAAGCCGCCGTCGTCCTTGTCCTCGGCCCGTTCGACGGTGACCCCGGCCTCGCGCAGCGTCTGCATGCAGGCGTCGGTGACGGCGGCGGTCTCTTCCGGGGCGGCGGTCGGGGGCACGACGAAATCGGCCACCTTGGCCGCCGTGGCCGCGCCCACCGGCCGGCTCAGATCCAGCGGCTTCCACGGCAGGTCCTGCGGCGGGGCGAAGGCGTTGAGCAGGGCGAAGGCGGCGCAGACGCCGAGCGTCGCCTCCCACAGCAGGTTCCAGAAGTCGGCGAAGTCGCGTTTCACCGGTCCAGCCTTAATGGGCCGGGCGACGAACGCAATGCGCGGCGGCCCGGCGCCTCGCCTTGCCGCGCCGGCCCGGCGGGCGCACGGTGGCGCCATGGGCAAGAAAACCGACGAATACGAAGCCGAGCTGGAGCGCCTGCAGATCCTGCTGGTCGAGACCCAGGCCTGGACCATCGACAAGGGAATCAAGACGGTGATCGTCTTCGAGGGCCGCGACTCGGCGGGCAAGGACGGGGCCATCAAACGCATCACCGCCCACATGGCCCTGCGCCAGACACGGGTCGTCGCCCTGCCCAAGCCGACCGATCGCGAGACCGGCCAGTGGTATTTCCAGCGCTATGTCCCGCACCTGCCGGCCGAGGGCGAGACCGTGCTGTTCAACCGCTCCTGGTACAATCGCGCCGGGGTCGAGCGGGTCATGGGGTTCTGCCAGTCCATCGACTACACCCAGTTCCTCAAGGACGCGCCGCATTTCGAGCGGATGCTGGCCGACGGCGGGATCAACATCATCAAGCTGTGGCTGGACATCTCCAAGGCCGAACAGGCCGAACGGCTGGAGGCGCGCGTCTCGGACCCGCTGAAACGGTTCAAGGTCTCGTCGCTGGACGCCGAGGCCCAGGACCGCTGGGACGACTACAGCGCGGCGCGCGACCGCATGCTGGACCAGACCGACCATCGCACCGCGCCCTGGACGGTCATCGCCACCGACCACAAGAAGACGGCGCGGCTGAACATCATCCGCCACATCCTGCGCACCATCGGCGGCCCCGGCGCCGCGGCGGACAAGCCCGATCCCGACGTGGTCTTCCCCGCCTCGAAATCGGAGGGCCGGCTCGCGACCTGATCAGAACCCCAGCTCCGCCCGCAGCGCCTCCGGCGTGACGCCCTCCGCCCTCAGCTGCGCCAGGGTGACCGAGCCGTCCCGCTTGGCGTACCGCCGCCCGTCCGGCCCGGTCAGCAGACGATGGTGCCGATACGCCGGCGTCGCCCAGCCCATCAGGGCCTGGATCAGCACCTGGACATGCGTCGCCTCGAACAGGTCCTCGCCGCGAACGACATGGCTCACCCCCTGCAAGGCGTCGTCATGGGTCACCGCCAGATGATAGGCGGTCCCCGCATCCTTGCGCGCCAGCACCACGTCCCCGGCGGTCTCGGGGCGCGCGCGGATCAGCCCCGTCTCGCCCGCCGGGTCCGCCCCCTCCTCGGTGAAGCCCAGCCGGTCCCACGCCTCGCCGCCCAGAGCCTCGCGCGCGCGGTACAGCGACAGCCGCCAGGCGAAGGGCCGTTCCTCCGCCAGCAGGCGTGCCTCCTCCTCCGCCGGATGGGGCCCCGGTCTTACGGCCTCCGCCGCGCCGTGCGGCGCATCGCCGATGGCGTCGAGGATCTCCTTGCGGGTGCGGAAGCAGCGGTACAGCAGGCCCCGGTCCTGCAGATCGCGGACGACGGCGGCGTAGTCGTCGAGATGCCGCGACTGCCGCCGCACCGACTCTTCCCAGTCGAGGCCGAGCCAATCCAGGTCCTCGAGGATGCCGGCGTCGAACTCCGGACGGCAGCGGGTCGGGTCGATGTCCTCGATGCGCAGGAGGAAACGGCCGCCCGCCTCCCTAGCCGCCCGCCATGCCGTAAGGGCCGAAAACGCATGGCCGCGGTGCAGGCGGCCGGTCGGCGAGGGGGCGAAGCGGGTGACGAACATCGCCGCAGGATAGCGGCAAGCGGACGCGATCCTATACTGCCGCTTGTCGTGCGGCGGTCGGGCGCTACGGTCGCGCGATGCAGACGCCCTACTGGCTCGACGATATCGAGGCGGCGCGCCGGGCGGTGGTGGATCTCGATCCGCGGCTGGCTCTGGCGCATGCCCAAACCCCCGCCTTCTCATGGCGCCGCCGGGTCGGCGGGTTCGAGGGCCTGTTCCACATGATCGTCGACCAGCAGGTCTCCATCGCCTCGGCCGCCGCCATCTGGGCCCGGGTCGAGGCCGGGCTCGGCGGCGTGGTCACGCCTGAACGCACCCTGGCCACGGACATCGAGACCCTGCGGAGCTTCGGCCTGTCGATTCAAAAGGCCACCTATGGGCACGAGATCGCCCGGGCCCACGTCGAGGGCCGGATCGACTTCGACCATCTGGAGAGCCTGTCGGACGAGGAGGCCGGGGCGCGGCTGACCGCGATCAAGGGCGTCGGCAAATGGACGGCCGAGACCTTTCTGATGTTCTGCGAAGGGCGACGAGACATATTTCCCGCCGGGGACATCGCCCTGCAGGAGGCGATACGCTGGGCCGACGGCGCCGAACTGCGCCCGCGTGAAAAGGCGGCCTATGTCCGGGCCAAGGTCTGGCGCCCCCATCGCAGCATTGCGGCGCATCTGCTGTGGGGGTGGTATGGAGCGGTCAGGCGCGGCGAGGTCGCGCTGGAGGAGCCGCATCCGTGATCGACGCGCCGACCCTGGAAGCCCTGTCCGAACCGATCCTGCCGACGCTGTTCGTGCTGGACTATGCGGGCGTGGCGGTGTTCGGCGCCACGGGCGCCCTGGCGGCCGCGCGCCAGAAGCATGATCTCGTCACCCTCGGCTTCTTCGCCGCCATCACCGGCGTCGGCGGGGGGACCCTGCGCGACCTGTTGCTCGACGCCCCGGTGTTCTGGGTCCAGGACTGGCGCTATATCGCCATCTGCCTCGCCGCCGCCGTCGGGGTCTGGTTCGTGGGCCAACGCGACTGGCGCTTCCGGGCCCTGCTATGGCTCGATGCGCTTGGCCTCGCGGCCTATGGCGTGCTGGGGGCGGCCAAGGCCGAGGCCCTCGGCGCCGCGCCCCTAATATGCATCGTCATGGGCGCCCTGACCGCCTGTTTCGGCGGCGTCGTCCGCGACCTTCTGGCCGGTCAGCCGTCCATCCTGCTGCGCCGGGAAATCACCGTATCCGCCGCCATCCTCGCCGCCACGGCCTATGTAGCGTTCAAGGCGCTGGGCCTGTCCAACCTCGAGGCCGCCCTGATCGCCGCGCCCTGCGGGTTTGCGCTGCGGGCCGGCGCGCTCGTCTGGGGCTGGAGCCTGCCGTCCTATCCCGGCGGCGCGGTGCGCGGCTGACGTCGCCAAACCGTCGCGTCGCCGTCATCGCCAAGGCGTCGAATCAAGCGTAGGATTCCGCCCATAGTCAGGAAAGGAGACGTGTCTTCAGTCCCGTCGCGTTGATCCTCTCCGTCTGCACGGCGAGGGCCTGATGCAGGTCCTGAGCCGTCCTCCGTCTGGCTGGCCCGCGCTGGTGCTGAACGCCGACTTTCGCCCACTGTCCTACTATCCGCTGTCGATCTGGCCGTGGGAGGAAGTGGTCAAGGCGGTGTACCAGGACCGCGTCGACGTGGTCTCGACCTATGACAAGGTCGTACGCAGTCCGTCGATGGAGATCGTCCTGCCCAGCGTCATCGCGCTGAAGAACTATGTCGATCAGGACAGGCAGCCCGCCTTCACCCGCTTCAACGTCTTCCTGCGCGATGGTTTCGCCTGCCAGTATTGCAGCGCCACGACCGAGCTGACCTTCGATCACGTGATCCCGCGCAGCCATGGCGGCCGGACCACCTGGGAGAACATCGTCGCCGCCTGCAGCCCCTGCAACCTGCGGAAGGGCGGGCGCACCCCGCACCAGGCGGGCATGCCGATGCGCCGCGCGCCGCACCGGCCGAGCGCCTGGCAGCTCCAGGAATTCGGCCGTCGGTTCCCGCCGCATTATCTTCATGAGAGCTGGCTCGACTACCTGTACTGGGACATCGAACTCGAGCCTTGACCTGCTGAGGGAACTCCGCGGTTGTGGCTGCATGTTGCAATGCAACCGTCGTTCAGCCTAACATTGACGGTCGGCACTGGAGTCGAGGCTGGATTCGTTCTGTTCTGGAACCGAATGCGCCTTTGTCCGGTTTAGCCGGGGAACTCGGGAGACTAATCATGAAGAAAACTGTTCTGGCCATCGCGGCCGGTTGCCTGTTGATCGCTGGTCAAGCTGCTGCCACGACCCAATCCACTGCCCGCATCGGTGACCGGATCGGCGCCCCCGCCGAGTCCTCCAGCGAGTTCGCCGGCATCCCCATCATCGGCCTGCTCGCCATCGCCGGCGTCATCGCCGCTGCTGTCGGCGTCGCCACGGACGATTCCGAAAGCGATTGATTTCAATCGCTGACGGATTGACCAACTCATGGGACCGGCTCAGTCCGGTCCCATGAAAGTTCGTGTCCGCGCCAACCTCGTCTACCGCTTCGATCCGCCCACGGACGCGATCTACAAGATTCAGGTCGCGCATTGGCCGGGCCAGGCGATCCTGGAGGAACGGCTTACCGTCGTTCCCGAGATCGGCTTTGTCGAAAATCAGGACGAGGAGTTCGGCGCCCGTACGCTACGTGCCCACCTGTCCGGCGACGTCGCCCTGACCTATGAGGCCGTGGTCGACAATGGCACCCTGAAGGGGTTGCCGCCGGTTACCGTCCAGCACGACTGGGGTGACCTGCCCGCCGAGGTTCTGACCTACCTCTGGCCCAGCCGCTATTGCCCATCCGATCAGTTCGGCCGGTTCGCCGAGCGCACCTTTGGCGGTACGGTCGGCGGAGACCGGGTTCTGAAGATCCTCGACTGGATCAAGGTCGAAATCGACTATGAGGCCGGCGTCTCGGACAGTGAGACGACCGCGGCCCGCACCTTTATCGACCGGGCCGGCGTCTGCCGCGACTTCACCCACATGGGCATCACCCTGTGCCGCGCTTCCGGAATCCCGGCCCGCGCAGTCAGCGCCTATGCGCACCAGTTGGACCCTCCCGACTTCCACGCCATCTTCGAGGTCTGGCTCTCGGACGGCTGGTGGCTGGTCGATCCGACCGGCCTGGCCCCGGTCGAAGGCCTGGTCCGCATCGCCTGCGGCCGCGACGCGGCCGACATCGCCTTCCTGACGACGCAGGGCCGCTGTGAACTGGTGCGTCAGTCGGTGACGGCCGAGGCGGCCTGAGGGCGTCTGGCCGCCGCCCGCCAGGCCTCGATGAAGTCGAGCCGGCGCAGCACCTTGTTGTCTGGATCGATCAGGACATGCGCGCCGTCCGGCACGGCGAGTCGGCCATGGCTCCCGGTCATGGGCACGGTCTCCCGCCGGCCGTCGATCTCGACCTCGACCGGCATCGGGAAGGCCCCGCCATCGCCGGTCACCCACTGGAGGATCAGTTCGCCGTTCTCGCGGGTCTGACGCAGATCGGGCAGTTCCGCTTGGTATAGATAGCCGCGGAAGAACCACGTCAGATCGCGGCCGGCCTCCTCGCTGGCGATCGCGCGGAATTCGTCGGTCGTGCCGTAGCGAGGCTGGAAGCCGCCCGGTTGGGGCGTCGCCGTGCCGTAGACCAGCCGGGTGACCGAACGGAAGAAGGCCTCGTCGCCGATCAGCATGCGCAGGCTGTGGGCGATAAGGGAGCCCTTGGAATAGATGTCGTTGCCGGGTCCGATGTCGCCGTCATAGACCTCGTTCCCGGTCTTCTCCGTGCCCGAGACCACCGGGAACCGGTTGCGCAGACCCTTGCGCTGACCAACCAGCGAGCTCTGCATCCACGCCTCGCCATTGAGCCACCGGTCGTAGAGCGGCTGCATGTAGCTGCCGAGGCCTTCGTGCAGCCACATGTCGTCGGCGTTGCGGTTGGTCAGCTGGTTGCCGAACCATTCGTGCGACAGCTCGTGGTGCAGGAGCCAATCGAAGCCGCGGCCGTCCAGCTTGTAGCCGTTGCCATAGGCGTTGATCGTCTGGTGCTCCATGCCCAGGTGCGGGGTCTCGACCACACCCATCTTTTCCTCAGCGAACGGATAGGGGCCGACGGTCGCCTCGAAGAAGTCGAGCATCGGCGTGAACTGGGCGAACAGGGCGTCGACCTTGGCCGGGTCTGCGCTCGCCAGGTGCCAGAAGGTCATCGGGAAGCTGTTGCCGAAGCGGCTGCGGTACTGCGCCGTGCGCTCCGCATAGGGGCCGATGCTCAGGGCGATGGCGTAGGTGTTGGGGTGGCGGGCCGACCAGTTCCAGGTGGTCCAGCCGTCGTCGTGATCCTGCTTGCCGAGGAAGCGGCCATTGGAAGGCGCGGACAGGTTGGACGGCACGGTGATGTGCAGGTCGACCCGGGCCGGCTCGGCCAGCGGGTGGTCGATGCAGGGCCAGAAGAGATCGCAGCCCTCGCCCTGGACGGCGGTGGCGATCCAGGGCTCGCCCGACGGCGCGGTGGCCCACTGGAAGCCGCCGTCCCATGGCGCGTTCGGAGCGACGCGTGGCTGGCCGGCGTAGGCGATCCTCAGTCGGGCCGTTTCGCCGGCCGCGAGGGCCGCGGCCAGTTCAACGGTCAACCGCCCCTCGGGATTGGACCAGCGGTCCGCCGGAACCACGACGCCGTCCACGGCGACTTCGGAGATGGTCAGCAGGGTGTCCAGCTCGACCGCCAGCCGGCGGATCGGGGCGGTGGCGGTGAAGTCGAGCACGGCCACGGCGTCGATCGCCGTCTCGTCGGGGATCACCCTGATCGACAGGTCGGCCTTGTCGAAGGTCACCGCCAGCTGTTCCGGCGTGCGGGGCTGGTCGGAGGCGAGGGTGAAGGGCGTGGATTCGCGCGCGGGCGTCTCCCGCTCCTGGGCCTGGGCGCCGGCCGCCGCCAGGGCGACCGTCGCGGCGATCAGGGCCGCCGGCGCGCCGGACCGTCTCGTCCAGGCGCTCATTGGGCCGCCCGCCGGCGTTCCCGCTGGGTCTGTCGATAAGCCTGCAGACGGTCGACCTCGTCCAGCTGGCGCAGGACCTTGTTCTCGGGGTCGACGATGACGATCGCGCCGGCCGGCGTGTCGATGAAGCCGCGGCCGTCGCGCATATCGAGCACCTGGACCTGTCCGTCGACCTCGACCTCCAGCGGCATCGGGAAAACCCCGGCCGGCGTCGACCATTCGAGGTGCAGCCGGTCGCCGTCGCGGCTCTGTTTCAGAACCGGCAGAGAGGCCTCGTACAGATAGGCGTTGAAGAACCAGTCGTAGTTCCGCCCGGTCACCTCGTTGATGATCTGGTTGTACGCAGGGGTGGACCGGATGACGGGCCGGAAATTCCCCGGCGCCGGGTCGGGACGGCCGTAGACGAGAATACGCAGGGCCTCGAAGAAGTCCTCGTCGCCCAGGGTCATGCGCAGGGTGTGCGCGATCACCGATCCCTTGGCGTAGATGTCGGCGCCCGGGCCGGTCGGCCGGTTGTAGACGTCATCGACCGTCTTCGGCGTCCGGGACACCACAGGCGCGCGGTTCATCAGTCCGTCGCGCTGATCGGCCAGCTCGCGGTGCATATAGCGCTCGCCGCGCAGCCAGCGGGCGTAGAGCGGCTCCATATAGCTCCCCAGGCCCTCATGCAGCCACATGTCGTCGGCGTTCCAGTTGGTCAGCTGGTTGGCGAACCATTCGTGGGCGAACTCGTGCTGCAGCAGCCAGTCGTAGCCCCGGGCGCTGATCTCGTAATTGTTGCCGTAGGCGTTCAGCGTCTGGTGCTCCATGCCCAGGTGCGGGGTCTCGACCACGCCCATCTTTTCGTCGCCGAACGGATAGGGGCCGACGGTCGCCTCGAAGAAATCCAGCATCTGCGGGAATTCGGCGAACAGCCGCTGCACGTCTTCGGGCCTGTCCGACTTCAGGTGCCAGAAATGCATCGGGATGACGTTGCCGAACCGGCTGCGGTAGTCGGCCGTGACCTCCTCGAAAGGCCCGACGTTGATGTTGACCGCATAGATGTTGGGAGTCTTGATGCTCCAGTTCCAGGTCGTGGTCCCGTCGCCATTGTCGGTCTTGCCCTGGAAGACGCCAGGCCCGGGGGCCGACAGATCGGACGGCACGGTCACGTGCAGGTCCACCTGGCCCGGCTCGGCGTTGGAGTTGTCGATGCACGGGAAGATCAGGTCGCAGCCTTCCAGCTGGACCGCCGTGGCGATCCACGGTTCGCCGCCGGGCGCGGTCGACCAGACAAAACCGCCGTCCCATGGGGCGCGTCGAGCCGTCCGCGGTTGGCCGCCGTAGGCGATCCGCAGGGTGGTCTGCTCGCCCGCCGCCAGGGGGCGCGGCAGCTGGATGGTCATCCGGCCTTCGGGATTGCTCCATCGCTCGCGGGGGATGGCCTGGCCGTCGACCTGCACGTCGGAGACGTCGTACAGGGCGTCCAGCTCGACCATCAGGGCGTCGATCGGGGTCAGGACGGTGAAGTCCAGCACCCCCACGCCGCGGATGGCCTTGTCCTCGGGCAGGACGGTGATCGCCACATCGGCCTTGTCGAACCGCACGGCTTCCTGCTCGGGCGTCCGCGGCTGGTCTGTCTCAAGAGTGAAGGCCGAGGACTCCGGGCCGCCCGGCGCGTTGCGATCCTGCGCGGCGGTCGCTGAGGCCAGCAGCGCCAGGACGCTGGTGATCACGACGGTTCGCGCGAAGATTTTCCGCATGGCCTCACCCCATTTTCGTTGTCGCGGGACGGTAGGCGAAGGGGGCGGGCCAACAAATGAACTTGCTGTAATGTTAGTCGTCCAGGCCCCGCGCCCGGCGCTGCGCCTTCGTCGCCCGGCGGGCCCAGGCCTTGTCGATCTGCTCTTTCAGCCGGGCGTTATCAGCGGCCGCGAACCGCACCAGAACCGCCGGCCAGCCTTCGAAATGCGGCGTCTGAAAATAGGTTTGCGGCTCGGTCTCCATCAGGAAGGCCACCGTGCCGTGGTCGAGCGCCAGGGCGAGGGCGTCCGGGTCCTGATTGGCGTTGACGATCCAGTGGCCGCGCACGCGGATGCAGCGACCTCCATGCAGCGTCGAGTCCTCGGCGCCGGGTTGCGTCAGGGCGTAGGCGAACATCTCGTCGCGGGTCATGATGAGGGCCCCTTCCGCGTCTCGGGTCAGAGTGACCAGAGAGCCGGATCGCGGGCAAAGAAAAAGGCCGGTGTTTCCACCGGCCCTTTCAGATCTGGGTGTCGTCGCCGATCAGGCGGCGGCTTGCTCGGCCAGCTTGGCCTTGACCTGGCGCTTGATGCGCTGGGCCGCGACCGACAGCTGCTCGTCCTTGGCCTTGACGATGAACGGGTCGAGACCGCCCTTGTAGTCGAGGGTGCGCAGGGCGGCGTTCGAGATCCGCAGCGAGAAGGACTGGCCGAGAGCCTCGGAGGCCACCTTGACCGTCTTCAGCGACGGCAGGAACCGGCGCTTGGTCTTGATGTTCGAGTGGCTCACGCTGTGGCCGACCATGGGGCCGATACCGGTGAGTTCGCAGCGACGCGACATCTGACTATCCTTCGGAGCGGTCCGCGATACGAAGCGGACGCATGAAACAGGTGCGCGCGGGAGGTCATCCCGCGCGAGAGGGGGGCGTATAGATGAGGAGTCGTCGTCCCGTCAAGGCTCAGGCGCGCGACCGGCCGTTCAGCCGCCGTTCAATTGGCGCCATATATTCCCATTATCCATGAGACCGATATTCAACTCCGGAACCGCCATGACGCCTTCCACCCTCGTCCGCCTCGCCGCGACCGCCGCGCCGGTCGTCGCCGGCGCCCTGTTCCTCGCCGCCCCGGCGACGCCGCAAGCCGCCATGGCGCCTCAGTCCAGCGAGGAGGACACGGTGCTGCCCGGCTATTGGGAATACACCACCAGTGCGATCGGCATCCGCGACACCGAGACCAAATGCGTCCGCCCGAGCGAGATCAACCGCTTCTTCGGCGGCCTGTCGACGCGGCGCTGGCAGTGCACCTATCCGGTGCGCCAGGTCGGCGCCGGCAACGCCCGCTTCGAAGGCGTCTGCGAGGACCGCAAGGGCCGGCGGGTCAACATCCGGCTGAACGGCACCTACCTGCCCGAGAGCTTCAGCTTCCGCGGCGGGGCCCAGCTGGCGCGCGGCACCCCCTATCTGCCGGCCAGCATCACCGCCCGCCGTCTGGCGGCCCAGTGCCCGGCCAACGCCGAATATTTCTGAGGCGTTTGATCAGGATCATGGCTGGCGGGCCGCCTCCAGCGTTCACTACCGGAGGAGGCCGATATGAAAATCACAGCCCTATGCGTCACGGGAGTGCTGGCGCTCGCCCTGACCGGATGCGCGACGGATGACAATGGCTCGCCGCCTCCGGGCCCGGTCTACGCGTCTCCGGTCGGCTCGGCGTCGCTTGGCGGAAACCTCGTTCGACTGAAATGCGCCGGCTGTCACGCCGTCGAGTCGACCGGCGACAGTCCGATGAAGGCGGCCCCGCCCTTCCGTGAGATGGGCCGGACCTACCCCGTGCGCGACCTGCAGGAGGCCCTGGCGGAGGGACTGGTCACGGCCCATCCCGCCATGCCGCAGATCGAGCTGGAGGCGAACGAGGTCGCCAACGTCATCGCCTACCTCGAATCCGTCTCCGGCACGGGCGGCGGCGGCCCCAACTGAAAAAGGCCCGGGAGCGATCCCGGGCCTTTTCGTTTTTCAGCGATGCGCCGTGGATCAGGCCGCTTCGGCTTCCTCGGCCTCAGCCTCGGCGGCTTCGGCGGCGGCGATGACGGCTTTCTTGGCGCTCAGCGACTTGCCGAGCAGCTCGACGGCCGCCTCCTTGTCGATGCGGTTGGCGGCGGCGACCTCGCGGGCCATCCGGTCCAGCGCCGACTCATAAAGCTGACGCTCCGAATAGGACTGTTCCGGCTGGCTGTCGGCGCGGTGCAGGTCGCGGACCACCTCGGCGATCGAAATCAGATCGCCCGAGTTGATCTTGGCTTCATATTCCTGCGCGCGACGCGACCACATGGTCCGCTTGATGCGGGCGCGGCCCTTCAGCGTGGTCAGGGCCTTGGTGACGACGTCGTCGGCGGCCAGCGAGCGCAGGCCGGCGGTCTTGGCCTTCTTGGTCGGGACGCGCAGGGTCATCTTCTCGTGGTCGAAGGTCACGACATAGACCTCGAGGGACATGCCCGCGACTTCCTGGGTCTCGACGGCCGCCACCTTGCCGACGCCGTGCGCCGGATAGACGACCGCGTCGCCAACCTTGAATTCCAGACCGGTCTTGTTCGTCATGTCATTCCTTTCACGGCGCGGAGACCGGGCAAGACGAAAACGCAAAGACGACAGCACATCGTCCGGCGGCGGAGAGGCCGTCGGCGCGAACAGTGTCAGTCGTCAAAACGGAAACGGATCACCAAACCTCTGGCCGATCCCGCCTGCATGGGCGGGATTCTGTCGCAAACGCGGGCGGCGCGAAGAAATCGCAGACCGCCCGACCCAATGACAGTAACCTATCACAAATCTGCGGAATTTCAAAACGTCCACAGCGTCAGCGCACGGAAGGTTGTAAATCCTCGCCGGATCGCTCTTCGCGCGCGGTCCGCCGCACCCGTCGCTGTCAGGAGCCCTTGCCGGGGTTGGGCGAGAAGTATTTCTCGAACTTGCCGGTCTCGCGCTCAAAGGCCTCGGCGTCGGCGGGCGGCGTTCCCTTGACCGTGATGTTCGGCCAGGTCTTGGCGTATTCAGCGTTGACCATCAGCCATTTGCCGTCGGGCTCGTCCTCGGTGTCCGGCTTGATGGCGTCGACGGGGCATTCGGGCTCGCAGACGCCGCAGTCGATGCATTCGTCCGGCGCGATGACGAGGAAATTCTCGCCCTCATAGAAGCAGTCGACCGGGCAGACCTCGACGCAGTCCATGAACTTACATTTCACGCAGGCGTCGGTGACGATGTAGGTCATGGAGCGAAAGAGCGATCACGGTTCCGGGGGACGGGCTGCGCAGATGACCCCCAGGGCCGCGCCTGTCAACTCGGTGGGCGGACGTGACGCATCGAAGCGGCGGGGTTGTCACCCGCGTCCCACGCCTTATCTGTATCAAGTGCGATTGCAGATCGCCCCGTTTTCACAGGAATTCCCCATGCGTCTCATGTCCAGAACCGTCATCGCCGCCGCGGCCGCCCTCACCCTGATGGCCGGCGGCGCGGTCGTCGCCCAGGCCGCCCTGACCCAGACCCCGTCCGAAGTCCGCGCCGGCGCCTATGCGCTGGACTCCAGCCACGGCAAGATCACCTGGTCGGTCGATCACCTCGGGTTCTCGACCTATTACGGCCAGTTCGTGAACGTCGAGGCGACGCTGAACCTCGACCCGGCCAATCCCTCGGCCTCGACCCTGACCGCCACCATCCCGCTGACCGACGTCGCGCCCAACTCCGACGGCCTGAAGGCGCACCTGCAGACGCCGGACTTCTTCGACACCGCCAACCATCCGACCGCGACCTTCGTCTCGCGCTCGGTGACCGTTGACGCCGATGATGCGAACGAGGCTGTGGTGGTCGGCGACCTGACCCTGCGCGGCGTCACCCGGCCGGTGACCATGGAAGTCGAGTTCAACCAGGCCGGCCCGGCGATGGGCGGCGGCTACAAGGTCGGCTTCGACGGCGAGGCGACCATCAAACGCTCGGAGTTCGGCGTCAATTTCGCCATTCCGGCCGTCTCCGACGAGGTCGAACTGCATATCGAGGGCGAGTTCGTCCTGCAGGAATAGTCTCAGTCGCCTTCGACGAGCACATAGAGGGCGCGGGCCTCCGCCGGGGGTCCGCGCCGCTCCCCCATGGCCGTGACCGTCAGGTCAATGATCCGTCCGCCGAGGGCGAACACCAGACCGTCGCCGACGCGAACGCAGCGGCTGGCCTTGTCGACGCGCGCCTGCCGTCCCTGATGGGTCAGCCGCACCACGCCGCGCTCGACCATGGCCGCGGCCAGCGTCCGCGTCTTGGCGAAGCGCGCCCGCCACAGCCAGACATCTATGCGGCAGGCCGCCTCGCTCACCCGGTCTTCCTGCGCCGGGGCCGTTTGCGGCCCGCCGGCTCGGGCGCCGGAGCCGTCAGGGCCGACAGGGCCGCGAACGGCGAGTCCTTCACCGGTCGAACCGCCTGCGTCGCCCGGTCCGGCTGCTGCGCCCGGGTCGATTTGAGGGCGACCGCCAGAGCCTTGGCCTGATCGAGGGTGATGCCCAGTTCGGCCAGGTCGGTCTCGCCCAGCACGCCCCGGTTCCGGGCCCGCCGCTCGGCCAGCGATTCCAGCCACTCCACGCCGACGGCGAACCGACCCACGGCGCGCAGTCCGAAGGCCGACAGCAGACGCGCCGACGGCGCGACCGGAGGCAGGGGCGTCAGCGTCGCAGCGCCGGGCCGGAACGGCTCGCCGGCCACGAAGGCCTGGGCGACCGCCGTGGCTCGCCCCTTCAGCAGCGCCGGCAACCAAACCGAATGCGCCCCCATCCGCACGCCAAAGGTCCTCAGGGTGCGGCGCTCGACCTGGCTCAACGCCGCCAGATCGCGCTCGACCTCGCGCCGGTCGATCACCCCGCCGGCCTCGACCAACCGATAGGCGATCCCGCGCGGCAGACCCTTCAGCGCCCCGCTTTCGATCCCGGTCTTCAGCCGCCGCAGCGCCTTCAGCGCCCGCCCGGCTTCCGCCGCCAGCCAGGCTTCCAGCCGCCGCTGGGCCCGCTCGCGCGCCGCCGTCGGTCCCAGCTCGCCCAGCAGCCGCACGCGCGGCGTGAACCAATCGCCGCCGACCACCTGTCCCGCCTGCGCCCCGCGCCACAGCACCGCCCCGTCCGGCGTCACCGCGAAGGCCTCGTCCCCGTCAGCCGCCAGCCGGCCAAGCCGCCGGGCGATCTCCGGCGTCACCGCCTGTCGCGCCGCGTGGCGCAAAGCCCGGTCCTCCAGCGCGCTGCCGCCCTTGTCGATCTGGAAGTCGACGCCGCTCAGCCGCCCGACGGCGTGGCCCTCGACCACCACCGCGCCCTCGGCGTCGACGTCGGCGAGCGCGTCCTCGCGCACATTGAGCGCCCGCATCAGGGCCGTGGTGCGCCGGTCGACGAAGCGCGCCGTCAGCCGCTCATGCAGCACGTCGGACAGCCGCTCCTCCAGCGCCTTGGTCCGGTCGCGCCAGCCCTGGGCCTGGTCCAGCCAGTCAGGCCGGTTGGCGATATAGCTCAGCGTCCGGACCCCGCTCAGCCGCGCCGACAGCTGGTCGATCTGGCCGTCGTCGCGATCCAGATCGGCGAAGCGCGGCGCGATCCAGTCGGCCGTCAGCCGGCCGCGCTTGCCGGTCAGGGCCTCGAAAATCTCTTTCGCCAGGCGCGCATGCTCGTCCAGCGTGGTCTTCTGGAAGTCGGGCAGCTGGCACGCCTCCCACAGCCGCATGATCGCGCCGCGAGACCGGCCGACGCGGGCCACGCCCTCGTCCTTGATCAGCCGCCGCAGCAGGGTCTCGTCCAGCGCCGGCTGGGTCAGGTTCAGGCCGCGCACCCCCGGCGTCACCGTCAGCGAACGCAGCAGGTCCGGCAGGGTGTCGAAATCCAGCCGGGCATGGCGCCACTCGGCCGCCTCGACCGGATCGAAACGGTGCTCGACTACCTGCTCGACCAGATCCTGATCCAGTTCGATCGCCTCGCCGGTGACGCCGAAGGTGCCGTCGCGCAGATGCCGCCCGGCCCGGCCGGCGATCTGGCCGATCTCATGCGCGTGCAGCCAGCGGGTGCGCCGCCCGTCGAACTTCCTCAGCCCGGCGAAGGCGACGTGGTCGACCTCCATGTTCAGACCCATGCCGATGGCGTCGGTGGCGACCAGGAAGTCGACCTCGCCCGACTGGAACAGCTCGACCTGGGCGTTGCGGGTCCGCGGCGAGAGCGAGCCCATGACCACCGCCGCCCCGCCCCTCTGGCGCCGGATCAGCTCGGCGATGGCGTAGACCTGGTCGGTGCTGAAGGCGACGATGGCGCTGCGAGCGGGCAGGCGGGTCAGCTTCTTCGACCCGGCGTAGCTCAGGGTCGACAGCCGCTCGCGCTGGACCACCTCGACGTCGGGGATCAGCGAGCGGATCAGCGGGGCCATGGTCCCGGCCCCGAGGAACATGGTCTCGAACCGGCCGCGCGCGTGCAGCAGCCGCTGGGTGAAGACGTGGCCGCGCGCGGGGTCGGCGACCAGCTGGATCTCGTCGATGGCGAGGAATTCGACCGACCGCTCCATCGGCATGGCCTCGACGGTGCAGACGAAATAGACGGCGCGTGGCGGGACGATCTTCTCCTCGCCGGTGACCAGGGCCACCGCCGCCGCGCCGCGCCGCTTGACGATCCGGTCATAGATCTCGCGCGCCAGCAGCCGCAGCGGCAGGCCGATCATCCCCGAGGCGTGACCCAGCATCCGCTCGACCGCCAGATGGGTCTTGCCGGTATTGGTGGGGCCCAGCACCGCGACGACGCGCGAGGGGGCCTGTCCTGTGCCGCGGTCGCTCATGATGGAGAAAAGGTGGCGCTTCCCGTCCCGATCCTCAAGCGCCGCCGTGGCGTTTCATCAAGGTGTGAACAGCGAAGCCCGTCGCGGCGGAACAGGGACGAAACGAATCAGGACCGAATCACAGACACGGCCCGATTCGGCATTTGTTCTCTACAAGATATTGTATCTTAACGGCTCTTAAGCACAACGCGAAAGCCGCGGCACGGGCGACCAAAGAGACGGCTTTGGTCGCGCCCGGCGGAATTCGCGTCTGGCCGCTTCCCCGCCGCGGCGTCAGCCGCTAGGTCAGCGCTGCGTGGCCCCGTAGCTCAGCCGGATAGAGCAAGGCTTTCCTAAAGCAGAGGTCGGGGGTTCGAGTCCCTCCGGGGTCGCCACCCTTTGTCGAAACCGCCTGGAACCTGCCTCAACGCCAGCGGCGCCAAGGCGTGGCCGTCTATTCAAACCGGCATTCGGCCCGGGGCGCCAGGGCGAGGCAATCCGTCTGGAAGCTGGCGCTATCCGGACGCTGTCCATCGCCGATCCATTGTTCCAGAACCGCCAGGCCGGTCAGGTAACCGCCGTCGGCCAGCTTGCTGTGCTGGTCCTCGTCCGTCGCCGCCTGCACCAGCAGACGGGATCGCCCGGCGGCCCGCACGATCGCGGCGTAAACCGCCTCGGAGCGGTAGCTGACGGTCGGATCGCGCCGGGCGTGCAGGGTCAGGGTCGGCAGGACGATCAGGCCGGAAAGGTCGGAGTCATAGGCCAGCTGCGCCACCGCGTCGGGATCTGCGCTGAACCGCTCCACCCCCGCGTTCAGGGCCTCGTCGTCGGACGAGCCGCGGTAGACGGTGGCGCTGTTGTCGAACGGATTGCGGCCGCCGAGACGCACCTGAACCAGGTCGTGGAACACGAAGGTCGCCCACGACAGATGGCTGACCAGTTGCTCTTCCTTCACGCCGGTGACGGCGAGGATGTCCTGCAGCCGTCGCGCCTCGGCCGCGGTCCGGTCGCGGGCCGCCTTGTCGATCCCGGTGCAGGCCTCGACCCGGCGCCGCAGGTCGGCGCGGGTCATCTCCGCCCCCGCCGGCAGGCCCTGCCACACCGGATAGGCCGGCTCATCCGGGCCCGGATGGTTGCGGCAATAGAACTGGTAGACCGCCCTCAGGCCGGCGCGGAATTGATACGCCCGCGTGCCGCCCGAGACGACGCCATTGGTGATGAGCACCCCGTCGTAGTTACGACCGCCATCGATATCGAGGGCGTACAGCTCAGACGCCTTGGCCGCGACATTGCCGCCCCACGACTGGCCATGCAGGACCGTGCGCTCCGGCCGTCCGAACCGGCTCCAGAAGACCTCGCGGCTGTTGTCGACATCCTCGGCCGCCATGCGCACGCCATAGCCGCCGCGCCGATAGGTCGAGCCGATCCAGGCGTAGCCCTGGCGCACCATGACGGAGAAGCGGTCGAGGTCCTCGAGCGGATCGGCCGCCTCGGGAGCGCCCATGCGCGGTCCGCCATGGGCGTGGACGATCAGTCGGCGGTTCCAGTCGGCCGGCATGGCGATGACATACCAGGCCCCGTTGGCGTCGCGGCCGGACAGGCAGCTGACGCCGGGGCCCACCGCCTCAGGACAGTCGATCGGCGTCGTCCCGCGCGCCGGATCATCCGCCCGCGCCGGACCGGCTCCCGTCAGAAGCAGGGCGGCGATCAGGGCGAGCGGACGGATCATCGGTATTCCCTTCGAACCGGCGGCGCGGACACAGGGCCCGCGCCGCCGTCGTCTCAGAACGACTTGGCGATATTGACGTACCACGACCGGCCATAGGGCCGCTGAACCGAGCCGAGATAGCCGTCCCTGGCCAGCGACGGACCCTCGTCGGTCAGGTCGCGGACCCCGATCCTCAGCTTCGTGCCCGAGGCGGGGCCGGCGTTCTCGAACTCATACTGGCCGTACAGATTGGCCACCATCTGGCTGCCCACCACCCAGGGCTCGCCCGTGTCGCTCAGCAGGCCGGTCTGTTCGACCTCGCTGACATACTGGGTCGACAGTCCCGCGCGCCACGGACCGCTGCGCCAGATGAAGGTGGTCGACACCTTCCACTCCGGCCGGCCGTTCTGTGCGATCAGCTGGCTGGAGTCGGGCAGCGGCGTCAGCGGATCGATCACCCCGGCCTCGCGGGCGGCGTAGAGGGTGTCGATGATGTCGCCCGGCTCGCGCGAGAACTCCAGCAACTGCGAGGCGTTGGCGCGGAAGATGAAGGTGCCCCAGTCGGTGCCGCGTTTGGCCCAGGAGAAGCCGTAGTCCATCCCCTCGGCGGTTTGCGGCAGCAGGTTGATGAACCGGTCGTTGACCGAGACCACCTCGCCGACCGGCGTCAGGTCCGAGCCGTCGAACAACAGCACGTCGTCGGCGTCCGCCGCGTCGCGCACCACGTTCGGATTGGACCCGCCCTCGATGCGGTTCAGATAGTCGAGGGCCAGGGCCGCCTGGGCCCCCAGCAGGCCGACGATCTGCTCCTGCTCGATCTTCCAGCGGTCGATGGTGAAGGTGAAGTCGCCCCAGCCCTCGGGCGTGAACCGCGGCTGGAACACCACCCCATAGGACTGGTTGGTGCTCTCTTCGGGCTCCAGATCGGGGTTGCCGGCCACCAGCAGGGAAGCGCTGGCGCTCTGCCCGCACTGGGCCATCGAGGTGATCGTTCCGGCCCGCAGGGCGGGCTCGCACCGGTAATAGTCGGTGCCGCCGGCGAGACGGGCGTACTGGGTGGCGTTGACCTGCTCCAGATTCGGGGCGCGGAAGCCTTCCGAATAGGAGCCGCGCAGGCGCAGGCCGTCGATCACGTCCCACGCCACCGCGACCTTCGGCTTGGCCACCGAGCCGAAGTCGGAATACTCCTCGAACCGCCCGGCCAGCTGCATGTCGAGGCTGTAGACCAGCGGGATGTTCATCTCCGGCGAAACCAGCGGAACCGCGAACTCGACAAAGGCGCCGGCGACGGTGCGGTGGCCGCGGGTGTCGGGATTGGGGCTGACCGCCGAGACGTTGGACAGATTGGTCTGGCCGCTGACCGCGTCGGTGAAGGTGTAGGTGCCGTCGACGTTCTCGTCGCGGTCGTCGTACTGGGTCTCGCGCCGGAACTCGGCCCCGAAGGCGACGCCCACCGGTCCGCCCGGAAGCTGGAACAGGTCGTTGCGCGACATCTTGAAGTCGGCCTGGGTCAGGGTGGTGCGCGAGAAGCGGCGCATCTCGAAGACGATCGCGTCGATGGCCCCCTGGGACGACGGCGAACAGTCGCCATAGCTGGTCGTGTCGACACAGCCGCCGCCGAACGGATTGTAGGCGTCCGGCATCGACAGGCCGAGCTGCCGCTGCAAGGCCGTCATATTGATGTTGGGCGACAGGTCCTCGGCCTCGGCGACCGAGTAAAGCAGCGCCGATTCCCAGTCATAGCCGCGCCATTCGCCGCGCAGTCCGCCGAGGAAGCGCGACTGGAAATTCTTGACCGTGACCTCCTGGAAGCCGGTGTCGACGTAGCGGTAGTTCTCCAGCAGGATCGGCAGGCCGGCGGCCGGCACATTGGTCAGGTTCGGCAGGCGGTTGGGATTGGCCGAGCCGTCCGCGAAGGTCACCGGGCCGAACGGGTTGAAATAGTTGCTGGCCGGGATCCAGATGTCGTTCAGATTGACGACCGGCGGCTGGATCGCCCGGCTCTCGGCCCCGTAGAAGCCGATCTCGCCGAAGGCGGTGATCGTCGAGGTCAGGTCATAGTGGCCGGTCAGGAAGACATTGGTCCGCTCGATGGCCGAGCGCACCGTGGTGCCGTGCCGGGTGTCGTACCGCAGCTCGCGGATGTCGCCATTGTAGGAGCCATTGCCCTGCACCAGGCAGACGCCGTTGTTGAAGTTGACGCCGGTGCAGCCGATGCTTTCCGGCTGGTAGTGGAAGGCCCCCGCCGAACTGGCGACGATCACCCCGTTCGACCGCGGCCGCAGCGCCGCGGTGCTGCCCGGCGTGCTCAGCCGCGCCCACGGCGTGTGCGACGACCGGCCGTCGGGAACGGTCGAGGTCTCATAGCCCGGCTGGGTGGCGAAGAAGGGCCGAAGGTCGTCGCTGAAGGTGAAGTCCTGGTCTTCGGCCATCAGCGCCGTGCGGTCGCTGTAGTTGGCGAACAGGGAGACGTTGCCGCGATCGAAATCCTTGCCGGCGAAGATGTTGGCCTCGAACTCGCGCAGGCTGGTGCCCTCGGCGCCGCCGTATTCGGCCTCCATGGTCAGGCCGTCGAAATCGTCCTGCAGCACGGTGTTGACCACCCCGGCCACCGCGTCGGCGCCGTAGATGGCGGCCGCCCCGTCCAGCAGGACTTCCAGCCGTTCGAGGCCCGAGACCGGGATGGCGTTCGAGTTGTAGCTCAGCACCGGCACCGTGCCGGTGTCCGAGGTGCCCTGGCTCGTCGGGTGCTGGACCAGGCGCCGGCCGTTCAGCAGCACCAGGGTGTTGCCGACCCCGAGCGAGCGCAGATTGACCGAATTGACGTCGCCGCGGGCCGAGTTGCTGGTCTGCGGGCCGTTGGACGCCTCGAACAGGACGTCGCCCATCTGCGGGATTGAGCGCATCAGGTCGTCGCCGGAGGCCGCGCCGATGGCGTCGATCTGTTCCTGGTCGAACACGACCACGGGCAGGGCGGCGGTGGTGCTGGCCCCGCGGATCTGCGAGCCGACGACGACGATGTCCTCGACCGAGGCGGCCTCCTGCGCCGGATCGGCGGGCGGCGTCTGCGGCGTCGTCGACTGGGCCGAAGCCAGGCCGGCGGACGCCAGCAGGGCCAGGGCGCCGGCGCCCCCCAGAAGCGCGGTGCGGTGAACGGTCCTCATGGTCTCTTTCCTCCCTCTTTGTTTTCGGCCGTTCAGTCGGCCGTTATGACGTCCTTGTCCCCCGGACCCGCGGCGGGGTCCGGCGGCGCGGCGAGCTTGCCGGGGGGCGATCCGAGCGCGGCGTGCAGCGCCTCGCGATCCAGCTCTCCCTCCCAGCGGGCGACCACCAGGGTGGCCACGGCGTTGCCGACGAAATTGGTCAGGGCCCGGCACTCGCTCATGAAGCGGTCGATGCCGAGGATCAGCGCCATGCCGGCGATCGGGACGCTGGGCACCACCGCCAGGGTCGCGGCCAGGGTGATGAAGCCCGCGCCGGTGATGCCGGCGGCCCCCTTGGAGCTGAGCATGGCGACGAGCAGCAGCAGGATCTGGTCCTGCAGGCTGAGGTCGATGTTCATCGCCTGGGCGATGAACAGCGCCGCCATGGTCATATAGATGTTGGTGCCGTCCAGATTGAACGAATAGCCGGTCGGCACGACCAGGCCGACGACCGAGCGAGGCGCGCCGGCGCGCTCCAGCTTCTGCATCAGGCTGGGTAGGGCCGCCTCCGACGAGGAGGTGCCGAGCACCAGCAGCAGCTCTTCCTTCAGATAGCTGATCAGGCGGAAGATCGAAAAGCCGTTGGCCCAGCAGACGGCGCCGAGCACGCCCAGCACGAAGATCAGCGAGGTCAGGTAGAAGGTGGCGATCAGCAGGGCGAGATTGGCGATGGCGCCGATGCCATAGGCCCCGATGGTGAAGGCGAAGGCTCCGAAGGCCCCGACCGGCGCCGCCTTCATCAGGATGGCGACCAGCTTGAACATGATCTGGCTCAGCGAATCCAGCGCCCGTTGCACCGGCGCGGCGGCGTCGCCGACGATGGCCATGGCGATCCCGAACAGGATGGCCACGAACAGGACCTGCAGGATGTTGCCCTCGGCGAAGGCGCTGACGAGCGTCGTCGGAATGATGCTGGTCAGGAAGCCGACGATGGTCGTCTCATGCGCGGCCGAGGCGTATTGCGCCACGGCCCCGGCGTTCAGCGTCGCCGGGTCGATGTTCAGGCCGCGGCCTGGCTGGACGACATTGGCGATGATCAGGCCGATGATCAGGGCCAGGGTCGAGAAGAAGAAGAAATAGCCGAACGCCTTGGCCGCGACCCGCCCGACCTTGCCGAGGTCGCGCATGCCGGCGATGCCGGTGGCGATGGTCAGGAAGATCACCGGGGCGATGATCATCTTCACCAGCTTGATGAAGGCGTCGCCCAGCGGCTTCAGGCTGGCGCCGAACTCGGGCCAGAAATGGCCGACGGCGCCGCCCGCCAGAATGGCGAGCAGGACCATGAAATACAGGCTGCGATAAAACGGCCGACGCGCGACGGGCGCGCCTTCGGCGTGAGCGGGTTGAAGCAAAGGACCTCCCATGAGCCCGCGGGCTCCGATCTTTGGTTCACTGTCTGACGCAGCGACTGCGGCCAGTATCCGAACCGGGTGACGCGCCTCACAAGGGGCCGCGAACCCCGGCAGTATGCACTGATTTAGCTTGGGTTTTGCTGTAGACCGCCGAACCGGCCCGCTTTTCTGTGCGGATATCCGCACAGACGCCATGGACATCTGTGCGAAATTTCGCATGGTCGGGCATGCGCAGGATTCTCACGAACGACGCGGGTCAGTGGCGCATCTTCGCGGCGGTCTGGCTCGGGCTGGCGATTCTGGCCGTGCTGCTCGCCGGCGAGGCGGCACGCCGCGACGCCGAGGCCGCCGCCCTGCGCCAGGCCTCCACCGCCGGCGCCCTTCACGCCGCCGTCCTGCGCAGCGAGCTGGAGCGGCACCGGTCCCTGCCTCTGGTTCTCGCCCAGGATCCGGACCTGCTGGCCCTGCTCGAAAGCCCGGAACGGGGCGATGTCGACCGGCTGAACCGCAAGTTCGAGCGTCTCGCCGGCGAGGTCCGCGCCGCGGCCATCTATGTGCTCGACGCCGACGGCGTGGCGCTGGCGGCCAGCAACTGGCGCGAGCCGACCAGCTTCGTCGGCTCCGACTACCGCTTCCGGCCCTACTATTTCGACGCCCTGCGCGGGGGTCAGGCCGCCTTCTTCGCCCTCGGCACCGTCAGCGGCCGCCCCGGCCTGTATCTGTCGCGGCGGGTCGACGACGCGGGCGGCCGCCCGCTCGGCGTCATCGTCGCCAAGGTCGAGTTCGACGCCCTCGAGGCCGACTGGCGCCGGTCCGGCGAGCCCACCTGGGTCGCCGACCAGAACGGCGTGGTGCTGATCACCACCGTGCCCGAATGGCGTTTCCACACCACCAGGCCGCTCAGTCCGGAGGACCGCCGCCGGCTCTCAGCCGAACAAACCTCCGGCGCGGCCTTGCTCGCCGACCTGCCGCTGCAGCCGCGGCCGTCGGGGCTGGTCCGGGTCGAGGCCAATATCCCGTCCGGCCTCTACGCCAGCGCCACGGACGCCCTTCCGGACATCGGCTGGACCGTGCATCTGCTCGCCCCCGCCGGCGCGGCCATCGACCGCGCCGTGGCCACGGCGCGGATGCTGGCCCTGCTCAGCGTGGCCCTGCTCGCCGGCCTGACCGGCGTCCTGCTGCGCCGGCGTCAGCGCGCGGCGATCCGCGCCGTCGAGGCCGAGTCGGCCCGTATCGATCTGGAGCACCGTATCGACGCCCGCACCGCAGAGCTGCGCGCGGCCAACACTCGCCTGAACCACGAGATCGAGGAACGCCGACGGGCCGAGAAGAGCCGCCAGAGTCTGCAGGACGACCTGATCCAGGCCAACAAGCTCGCCACCCTCGGTCAGATCGCCGCCGGGGTGGCGCATGAGATCAACCAGCCCATCGCCGCCATCCGCACCCACGCCGATAGCGCCAGCCTCCATCTCGAGGCCGCCGACGGCCCCGCCGCCCGACGCTCGCTGGCCAGCATCGCCGGCCTGACCGAACGCGTCGGCGCCATCACCGACGAACTTAGGGCCTTCTCGCGCAAGACCCGTTCGGAGACGGTCGCCGTCGGCGTCGAGGCGGCCATCGACGGCGCGCTGCTGCTGGTCGGCGCGCGGATGCGCGAGACCGGCGTCACCCTCGTCCGCCCGCCCGCGCCGCCCGACCTCGCCGTCATGGCCGAGCGCAACCGGCTGGAGCAGGTCGTGCTCAACCTGTTGCAGAACGCCATCGAGGCCCTGCGCGACACCCCGGATGCGACCATCTCGCTGGAGGTCACGACCAAGGGCCGGCGGGTCACCATCCGGATCGCCGACAACGGCCCCGGGGTGGCGCCCGAGGTGCGCGAACGGCTGTTCACCCCCTTCACCACCGACAAGCGCGACGGCGTCGGCCTCGGCCTCGTCATCAGCCGCGACATCGTCGCCGGCTTCGGCGGCGAACTGACCCTCGAACCGACGGCCCGCGGCGCCGCCTTCGTCGTCCGCCTGATGAGGGCGAAATGAGCTTCAGGACCCTGAACCGGATCGTCCTGGTCGAGGACGACGACGCCTTTCGCGAGGCCCTGACCGAACGCCTCGGCCTGGGCGGCCTCGAAGTCTCGGCCTTCGCCTCGGCCGAGGCGGCGCTGAAGACGCTGAGCCCCGCCTTCGAGGGCGTGGTGGTGACCGACCTGCGCATGCCGGGCATGGACGGCCGCGCCCTCGTCGAACGGCTGACCGCTCTCGACCCCGACCTACCGGTGGTGATGATGACCGGCCACGGCGACATCGCCGAGGCGGTCGACGCCATGAAGCGCGGCGCCTACGACTTCCTCGCCAAGCCGTTCGCGCCCGAGCGGCTGATCGAGAGCCTGCGCCGCGCCCTCGACAAGCGCGCCCTGGTGCTCGACAACCGCCGCCTCGCGGCCCTGTCGACCGGGGGCGAGTGGTCGATCCCGCTCAGCGGCGACAGCCGTTCGGTCGAGGCCCTGCGCGCCGCCATCCAGCGTCTGGCCGACGCCCGTGTCGATGTGCTGATCGAGGGCGAGACCGGCGCCGGCAAGGAGGCGGTGGCGCGCGCCATCCACAACGCCGGCCCGCGTCGACCGCGCCCGTTCGTCGCCGTCTCCTGCGCCGCCCTGCCCGAGACGGGCCTTGAATCCCTGCTGATGGGCCATGCCGCCGGCGCCTTCCCGGGCGCCCTGCACCGGCGCGAGGGCCAGATCGAACAGTCGCATCAGGGCACCCTGTTCCTCGACGAGATCGACCTCGCCCCGCGCGCCGCCCAGCTGTTGTTGCTGCGGGTGCTCGAGGAGCGCGAGGTGCTGCCCCTCGGGGCGATGGAGCCGCACGCCCTCGACCTGCGCATCCTCGCCGCGACCAAGGACGATCCCGTCGAGGCCGTCGCCCGCGGCGACCTGCGCGAGGACCTCTACTATCGCCTCAACGTCGTGCGCCTGCGCACCCCGCCGTTGCGCGAGCGGCGCGAGGACATCCCGATGCTGTTCGCCCGCTTCCTCGGTCGGGCCGCCGACCGTCTCGGCCGCGACATTCCGCCGATCGACGACGCCATCCGTCGCCGCCTGCTGGAGCACGACTGGCCCGGCAATCTGCGCGAACTGGCCAACTTCGCCAGCGAGGTCGCAGTCGGCCTGTCCTCGGCGGAGCCGGAGCCATTCCCTGACATCGGACTGGCTGGCCAGGTCCAGAACTACGAAGCCCAGCTGATCCGTGAGGCTCTGAGCCGCCACCGGGGCGACATCCGCCGCGTCACCGCCGCCCTGCAGATTCCCCGCAAGACGCTGTACGACAAGATGAACCGCCATGGGATCGTGCCGGCGCATCATCGCTCGGAAGAGCCCGGTTAATCGCGCCGATCCCAAACATCATCCGTCGGGTCCAATCCGGACGACCTTGATCGCGCGAGGCCTATCCCGTCGGACGGCCGGGCTCGCACCGCAGGGCAAGGGCGCGGAAGTCGGCGGGCGAGACGCCATAGCGGGCGGCGAACAGCCGGCGCAGGGTTCGCGGCTCGCGGAAACCACAGGCCTGGGCGACCGCCTCGATCGACCGCCCCGGCGCGCGCACCAGCATGTCGGCGGCGGCCTTCAGCCGGCGGTCGCGGATCTGCTCCATCAGGCCGTCGCCGCCCTCGAACAACCGGTAGAGCTTGGAGCGGGAGACGCCGACGGCGCGGGCCACCATCGCGGGGGAGAAGGCCGGGTCCGGGAACCGGCTTTCGATCAGCCGGCGGGCGCGCCAGTCCGCCGCCAGGTCCAGCGGCGGCGCCGCCTTTTCGACTCCGGACACGGCGTCGAGCGTCTGCTTGAGAACCTGCAGGAACAGCAGCAACTGCTGCGGCGCCGCCTCGTCGACGATGCTACCGGCCTGAAGGGCCGGCGCGCACAGACAGTCGAACGCCGCACGCGCCTGATGCGCCGGAATGACCATCCCGTGCCAGCGCCACAGATCGGGGATGACGCTCTCGGCCACGGCGCGCGGGATGCTGACGCTGATGGCCTCGCCATTGCTGGAGACCTGCCGATGCGGCAGGCCGAAGTCGCCGATGATCAGATCGCCCGGACCGCCCCGGAACGCCCGACCCGCGGCCTCGCCGGCGGCCGAGCAGGCGACGCAGGCCATGATGCCGTAGTGGTCGATATAGTCGCGCCGCGCCCGTCTTCCGTCCCGCTCATAGGCCAGACCGGTCATGTCGCGGGCGTGGATCAGGGGCGCCGGGCCCAGGGCGTAGGTGGTGATGTCCGCCCAGAACCGTCCCGGTTCGCGGCTGTCCATGATCGGCGCGAGACTGGGCCAGCCCCGGCAGCGCCAGGCCTCGTACCGGTCCTCGGGCCGGTAGACAGCGGTGTCGAAGCGCAGACCGATCATCGGACCCATCCTCCCCGGACGCCAACGGTCGTCAAGTCGCCTCGTTGGCGAATATCCCGTTGAATTGGGACGGGTTGTCCGCTCGCTTCACGCGAACCGAGTAGCGCTTCGAAGATCGACGGTTATGGCTTGTCGGCCGGACCAGGGGGCTCCGGCCGGACCAGGTCCGAAGTCGAGTGGGGGCGTTATGCGCAGCGGTGGTGTTTCGGCGGATCGCATGGAGCGGCTTGCACAGGTGGTTCAGGCCCTGGCGACGGCGGTTCGCGCCGGCCGGAGCCTCAGTCCCGATCAGGCGCGCGCGGCCCTTTGCGAGGTCGAACGCCTGATTGACCTGCTCGAGATGCGCCACGGGGTTGACAGTCCGGCGCTGGCGACGGCACTGCGCGGCCTGCACGCGGCCCTCGGTGCACGCGCTGACCAGACCGCGCTGCCCGGTCAGGATGTCGCCGCGCGCGCGGCCGGCCGCCGCTTCCGCGCCACTCTCGGCCGGGTCGTCGCGGTTCTGGCCGCGGGCGCCGCCCTTTCGGCGCCCATGGCCGTCGCCGCCCAGGAGCGGGTCTACGCCGGCCCGCTGCCGGGCGGAGTCTCGACGGGCGCGGCGACCGGCGAGCGGATCGTGGTCCGCGACGTCGACGGGCCGATCACGCCCGGCGCCGGCTCATCCGGCCTTCGTACGGCCGGGGACGGCGGAACGGGCGGCGACGGGTCGAACTCGTCCGTCACCAACACCGACGACGGCGGCGCGGGCGGCAATGGCGGCGGCGGCGCCAGCTTCGAGGTCGCGATCGATCTGCAGGGATCGTCGATCGCCGCCCGGGACGCGGCCGGCGTGCTGCTGACCGCCCGCGGCGGCGCGGCGGGCGACGGCGGCTATGACGACGCTGTGTTGTCGGCCGTGGGCGGACGCGGCGGCGCCGGCGGCGCGGGCGGCTCGATCAACGGCGGCTTCTCAGGCGATGTGACCGTCGACGGCGCCTATGGACCGGCCATTCGCATCGAGCTGAACGGCGGCGACGGCGGATCCGGCGGCGACGCAGGGGCCATCGCCGCGCGCGGCGGCGTCGGCGGCGCGGGCGGCAATGGCGGTTCGGGGGTGTTCAATCTCGCCGGCGATCTGGTCACGCGCGGGATCGGCTCGGTCGGGATTTTCGCCACGGCGGACGGCGGCTCCGGCGGCTCGGCCGGCGACAGCGACGGCGTCGGCTCCACCGATGACAGCGACGGCTTCGGCCGCGCCGGCGGCCAGGGCGGCCGCGGCGGCCTGCTGGACATCGACTTCGACGGATCGATCCAGACGGACGGGACCTTCGCTTCCGGCCTGGCCGGCCTGTCGCGCGGCGGTCAGGGCGGGCGGGGCGGTTCGGCCGGCTCGGTCAACGCCGCCGGCGGACGGGGCGGAAACGGCGGCGACGGC
>JAHJNW010000097.1 GCA_018820665.1 Alphaproteobacteria bacterium | reverse complement strand
GGCCGGAGACCTGGCCATGCCGTTCCGGACTGCACCAGACCATGCCCTCCGACCAGAAGGCGTGCTCGCGCAACTCGCGCACCGCCGGGTGGTCGTCGTCGCCGGGCGCGCCCGGCAGGGGCAGGTCGGAGGGGTCGAAGATGCGGGTCTCGCATCCCATCCGCTGCAGCAGACGGGCCGCCTCCTCGACGCAGAGCCGCGAATACGACCGCTCGCGCAGCGAGCCGTACAAGAGAAGGATCCGCGGCGCCGGGTCGGTCGGGCCCAATCCACGGGCGGGGTCGGCGGACAGATAGGCCGCGTCCAGAGCCGGCAGGTGATCCGGATCCGGCAGCGAACGCAAGCGGGCGAGGGTCATCAGAGGTCCTTGATCAGATAGGCGGCCGACGCCGGGCAGACGTCCGCGAACTCGCGGGTTCGCCGGATCGCGGGCGGTGCAGACGCCCGATCGGCGACGACGAAGCCGTGCCGGGCGAAGAAAAGCTCGGCCGTCGTGGTGAGCAGGTGAAGCCGTTCGCTACGCAGATCGCTCGCCATGGCCTCGACGGCGGTCAGTATGCGGCTCCCGATCCCTTGGGCCTTCAGGTCGGCGAGCACGACCAGGGAGCGCAGCAGGAGATCCTGCCCTTCCCCTTCCAGGCCGACATAGCCGGCGATGCCGCCGTGTTCGTGGGCGGCGAAGTATCGACCAGCGCCAGGCTCGGGCAGACCCGCGCCGCGCAGGGCCGCGATCAGGCCGACGTCATCCGCGTCCAAGAGATGCAGGACGACCATCAGGCCGCGTCCGCCGGCGGAGCCGTATCCGGGAACCAGCGTCGGCCCATCCACAGCGCAACTGACACCAGCAGGATCAGCACTGGCACCTCGACCAACGGGCCGATGACGGCCGCGAAGGCGACCGGCGAGGTCAGGCCGAAGGCCGCGATGGCGACGGCAATGGCCAGTTCGAAATTGTTCGAGGCCGCGGTGAAGGCCAGGGCGGTGGTGCGCGGATAGTCGGTCTCGATCAGCTTGCCCATCAGGAAACTGACCACGAACATCACAAGGAAGTAGATCGTCAGCGGAATGGCGATGCGCAGGGCGTCCAGCGGCAGGGCCACCACCTCCCCGCCCTTGAGGCTGAACATGACCACGATGGTGAACAGCAGGGCGATCAGGGTGATCGGTCCGATGCGCGGCAGAAAGCGCCGCTCGTACCAATCGGCGCCCCGGCGGGCGATCAGGCTGCGACGGGTCAGGAAGCCGGCCAGGAAGGGAAGACCGAGGTAGACCAGGACCGCCCCGGCGATGGTCCAGACGCTGACGTCCACCACACTGCCCTGCAGGCCGAACAGGGGCGGCAGGACGGTGAGGAAGATCCAGGCGTAGAGGCTGAAGAAAAGGATCTGGAAGATCGAGTTAAAGGCGACGAGGCCAGCGACATACTGGTTGTCGCCCCGCGCCAGCTGGTTCCACACCAGCACCATGGCGATGCAGCGCGCCAGGCCGATCAGGATGACGCCGGTCATGTATTCCGGCTGATCGCGCAGGAAGATCACCGCCAGCGCGAACATCAGCACCGGGCCCAACACCCAATTCTGGAACAGCGACAGGGCCAGCACCCGCTTGTCGGCGAAGACACGCGGCAGTTCCTCGTACCGAACCTTGGCCAGCGGCGGGTACATCATCAAGATGAGACCGATGGCGATTGGGATGTTGGTCGTGCCGATCGAGAAGCTATTGACCCAGGCGGGCAGGTCCGGCGCCAGCGTCCCCAGAGCCACGCCGAGACCCATGGCCACGAAGATCCACAGTGTCAGCCAGCGGTCGAGGAAGGACAGGCGACGCGGCGAGGCGTCCGCCACCGGGGTATCGATCATCGCTTCACCCGCTGGCCGGCGGCGTCGATGACGACCTCGCCGTCCTCCTTGGTGAAGGGCTTGAGATCATCGGCGGGCAGAAGATCTAGCACGGCCTCCGATGGCCGGCAGAGTCGAACGCCCATGGGACTGACGACGATCGGGCGGTTGAGAAGAATCGGATGGGCCTCGATCGCGTCGAGCAGTTGATCGTCCCTGAGGCCTGGATCACCGAGGCCCAGTTCGGCGAAGGGC
>JAHJNW010000002.1 GCA_018820665.1 Alphaproteobacteria bacterium | reverse complement strand
CGTCATCTGCAGGCGGGCCAGCGGGCTCTCCTTGGGCATCATGCGCTCGACGGCCTTTTCAAGCACGCGCTCGGGGAAGCGGCCATTCAGGACCTTCTCGGGGCTGGCCGACTTGACGCCGCCCGGGTGGCCGGTGTGGCGGTAGTAGATCTTGTCGGTCAGCTTCTTGCCGGTGAAGACCACCTTGTCGACGTTGGTGACGACGACATAGTCGCCGCAATCGACGTGCGGGGTGTAGTCGCCGCGGTGCTTGCCGCGCAGACGGTTGGCGATGAAGGTCGCGAGACGGCCCACCACAACGCCTTCGGCGTCGATATGGATCCACTTCTTCGTGACCTCGGCCGGCTTCAGCGCGACCGTGGTGCTCTTCAGCATTGTCGGGGTTTCCTGGGACAGACGAACATGTGGGCTCTCCCGACGACCGGGATGAGCGGAAGGCGCGCTGATAGAGGAAGGCCGCCCCGACGTCAATGCAGTCGCACGCACTGCCGTGAGGCTAGTACGTTGAACATAAACACATTTTTCGATACGGTATTAAATTACCGCATCAAATCCGGCGTCATTCCGCCTCGATGACCTCGACCACGGCGCGGGCGAGGTCGTTCGGTACGGCGAAGCTGAGCACATACTGTTCGATCTTCCAGCCGGCCCCGGTCTTGCGCAGCACCCCGGAACCCCGGGTCACGCCATAGGACTGGCTGTCCAGCACCTCGTCGAACCAGGCGATACATTGGCACTCGATCGGCGCCAGGGTCACGGTCCGTTCGACGGGCCGGTAGGTCCACCCCTGCCCGCGTGCGAAATGCGGCGCGGCATAGGCCCGGAACTCGGCCAGCGTCCATCGCTCCGTGGCGTCCGTGCCGATGAAACGGGCGTCCTCGGTGAACAGTCCGAAATAGGTCGCGCCGTCCGCATTCGCCGCGGCGACGTGCAGGGCGTCGATGGTGGCGGCGACGTCTTCTTCGGGCGTGCCGGTCGGCGTGATGGCGAGAGCCAAGGCGGCGACAAGAGCGAGCATGGCGGGTCTCCGACGGATGTGATCACGCCAGCCTAGACTCGGCCGTCGGGATTGTCCGACCTTTTTGCCACCGCTCGACGGCGCGCCCGGCGCCCTCCGCCCTTTATTTAACCGTACGGTTGACAACGCGCTGCCGTGGGTGCATTTAACCGCCAAGTTACACACGAAGTCACTCCATGCAGACCGACCCGCTCAGCGCCAAATTCGCCGCCCTCGCCGACCCGACCCGTCGGGCCATCCTGGCGCGGCTGTGCGAGGGCGAGGCCAGCGTCAGCGATCTGGCCCAGCCGTTCGACATGAGCCTGCCGGCCGTGTCGAAACATCTGAAGGTGCTGGAAAAGGCCGGGCTGATCAGCCGCGGACGCGAGGCGCAATGGCGCCCGGCCCGCCTCGAACCGATGGGGCTGAAGGGCATCGCCGAGTGGATGGAACACTACCGCCGCTACTGGGACGCCAGCTTCGACCGCCTCGACGCCTACCTCAAGAAAATCCAGAAAGGAGACCCCGATGGCCAAGGACATTGAAGACAACCCCTGCCACACGGACGGCGCGGCCCACCAGCACGTCCTGACCCTGCGCCGCGTCCTCGATGCCACGCCGGAACGGATCTGGAAGGCCTGGATGACGCCGGAGCTGCTGCAGCAGTGGTTCGCGCCGAAGCCGTGGACCATCTCGGACGTGCAGCTGGATCCGCGCCCGGGCGGCGTGTTCAACTTCGTCATGCACGGACCGGACGGCGAGCGCTTCCCCAACAGCGGCATCTTCCTGGAAGCGATTCCGAACCGCCGCTGGATCACCACCGACGCCCTCACCCCCGACTGGCAGCCCGCCGGCCAGCCCTTCATGGTCGGCACGGTCGAACTGACCCCGCGGGAAGACGGCAAGACCGACTATGTCGCCACGGCGCGCCACTGGAACGCCGAAACGATGAAGCAGCACGAGGCCATGGGCTTCCATGAAGGCTGGGGCCAGTGCGCCGACCAGCTGGCCGAACTGCTGAAGACCCACTGAGCCTCCCCGGCCGCGACCGGACCCGACAAGAGCCCGCCCGATGACCCTGGTAGAAAACGTCTCCAGCCGTCCCACCCTGCGGATGCAGCGCCATTTCGATGCGCCGCGCCCGCTGGTGTGGCGGGCCTGGACCAATCCCGAGATCATGGTGCTGTGGCTGGGTCCGGTCGAATGGCCGGCGGTCAGCGCCAGCCAGGACCTGCGGGTCGGCGGCGCCTGGCGCGCCTGCCTGCGCTCGCCCGACACCGGCCAGGATCTCTGGCAGGGGGGCGTCTACCGCGAGATCGTTCCGGAGCAGCGGCTGGTCTTCACCTTCAAGTGGGACGAGTCGCACGAGGACGGGCCGCCGGTGGACACCCTGGTGACCGTGCAGCTCAGCGACGCCCCGGATGGCGGCACCCTGATGGACTTCACCCACGAGGGCCTGAAGTCCGGACAGAGCCTCACCGGACACAGGCACGGCTGGACCAGCACCTTCGAACGGCTGGAGGCCTTCCTCGCGGCCGGCGGCGCCGAATGAGCCCGTCCGGTCCCACAGATCAGTAAGGACGCCCCCGGCGTCGCGTTCGGTTTCACCCTGCTCAAGGAGCCAGACCATGAAGATCGTGACCAGCCTCAGCTTCCGCGGCGAGTGCCGCGAAGCCTTCGAATTCTACGCGAAAGTCCTCGGCGGCGAGATCACCGCCGCCCTGCCGTATGCCGACGGCCCGCCCGACATGCCGGTGGGGCCGCGGTACAAGGCCTGGCTGATGCACTGCTGGCTGCAGGTCGGCGACCAGGCGATCATGGGCGCCGACATGGATGTCGACTGGGCTCCCGGAATCGACAAGCCGAAGAACGGCTTCGACGTCACCCTGCACACCGAAGACGCGACCGAGGCGAAGCGTTGGTACGACGCCCTTGGCGAGGGCGGCACGCCGGTGATGCCGTTTGGCGAAACCTTCTGGTCGCCGGGCTACGGCGCGCTGATCGACAAGTTCGGCGTGCCGTGGATGGTCAACACCGTGCCCGGCGCCGACTGGAAACCCGCCTCGTGAAGGCCTCGCCCTCAGTCTGGACCGGGCGGGTGATGAGCGGCCTGTTCGTCCTGTTCATGCTCGCCGCCTCGGTCGCGCCGAAATACCTGATGCCTACCATGGTCGCCGAGCAGAACCTGGCGCCGCTGGGCTGGCCCGTTCAATATCTGATGCTGATCGCCTCGATCGAGCTGATCTGCGTCATCCTCTATGTCATCCCGCGCACCAGCCTGCTCGGCGCGGTGTTGATGACCGGCCTGCTGGGCGGGGCCATCGCCGCTAATCTGCGCGTCGAGAACCCCCTGTTCAGCCACACCCTGTTCGGCCTCTGGCTCGGCGTCGCGATGTGGGGCGGGCTGTGGCTGCGCGACGCCGCCCTGCGCGCCGCCTTCCCCCTCCGGAAAGCGGCGGCATGACCCTCGACCCGAGCCATCCCTGACCGCCCCCGCCGTCTGTCGATCCGCCGCGCGGTCGACGCCCGCCAGAAACGGAGACCCTCATGCGCCAGATCCGCACCGCCACCTTCGTCTCTCTCGACGGCGTCATGCAGGCGCCCGGCGGCCCGGATGAGGACACCAGCGGCGGCTTCGCCTTCGGCGGCTGGGTCTGGCCCTTCTTCGACGAGGCGGCGGGCGGCCTGATGGACGAGGCCATGGGGCGGGACTACGACCTGCTGCTGGGCCGCCGGACCTATGAGATCTTCGCTGGCTACTGGCCGTTCATGGAGGGCGAGCTCGCCGGGACCTTCAACGCCATCAACAAATACGTCGCCGCCGGCCCGGAGACGCCCCTGACCTGGGCTCACAGCCACAGGCTGGAAGGCGATCTGGCGCAGGCGGTGCGGGCGCTGAAGGCGACCGAGGGCCGCGACCTGCTGATCCAGGGCTCCAGCGAGGTGATCCATACCCTGCTGGCCCACGACCTGATCGACCAGCTGACCCTGCTGACCTTCCCCGTCATCCTCGGCGCCGGCAAGCGGGTGTTCGACAGCGGCTCGCAACACCGGACCTGGACGCTGACGAACACCCGTCAGAGCGGCTCGGGGGTTGTGGCCCATACTTACGACCGCACCGAACTGCCGCCCCGCACCGGATCATTCGGCGAGATCGAACCGGGCGAGGCCGAACTGGCGCGGCGGGAACGCTGGGCCCGCGAGGGCTGACGCCGGCCGCCTACGCAGTCTACCGGGGTGGTCAGGCCGGGTCCGCGGGGCCTAGATCGGCCCCATGACCTCCTCCCGCGTCCGCTGCCCCGCCCTGCGTTCGAAAATCATGAGCGCGGACGCCGCCGCCGCCCTGATCGCGCCCGGCACGACCGTGGGCATGAGCGGCTTCACCGGCTCGGGCTATCCCAAGGTCGTCGCCCCCGCCCTTGCCGCCCGCATCGAGGCCGAACACGCCCGGGGCAATCCGTTTCGCCTCAACGTCTGGACCGGCGCCTCGACCGGGCCGGAGCTGGACGGCGCCCTGGCGAAGGCCGACGGCATCGAACTGCGCCTGCCCTACAACTCCGACCCGGTCGCCCGCGAGAAGATCAACAGCGGCGAGATGGAATATCTCGACATGCATCTGAGCCAGGTCGCGCCGATGGCGTGGCAGGGCTTCCTCGGACCGCTCGACACGGCGGTCATCGAGGTCTCCGGCGTCTGCGAGGACGGCTCGCTGATCCCCTCCTCCTCGGTCGGCAACAACAAGACCTGGCTGGACCGCGCCGACCAGGTGATCCTCGAGGTCAACTCCTGGCAGAACCCGGCGCTGGAGGGCATGCACGACATCTACTACGGCACCGCCCTGCCGCCGAACCGGGTGCCGATCCCGCTGCTGCGCGCCGACGACCGCATCGGCCAGCCGACCTTCCGCTGCGACCCGGCCAAGGTCGTCGCCATCGTCGAGACCCACGCCCCCGACCGCAACGCCCCCTTCACCCCGCCGGACGCGTCAGCCCGGGCCATCGCCGGCCATCTGATGGAGTTCCTGGCGCATGAGGTGAAGAAGGGCCGCCTGCCCGCCGCCCTGCTGCCGCTGCAGTCCGGCGTCGGCAACATCGCCAACGCCGTCCTGACCGGCCTGACCGACAGCCCGTTCGAGAACCTGACCGCCTTCACCGAGGTCATCCAGGACGGCATGCTGGACCTGCTGGACAGCGGCAAGCTGCGCGTCGCCTCGGCCACCGCCTTCTCGCTCAGCCCCGATGCGGCGGCCGACCTCAACGCCCGCATGGAGCAGTTCCGCGACCGCATCATCCTGCGGCCGCAGGAGATGTCGAACCACCCCGAACTGATACGCCGGCTCGGCTGCATCGCCATGAACGGCCTGATCGAGGCCGACATCTACGGCAACGTCAACTCGACCCACGTGATGGGCTCGCGCATCCAGAACGGCATCGGCGGCTCCGGCGACTTCGCCCGCAATGCCTTCATCTCGGTGTTCATGACGCCGTCGACGGCCAAGGGTGGCAAGATCTCGGCCATCGTGCCCCACGCCAGCCACGTCGACCACATCACCCAGGATGTCCAGGTCATCGTCACCGAACAGGGCCTCGCCGACCTGCGCGGCCTGTCGCCCAAGCAGCGCGCGGCGGTCATCATCCCCAACTGCGCTCACCCCGACTATCGCGACGCCCTGAAGGACTATTACGACCGGGCGCTCACGGGCTCCTGGGGCCTGCAGTCCCCGACCCTGCTGGACGAGGCGCTGTCGTGGCACCAGCGCTTCATCGACACCGGCTCGATGCGCGTCTGAGCGACCGCCGCTAACGGTTCATTGCCGTCGGGAAAGCCCGGCCCAACGCCTCGGCCATGCCCTGCTGGGACAGCAGGAAGACCGCCTCGCGCTGGTGGTAGTTGTTGGACAGCACGATCACCGTCACATCCGCGTCCGGCTGGTGCGTGACCAGATTGCGGAACCCCGACCAGCTGCCGGTATGATAGATCTGGCGGTCGAGGAAGTCGGGCCGCACCTGCCGCCCAAGGCTGTTCGAGAACAGGCCGTAACCCCAGTCGCGCCGCGGCCGGCCGCGCTCGTCCGGCGTGTCCTCCGGCGCGTGGTCAGCGATCATCTGCGCATAGCTTTCGGCGCTCAGCAGGCCGCCGCCATGCAGGGCGCGGTTCCACACCAGCAGGTCGTCCAGCGTCGAATACAGCGCCCCGGCGGCGAAGATGATGCTGACGTTGTGGTCCGGCTGCGGCGACGGCGGCCCGCCGAGGTTGGCGTAGCCCATGACGACGTCGGACCGGTCGTCCTCGACTCCGGTATCGGCCATGCCCAGCGGGGCGAAGAAGGCGTCGCGCAGATAGTCGCCCAGCGGCAGGCCGCTGGCCTGCTGCACCACATGGCCCAGCAGATTATAGGCGGCGTTGTTGTAGCGGATCTTCGTGCCCGGCTCGAACTGCAGGCCGTATTCCGAGGAGTCCGCGGTCAGTTCGTCCGGCGTGGCCGGGGTCACGCGGCGCAGACCCCAGCCCGGTCGGGCCATCAGGTCGGGCACGCCCGAGGTGTGCGACAGCAGGTGGTGCAGCCGGATCGGCGCCCAGGCGGCCGGGCAGTCATCGACCCAGCGGCACAGCGGATCGTCGACCGACAGCTTGCCCTCGTCCTGCAGCCGCAGGATGGCGGCGGCGGTGAACTGCTTGCTGACCGAGGCGAGGCGGAAGCGCGAGTCCAGCGCCAGCGGCTGGCCCTTGCTGCGGTCGGCGAACCCATAGACCTGCCGGAACAGGATCTTGTCGCCCTTCGCCACCAGCACGCCGCCGGTGAAGGCCCCCGAGCCGCCCCAGCGCTCCAGCTGTTCCGTCAGCTGCGGCAGGTCCTGGACCACGACCACGGCCGGGCGCGGCGGCAGCGGTTCGGGCGCCGGCGCCTCGGGCTCGGGCCGGACCGTGGCCCAGGCGACCACGGCGGCGGCGAGGATGATCAGGACGGCGAGAACGGCCATCGCCAGGCGGGGGTGGCCGCCCGAGTGTCTGGGTACGTGGAACAAGGGTCTAGACGTCGTAATCCAGCCCGAACTGGGCATACAGGGCGCGGCTGTCCTGCCATTTCGGGTCGACCTTGACCGTGATGAACAGGTGGACGGGCCGGTCCAGCAGTTCGGTCAGCTCCTCGCGCGACTTCTGGCCGATCCATTTCAGCGTCTGACCGCCCTTGCCCAGCACGATCGGCCGCTGGCTCTCGCGTTCGACATAGATGGTCTGTTCGATCCGGGCCGAGCCGTCGGCCTTGTCCTCGAAGGCGGTCGTCTCGACCGCCGCCGAATAGGGCAGTTCCTCGTGAACGCGCAGATAGACCTTCTCGCGGGTGATCTCTGCGGCCAGCACGCGCATCGGCACGTCGGCCGACTGGTCTTCCGGATACAGCCACGGCCCCTCGGGCATGGCCCGGGCCAGACGCTGCTTCAGGTCGTCGACGCCGTCGCCGCTCAGCGCCGAGATCATATAGACCTCGGAATAGACGCCGGTTTCGAACATGGCGTGCGACAGGGCCAGCAGGGTGTCGCGACGCATGCCGTCGATCTTGTTGAGCGCCAGGATGACCTGGGTGTTGGTCGCCTTGAGGTTGGCGATGATCGTCTCGGTGTCCTCGGCCGAGCGCCGGTCGGCGGCCTGGCCTTCCTTGCCTTCCGAGGCGATGTGCGAGGCGGCGTCGATAAGGTGGACGACCACGTCGGCGTCCGACGCCCCGCCCCAGGCCGAGGCGACCATGGCCCGGTCCAGCCGGCGGCGCGGGGTGAAGATCCCCGGCGTATCGACCAGCACGATCTGGGCGTCGCCCTCGATGGCGATGCCGCGCACGGGGAAGCGCGTGGTCTGGACCTTCTGGGTGACGATCGAGACCTTGGTTCCGGTCAGCCGATTGACCAGCGTGGACTTGCCGGCGTTGGGCGCGCCGATGATGGCGGCGAATCCGGCTCGCTGGTTCTGGGGCTCGGTCAAATCACGCCTTCACGCTGCAGCAGGCCGATCGCGGCCGCCTTCTCCGCGTCCTGACGCGAACGGCCCGGTGCGGTCAAGGGCGCATATCCCTCGACGCTGGCTTCGACGGTGAAGGTCGGGGCGTGATCCGAGCCGGTGCGCCCGACGATACGGTAGGCCGGCAGGGGCTTTCCCAGCGACAGCGCCCATTCCTGCAGCGCCGATTTCGGATTGGTCAGCGACTTGCGCGGCGGCGCCGCCAGCTCGGCGCTCCACGCCCGTTCGAACACCACCCGCGCCGCATCGATGCCGCCGTCCAGCCAGACGGCGGCGAGGATCGCCTCCATCGCGTCGCCCAGCATGCCCTCGCGGCGGCGGCCGCCCTGTTTGGCCTCGCCGGGCGACAGCCGCATGGCGTCGCCGACCCCGAGGGACTCAGCGGCGCGGGCGCAGGTCGCCTTGTCGACCAGGGCGTGCAGGCGCGAGGACATCTCGCCCTCGTCGGCCCCCGGCAGGTCGCGCACCAGCCGGTCGGCGACCAGCAGGCCGAGGACCCGGTCGCCGAGGAACTCCATCCGCTGATTGTCGAGGAACGGCCGGCCCCGCGCATCGCGCCCGGCCCCCTCCCCGACGCTGGCGTGCGTCAGGGCCTGGTCCAGCAGCGACGGATCGCGGAAGACGTGGCCGAGTTTGGACGCAAGCGCCGCGACCGCTTCGGCCCGTCGATCCGCCATCAGTTGAGGACGGTGAAGAACCGGCTCGGACGGACCTTCGAGAACCAGCTGACCGGGTTCCACAGCGACGCGCCCGGCGACCACGAGAACAGGATGATCTCGGCCTTGCCGATCAAGTTTTCGGCCGGCACCAGACCGACGCCGTTGGCGTCCTGGGCGTAGCGGCTGTCGACCGAATTATCGCGGTTGTCGCCCATCATGAAATAATGGCCTTCCGGCACCTCGAACACCGGGGTGTCGTCGACCTCATTGCCCGGACCGAAGTCCTGGATGGTGAAGGTCTTGCCCTCGGGCAGGGTCTCGCGCGCCTTGATCACCGGCATGCCGTACATGTTGGCGGCGTCCTGGCCGGTGACGACCACGTCGCGCACCGGCTGGTCGTTGATGTACAGCACATTGTTGATCATCTGCACCCGGTCGCCCGGCAGGCCGATCAGGCGTTTGATGTAGTCAGTCTGGTTGTCGCGCGGCAGTTTGAACACGACGATATCGCCGCGCTCGGGTTCCCGGGCGAACAGGCGGCCCTCGAACACCGGCGGGCTGAACGGGATGGCGTGCTTCGAATAGCCGTAGCTCCATTTCGACACGACGATGTAGTCGCCCTCATAGAGGTTGGGCTCCATCGAGGCCGACGGAATCGTAAAGGGCTGGAAGAACAGGACGCGCAGGACGAAGGCGATCAGCAGGGCGAAGAAGATCGTCTTGATGATCTCGACGGTTTCGTTGCCGCCGCCCGAGCTGTCTTTCCGGCCGCCTTTCTTGCCGCGCGCATAGACGGGGGTGGAGTCGACGTCCTCGAACGGCGCGTCGCCCGAGTCGCTCCAGACCGGCTGTTTCGACGACGACGCGGCCGCGCCGGCGGCGCCAGCGGCCACGGCGGCCTCGGCCGGCGTCACATGGGCGTCGGGGGCGGCATGGTCGTCATGAGACGGGTGCGCGTCGTGAGCGGCGGGCTGAGGGTGCGTGGCGTGATCGCCGTCAGCGGCTGGGTCAGAGTGGGCCGCGTGATCATCATGGACGGCGGGCTCAGGTTGAGCCGTGTGATCGTCGTGGGCCGCAGGCTCAGCGTGGGCGGCTTGGGCGTCGTGCGCCACCGGCTCGGGATGCGCGGCCTCGGCCGGCGCGTGATCGTCATGGTGGCCGGCGTCGTCAGGGCCATGCGCCGCTTCGGCCGAATGGGCGGCGTCGGGACCGTGATCCTCGTGGGCCTCCGCATCCGCCGGAGTCGCGGCAGGCTCGTCATGCGCAGGCGCAGCGGCCACGGGGGCGTGATCGTCGTGACCGCGCCCGGCGGCATGGCCGTGGTCGTCGTCGTGCGGCTTGTGCTCGTCGCTCATCTTGGCCTGATCCCCCAGCCGCTGTGCGCGGTCTTTCAGCGGCAAAACCGGTATAACGTGATTAAGCCATCGGCAAGGCTTCGATCACCACGAAGGCGAGCGCATACGGATGCTCGTCGCTGAGCGTCAGATGTATCCGTGGTTTGTGACCGGCAGGCGTCAGTCGGGTCAGGTGCTCGGCGGCGTGCCCGGTCAGCAACATCGTTGGCTGGCCCGACGGCAGGTTCACCACCCCCATGTCGCGCCAGTAAACGTCCCTTCGCATTCCGGTCCCCAGCGCCTTGGCGCAGGCCTCCTTGGCCGAGAACCGCTTGGCGTAGCTCCAGGCCGGATCGGGCTTGCGGTCCGACCGGCTCCGCTCCAGCTCGGTGAAACACCGCAGCCGGAACCGGTCGCCATAGCGATCCAGCGACCGCTGGATGCGGCGGATGTCGGTCAGGTCCGCGCCGACGCCGATGATCACGCGGCCGCGTCCATGGCCGCCCGCATCCGGTGGATGGCGTGGGTCAGCCCTGTGAAAACGGCCTCGCCGATCAGGAAATGGCCGATGTTGAGCTCCCGCACCTCGGGAATGGCCAGCAGGTCGGCGGCGGTCTCATAGTCCAGTCCGTGCCCGGCGTGGACTTCGAGACCCAGATCGACGGCCCGGCCGGCGGCGGCCTGCAGCCGGGCGAACTCCAGCGCCCGGTCGTCGCCCGACAGATGGCAGTAACGGCCGGTGTGGAGCTCCACCACCTGGGCCCCCACCGCATGGGCGGCCTCGACCTGCTCCGGCGCCGGCTCGATGAACAGCGACACGCGGATGCCCGCGTCGACGAGCGCGCGCACGACCGGCGCGATCCGCGTCTCGTGCCCGGCCACGGCCAGTCCCCCCTCGGTCGTCACCTCCTCGCGCCGCTCGGGCACCAGGCAGGCGGCGTGCGGGCGGTGTCGCAGGGCGATGCTCAGCATCTCGTCGGTCACCGCCATCTCGAGGTTCAGCGGCCGGCCGGCGACCGCGCACAGCTCGCTCAGCGCCTCGATGTCGCTGTCGGTGATGTGCCGCCGGTCCTCGCGCAGGTGGGCGGTGATGCCGTCGGCCCCGGCGGCCAGCGCCTCGCGCGCGGCGCGGACGGGATCGGGATGGGTCCCGCCCCGGGCGTTCCGAACAGTGGCGACGTGGTCGATATTGACCCCCAGACGCACGGGCGAGACCATCGTCGCTCTCCTTATTTCGCCAGTCGGCGACTGCCCGGATCCTCGACCGGCAGGGCCGCCAGCTCCGGCGGCAGGGCGTCGGCCGGGTATGCCGGCACATCCAGCGTCGCCAGCGCCACCAGCGGCACGCCGACATCGGCCCGTCCGCCCGAGCGGTCGACGATACAGGCGGCCGCGACCACCTCCCCGCCCGCGGCGCGGATCGCCGCGATGCATTCGCGCGAGCTCAGGCCCGTCGTCACGATGTCCTCGACCATGACCACCTTCTGGCCCGGCTCGACGTGGAAGCCGCGACGCAGTTTGAATTCGCCGCCCTCGCGCTCGACGTACATCGACGGAACCTTGAGCCAGCGCGCCGTCTCATAGCCCGGGATGATGCCGCCCACGGCCGGCGAAATGGCCACGTCCACGGGCCCCACCGCGGCGGTGATCTTCGCCGCCAGCGCCTGGCACAGCCGGGCGCAGCGCGCCGCATCCATGAACACCAGGTTCTTCTGCAAAAACACCGGACTGTGCAGGCCCGAGGACAGCACGAAATGCCCCTCGCGCAGGGCGCCCGCGGCGCGAAATTCGTCGAGTACGTCTTCTGAAGTCATGCCGGGCTGTCTAGCGCAGCCGTAGCCGGGAAAGAAGACGCCGCCGCGGCATTCATTCGATGCTGCAGCCGGGCTTGAGCCCGCCGGCCAGCAGCGCGGCCCACACCCCTTCGGCGTCCTCCGCGAAACGGAACAGCGCCAGGTCCTCCGCCCGGATCATCCCGTGCCGCACCAGCACGTCGAAATTGATCACCGAGCGCCAATAGCCCTCGTCGAACAGCACGATGGGGATACGCGGGGCCTTGTCCGTCTGACGAAGGGTGAGGATCTCAAACAGTTCGTCGAAGGTCCCGAACCCGCCCGGGAACACAACCAGGGCATTGGCCCGCATCGCCAGATGCATCTTGCGCATGGCGAAATAGTGGAAGCGGAACGTCAGGGCCGGCGTCGACCACGGGTTCGGCTCCTGCTCGTGCGGCAGGGTGATGTTGAAGCCGATCGACGGCGCCCCGGCGTCGCTCGCCCCGCGATTGGCGGCGCCCATAACGCCCGGTCCGCCGCCGGTGGCGATGACATTGTCGCGCGGCTGGCCGTCGGCGCCATGCAGGGCCCCGCCCCGCTCCGACGCCAGCCGGCCGAAGGCCCGCGCCTCGCGGTACCAGCGCGCGTGCTCGCCCTCCCCGTCCTCGCCGATCCGGGCGCTGCCGAACACCACCAGGGTCGAGCGCACGCCCCAGGCCCGCAGCGCCTCCTCGGCCTTGGCGTATTCCATCAGGAAGCGCACGCCGCGCATCGAATCGCCGAGCAGGAATTCCTCGTCCAGCGCCGCCAGGCGGTAGGACGGCGACGCCATCTGGGCCGCATTGCCCGGCCCGTCAGTGCTCACCCGCGCGCCCGCTCGACCGTGTCGACCGACGGATTGGTGCGCAGCGCCGCCATGATCGCCGTGGCGTGTTTGGCGTCCTCGACCTCCATGTCGATCTCGACGTCGAAGAAGTCCTGCTGCCGATGGCTCATGACCAGGTTCAGGATGTTGCCGCCGGCCTCGCCGATGATCGTCGCCACCTGGCCCAGCACGCCGGGCGCATTCCGGATGGTGGCGCGGATGCGGGCGGCGGCCACGGCCCCCTGCTCCGCCTGCGGCGTCCACTGCAGGTCCTGCCAGACCGAATCGTCGTCGGCGAACTCGGCCAGCCGCTGGCAATCGATGGTGTGCACCGTCAGCCCCGCCTCGGGCTCCAGAATGCCGACGATCCGGTCGCCCGGCACCGGTGAGCAGCAGTGGCCGAAATGCACGCTGACGCCGGGCGTCAGCCCGCCGCCGCGCACGAACAGCCGCGCATGCTCGTCGCCGATCCGTTTGCGGTCCGGCCCCGCCTTGAGCCGCCCCTTCAGCGCCGGGAACAGGATTTCGGCGATCCGCGCGGCCGACAGCCGGCCGCGTCCGATTGCCTCATACAGGTCGTCGTCGCTGGCGAAGCCCAGCTGCTCCAGCACCGGACGCAGGGTCAGCTCGACATCCGTCTTGCCGGCCCGGATCAGGGTCTGGTCCAGGGTGGCGCGACCCAGCTTCTGGAACTCCCCGCGCTCGGAGGTTCGGATATGCCGGCGGATCGCCGACCGCGCCCGGCCGGTCACCGTCAGCGAGCGCCAGTCGACCGGGATCTCGCGCTTGGCCCCGCGCACGATCTCGACCACGTCGCCGTTCTGCAGCTGGGTCCGCATCGGCTTCAGCTCGCCGTTGATCTTGGCCCCGACCGCCGTGTCGCCCACCTCGGTGTGGACCGCATAGGCGAAGTCCAGCGGCATGCCGCCGCGCGGCAGGGTGATCAGCGCCCCCTTGGGCGTGAACACGAACACCTGGTCGAGATACATCTCCAGCTTGGCGTGCTCGACCCAGTCCTCGCCGCCCTCGCCGTGTTCGATGACCTGCACCAGATGGCGCAGGTTCTGCAGCGGGTCGCGCCCGCCGTCCTTCTCCATCGCCTCCTGGTCGAAGCCGTAGGACTGGTTCTTGTAGGCCCAGTGCGCCGCCACCCCGTCCTCGGCCACCCGGTCCATGGCGTCGGTGCGGATCTGCATCTCGATGCGCAGCCCCGACGGCCCGACAACTGTCGTATGCAGAGACCTGTAATTGTTCGACTTCGGCGTCGAGATGAAGTCCTTGAACCGCTCCGGCACCATCGGCCAGGCGCGGTGGATCACACCCAGGGCGCGGTAACAGTCATCCTCGGCCTCGACGATGACGCGGAAGCCGTAGATGTCCGACAGGGACGAGAAGCCCACTGACTTGCGCTGCAGCTTGCGCCAGATCGAATAGGGCGTCTTCTGCCGGCCGAACACCCGGGCGTGCACCCCCGCCTCCTCCAGCACCCGCTCAACCTCGCGCGACACGCCGTCGATGGCCCGGCCATGCTCCAGCTTCAGCGCCTCCAGCCGCCGCTCGATGGCGGTCCGGGCGGTCGGGTTCAGATGCTCGAAGGCCAGCTCTTCCAGCTCGGAGGCGATCGAATGAATGCCGATCGACCGGCCCAGCGGGGCATAGACCTCCAGCGTCTCGCGGCTGATACGCTCGCGCTTCTCCGGCTTGACGTATTTCAGCGTCCGCATGTTGTGCAGACGGTCCGCCAGCTTGACCAGCAGGACGCGCACGTCCTTCGAGATGGCGAGGATGAATTTGCGCAGGTTCTCGGCCTGGCGCGTATGTTCGGCCTGCAGCTCCAGCCGCGACAGCTTGGTCACCCCCTCGACCAGCGAGGCGACCTCCTCGCCGAACATGGCGGCGATGTCGTCGCGGGTGGCCGAGGTGTCCTCGACCACGTCGTGCAACAGGGCGGTGACGATGGTCGCCGTATCCAGCCGGTAGTCGGTCAGGATGCCGGCGACCTGGATCGGATGGGCGAAATAGGGATCGCCCGAGGCCCGCAGCTGCGAGCCGTGCATCTTCATCGCATAGACGTAGGCGCGGTTCAGCAACGCCTCATCGGCGGTCGGATCATAGGCCCGCACCGCCTCGACCAGCTCGAATTGTCGCAGCACCCGGGCCTTGGGGGCCTCGGGCGCGTCCACCGCAGGTCGATCGACCTCCGGTTCATTGAGATTGGCAGCTTTCAGAGGCGGCGCGGGCGGCGAGGTCCGCGCCGGCAGGATGGTGATACCGTTGGCGGGTTCCGCCGTCAGTAGCGTTCCTCCTGGCCGCCGTCGCGGTCGCTTTGCAGCGCGCGGATCAGCTCGGCCTCGGCCATGTTCATGTGCTGCGGTTCGGCCAGCAGGGCGACGACCTCGGCCTCGTCCTCGGCTTCGGTGCGCTCATCGACCCGTTGCAGGGTGACGATGATGGCTTCTTCCAGCTCGTCCGGCACGACGGTCGAGTCGGCCAGTTCGCGCAGGGCGACGACCGGGTTCTTGTCGTTGTCGCGATCGATGGTCAGGGCGGCGCCGTTGGCGATGGAGCGGGCGCGGTGACCGGCCAGCAGAACCAGACCAAAACGGTTCGGCACCTTCTCGATGCAGTCTTCGACAGTGACGCGGGCCATGAAATTCCTCGAGCGCGGGGGAGAACCGCACAAAATATAGGGTTGAACGCCATTGTGCAACGCCGCATGGGCGGGAATGAGGCGATCAGCGCAATGGCGCCGCATCGCGCCCGACCGGAGCCGCCCCGGCAAGCGCCTCCGCACGGCCGCCGGCGGGGTGCGCCCACCCCGGCGCGATCTCCGCCAGCGGGCCCATGACGAACCTTCGCTCGGCCGCCCGCGGGTGCGGCAGGATCAGGCCGTCGAAGTCGCCGCTCAGCCGGCCATAGGCGATCAGGTCGAGGTCCAGCGTCCGCGGCGCGTTCCGCTCGCCGCGCCGCCGGCCGAACGCCTCCTCGATCCGGCCCAGCGCCGCCATCAGGGCGTGCGGGTCGTGCGCCGTGCGGACCATCACCACGCCATTGAGGAACGGCGGGTCCTGCGGATCGGGCCAGGCGTCCGAATGCCACCACGACGAGCGCAGCAGCACATCGATCCCCTCCGGGCGGAACCGCGCCAGCGCCGCCTCCAGCGCCTCGCGGCAGTCGCGCCACGCCCCCTTGTCATTGCAGCCGAGGGCGACGATGACGGCCTCGTCCAGATCGACGGCGCCGTCCATTTCGACGGAGACCGGGACGTCCATATTTTCGGGACCGATTTCCATGACGCCTTATCCGACCGAGCGCACCGCCCTGTTCATCGACGGGGCCAATCTCTATTCCGCCGCCCGGGCGCTGAACGTCGACCTCGACTTCAGCAAGCTGCTGGAGATGTATCGCGCCCGGGGCGTCCTGGTTCGCGCCCATTATTACACGGCGGTGATCGAGGGCGAAGAGTTCTCGCCCATCAAGCCGCTGGTCGACTGGCTCGCCTACAACGGCTTCAGCGTCGTGACCAAGCCGGTCAAGCGCTTCACCGACGCCCAGGGCCATTCGCGGACCAAGGGCAATATGGACATCGAGATCGCCGTCGACATGCTCGAACTGGCCCCGCACCTCGACCACATGGTGCTGTTCAGCGGCGACGGCGATTTCCGCCGCGTGGTTCAGGCGGTCCAGGCGCGGGGCGTCCGGGTGACTGTCGTTTCCACCATGAAGAGCCAGCCGCCGATGATCGCCGACGAGCTGCGGCGTCAGGCCGACGCCTTCGTCGAACTCCACGACCTGCTGCCGGAGATCGGGCGGGCCCGCACCCCCGGCGCGGCGCCGAACGTCCGGGTCTTCGATCAATGAGCGTCTACCCGCCCGAAGCCCCGCGCGACTGCCCGCTCTGCCCCCGTCTCGTCGAATACCGGATGGAGAACGCGCGCCAGAACCCCGGCTGGTGGAACGGCGCCGCCCCCTCCTTCGGCGATCCCCAGGCCCGCCTTCTGGTCGCCGGCCTCGCCCCGGGCCGCACCGGGGCCAACCGCACCGGTCGCCCGTTCACTGGCGACCACGCCGGCTGGCTGCTCTACGAAACCCTGCAGAAGGCCGGCTTCGCCCGCGGCCGCTACGACCCGAACGGCGAGGACGACCTCGAACTGGTCGATTGCATGATCACCAACGCCGTCCGCTGCGCCCCGCCCGGCAACAAGCCCCTGCCGGTCGAGGAGGCGACCTGCCGGCCCTTCCTCCAGTCGCGTCTCGCCGCCCTGCCCCGGCTGAAGGTCATCATCACCCTCGGCGACGTGTCGCGGCGCAATGTGCTCAAGACCCTCGGCAAGCCGGCCAGCGCCATGCCGGCCGGGCACGGCTCCGAAGCCGTCGTGGGGGCCTACGTCCTGCTCAACAGCTACCACTGCTCGCGCCTCAACACGAACACCGGCCGGCTGACCCCGGCCATGTTCGAGGACGTCTTCCGCCGCGCCCGGACGCTCATCGAGAGCTGATCGGACGGCCCGACCACGACCCGACTGTGCTTCCCGCGCAACGCGGATCAGCGCCCGTCGATCTGAGGCCGCACCGACAGGAACAGCGTCACGGAACCCGCGTTGAACAGCCGGGAGTTGGGAGTCTGTCATGCAAGTCCAGTCGCGTAGCGCGTTCACCCATCAGGAGCGGAAGGTCGCCCTGTGGACCCTGTTGGTCGCGGTCCTGATCGCGGCGACCGGTTTGGTGGTCCAGCAATGGACCCGGCCCTCGCTCGGCCCGTGGAGCGGCGACCAGACCGTGGCGGCGATGCCCGACGTGATCGAAGCCCAGCCGATCGCCCGCGCCTCATGATCACGATCTTCGGCCACCACGGCGGCTGACGCCAGTCTCCTCCACACACAGTGGGGAGGGGGACGACCCGAAGGGCTGTGGAGGGGGTAGATGCAGGCGCGGTCCCCCGCCCCATCGCTGCGCGACGGAGCCCAGACACGCCTCGCCCTTGCTGACAATCCGCCGCCAGCCATCACAATTCTGGCGGCAAACAGCAACGATTTCCGCCACCTGGCAAAAGCCCAGCGTCAACAACCCGCCACAGGAGCGCGCCGGCCTATACTGCCGGCGCTTCGTCCTGGTCTTTGACAATCGTATCCCCCGCCGGCCGCCTCAGGCCGAACGAACCGGACGGTGTTTTTCGATTGTATCCGGGTAGTAACCGCGAGCCCCGTCCCGGCTTCCGCTGCCTCGCTAGCCCCGGTCCTTCATCAGCCGCGCCTTGTCGCGCTGCCAGTCGCGCTGCGCCGTCGCCTCGCGCTTGTCGTGCAGCTTCTTGCCCTTGGCAAGGGCGATCTCGATCTTCGCCTTGCCGGCCTCGTTCAGGTACAGCTTGACCGGAATGATGGTCTGACCGTCGCGCTGGACCGCGCCGATGAATTTGTCGATCTGCTTGCGGTGCAGCAGCAGCTTCCGGTGCCGGCGCGGCTCGTGGTTGAATCGGTTGGCCTGTTTGTAGGGCGGGATGTCGGCGTTCACGAGCACGATCTCGCGCCCCTCCACCGCCGCATAGCTCTCGGCGATATTGGCCCGGCCGTCGCGCAGCGCCTTGATCTCGGTGCCCAGCAGCTGGATCCCGGCCTCGGTGTAATCCTCGAGGAAATAGTCGAACTTCGCCCGGCGGTTCTCGGCGATGATCTTGGTCTTGGGTTTCTCGGCGGCCATTCCCGCCCTCCTACACGCTCCGCCCGGCGACGCGAAGCCGCCGCGTCCGCATACGTCCGATTCTGCCGCGCCCGCTGCACAGGATGGGCCTCCGGCGGGACCTCCGGCGGTCTCCATATCGGTGTCGACGATCGCGCCGAAACGGACTCTCCGGACTCTTCGGACCCAATTTTTGAGTCCGTTTCGGACCTAAAGCCCGGCCTCGGCCATGGCCCGGTCGATCGCCGGCTTCACCGCCTCCGCCGTCGGGGCCAGCGGCAGCCGCACCTCCTCGGTGCACAGCTGCAGCCGCGACAGGGCGTATTTACTCGGCGACGGCGAATTATCGAGGAACAGCGCCTTGTGCAGGCCGATCAGCCGGTCCTGCCACTCCCGCGCCGTGGCGTAGTCGCCGGCCGCCGCCGCCTCGTACATCGCCACCATCGCCTCCGGCGCGACATTGGAGGTGACCGAGATCACCCCGACCCCGCCCTGCGCCTGATAGCCAAGGAAGCTGGGATCATCGCCCGAGATCAGGTCGAACTGCAGGTCGCGGATATGGGCCCGCATCCAGCTGACCCGCCCCATGTCCCCCGTGGCGTCCTTGATGCCGACGATGTTCGGATGCGCCGCCAGCCGCGCGACGGTCTCATTGGCCAGATCGACCCCCGTCCGCCCGGGCACATTGTACAACAGCACCGGCAGCTGCACCGCCTCGGCGATGGCCTCGAAATGCGCCGCCAGACCCGCCTGCGAGGGCCGGTTGTAATAGGGCGTGACGACCAGCGCCCCGTCGGCGCCCACGGTCTTGGCGTGCCGCACAAGCTCGATCGCCTTGTCGGTCGCCGAAGCCCCCGCACCGGCGATGACCCGCACGCGCCCCGCCGCGATCTCCACGCACAGCTCGACCACGCGCCTGTGCTCGTCGGGGTGAAGGGACGCGCTCTCGCCCGTCGTGCCCATCGGCACGACGCCGTGAACCCCGGCCCCGATCTGGCGTTCCAGCAGGGTCCTGAAGGCGGTTTCGTCCACCTTTCCGTCACGAAGTGGTGTGATCAGGGCGGTGATCACGCCCTTGAACAAAGGGGCGGTCATTGAGACGATAGTCCTGCGTGGGAGATGGGCGAAATCGCCCGGAAGCGAAGCGCGGGAGGTTAGGTTGCCGGCGTCGCCGCCGCAACTCTCACGGAATGGGAATTGGACACGGTATGATCGTCACCAGCCTCGCGGCCGCCCTGGCTCTGCTCGCCCCCGCGCCCGAATCGCTGGTCCCGTCGCAAACGCCCTACTCCGCCGTGGCGCCGCAGGGGACCCAGGCCCGGACGCTCAACGATCAGGACACCGCCCTTTTCCGCCAGGGTCTGACCCAGGCCCGCGCCCGCGACGTCATCGGCGCCCGCGCCACCATGGCGCAGATCAGCGACCCGACCGCCCGCAGGCTGGTCGAATGGGCCCTGCTCGACACCTCGGCCCCGCAGATGAGCTACAGCGACCTCGCCGTCGCCCAGACCGCCTTCGCCGGCTGGCCCCGGGCGGACAGCCGCCGCGAGGCCGCCGAGCGGGCGCTGGACATGGCCTATGCCGGTCCCGACGCGGCCATGGCCCTGTTCGCGCAGACACCGCCGACCACGGCCGAGGGCGCCATCGCCCTGGCCGACGCCCTTGAGCAGCGCGGCCGCCGCGACGAGGCCCGCGCCCTGATCACCGACTGGTGGCGCAACCGCTCGTTCGAAGAAGCCCTGCAGACCCGCATCCTGACCCGCTGGAGCGGCTGGCTGAGCCAGGCCGATCACGAGGCGCGGCTGAACATGCTGCTGCTCGGCCCGCACGGCCCGGCCACCCGGGCCATGTCGCAGATGGTCTCTCCGGAGCGCCGCGCCGTGGCCGAGGCGGCGATGGCCCTGCGCACCGCCTACAGCCCCGACGCCGTGGTCGCCGGCCTGACCCCGGCGCAGGCGATGGATCCCGCCGTGGCGCTGGAGCGGGTCCGCACCCTGCGCTCGCAGAACCGCCAGTCCGAAGGCTTCGCCCTGCTCGCCGCCCTGCCCCCCGCGCCCTCTCACAGCGAGGGCCAGAACACCCTGTGGAGCGAGCGCCGCAACTACTTCCTCGACGCCCTCGAGCGCCGCAACTGGCGCGCCGCCTATGACTCCATGGCCGGCCACGGCTTCCCCTCGGGCGAGCGCAAGGTCGACGCCGAATTCTTCGCCGGCTGGGTCGCCCTGACCAAGCTCAACGACCCCGCCCGCGCCGCCAACCATTTCGAGACCCTGCGCCAGACCTCCTCGACGCCGATCACCCAGGGTCGGGCCCTGTACTGGCTGGGCCGCGCCGCCGAGGCGCAGGGCAACACCCCGTCGGCGGTCGAATTCTATCGCGGCGGCGCCCAGCACATCCAGACCTTCTACGGCCAGCTGGCCGCCGAAAAGGCCGGCATCACCACCCTGACCCTGCCCGGCGATCCCGCCCCGAGCGCCGGCGAACGCGCCGCCTTCGAGGCCAATGAGCTGGTCCGCGCCCTGCGCATCCTCGGCGAGACCGGCGAGACCAGCCTGTTCCGCGTCTTCGCCTATCAGCTGGACGACGACCTGCCCGGCGCCCCGGACCTGGCCCAGCTGATGGACCTGTCGCGGGCCTATGGCGAAGGCTTCACCGCCATGATGGTCGGCCGCGCCGCCAGCCAGCGCGGCTTCCTGATGCCCGAGCGCCAGTATCCGATCCGCATCCCGCCGACCGCCGCCGGGGCCGCGCCGCTGGAGTTCACCCTCGCCATCACCCGTCAGGAATCGAGCTTCGACCCGCGCGCCCGCTCCGGCGCCGACGCCCGCGGCATGATGCAGTTCCTGCCCTCGACCGGGGCGATGGTGGCGCGCCAGCTGGGCATGCCCTTCTCGGCCGAAAGCCTGTGGGACCCCGACTACAACATGACGCTGGGCAGCTTCCACCTCGGCGATCTGACTAACCGTTTCGGCGGCTCGATGCTGCTGACCACGGTCGGCTACAACGCCGGCCCGGCTCGCCCGCCCCAGTGGATCGCCCGCTGCGGCGACCCGCGCGGCGGCCAGGTCGACCCGGTCGACTTCATCGAATGCACCCCCTTCACCGAGACGCGCAACTACATGATGCGGGTGATGGAAAACATGTCGGTCTACAAGGCCCGGCTGAACGGCGGCTCCGCCCCGCTGACCCTGTCGGACGACCTGCGGCGCGGCGCGGCGGCCGGCCCCCGACCCTACGCGCCCTGAGCCGCCGCGAGCCGCCGGCCCGCTGACAGCAGCGGGCCGTCCGGCCCCTCGACCCAGCGCGCCGTCAGGCCGAACACCTGCTCCATGACGTCGGGCGTCAGGGCGTGCAACGGAGACGCATCGGCCACAACCCGGCCCTCGTGCATGACCGCGACCCGGTCAGCGAAGCGGGCGGCCAGCGGCAGATCATGCAGGCTTGCCAGCACGGCCTGCCCCGCGCGGGCGCGCCCCCTGAGCCGCTCCAGCACCATCAGCTGGGCCTCGGGATCCAGACCCGCGATTGGCTCGTCGACCAGCAGGGCCTGAGCCTCGGTGGCAAGCGCCCGGGCCAACAGGACGCGCGCCCGTTCGCCGCCCGACATCTCGGCCACGCCGCGGTCCGCCAGATGCCCGGCCTCGACTTCGGCCAGCGCCTGCCGGGCCCGGGCCATCGCTTCATCCGCGGCGAGGAAGGGCGCGCCGAGGGCCGCCACCTCGATGGCCGGCAGGTTCCAGGCGATGCGCCGTTCCTGCGGCAGATAGGCGGCCCGCGCCGCCCGCTCCCGGGCCGACAGCCCTGCCGCGTCCTCTCCGCCCAGCGCCGCCCGGCCGCCTGACAGCGGCAGCAACCCGGCGAGGGCGCGGATCACGCTCGACTTGCCCGCTCCATTGGGGCCAACCAAGGCCACCAGTTCACCCGCCCCGATAGACAGCGACACCGCGTCTAGCACCGTCCGGCCGTCCAGCCGGGCCGTCGCGCCCTCCAGCGCCAGCGCGGTCACAGCCGCCACTCCCGCGCCGCCCGCCAGGCGATCAGGGCGAACAATGGCGCCCCGACCAGGGCGGTGAAGACGCCAAGCTTCAGCTCCTGATCCGTCGGCGTCAGCCGCGCCAGAAGGTCGGCCAGCACCAGCATCAGCCCTCCCGCGAGCGCAGCGGGGAGTAACAGCCGGGCCGGATCCCCTCGCACGGCCGCCCGCACCAGATGCGGCGCGGCCAGACCGACGAAGCCGATGACTCCGGCCACCGCCACCGCCGCTCCGGTCGCCAGCGCCGCCGCCAAGAGCGCCAGCAACCGCAACCGGGCCATGGGCAGGCCCGAGGTCCGCGCCGTCTCCTCGCCAAGACTGAGCATGCGCAGTCCCGGCGCCGCGAAAGCCGCCAGAGCCGCCGCCGCCACGACGGCCGGCGTGACCCAGGCCACATCCACCCAACTGCGGTTCTGCACCGAGCCGAGCAGCCAGCTCATCACCTCGGCCGAGGCGATCGGAGACGGCGACAGGTTGAAGATCAGCGCCGTGGCCGCCCCGGCGAAACTGGACACCGCCACCCCGAACAGGATCAGGGCCTCGGGCGACCGAACCCGCGCCGAGAACAGCACCAGCAGTCCCCCGGCGATCCCCGCCCCGATCAGGGCCGCCAGCTCGACCGCGCCCGGAAACGCGGCCCAGCCCAGCACGATGGCTCCGGCCGCCCCGAGCGCCGCCAGGGCCGAAACGCCCAGCACGCCGGGATCGGCCAGCGGATTGCGCAGCAGGCCCTGCATCACCGCGCCTGACAGACCCAGCGCCGCGCCGACCATCAGCGCCGTGGCCGCCCGCGGCGCGCGGACGGCCCAAAGCACCTCGGCCGGGCCGGATGTCGGATCAGTGAAGGCCGCCCGCCACTGGGACGCGCTGAAAGCGGTTTCGCCCAACAGGACCGCGCCCACGACCGTTGCGGCGATCAGCAGGACAAGGATGAGCGACAGACGGCCCGCGCCAGCCGCCCTCATCCGCCAGCCCTGAGCATCGCCGCCGCATCGGCGGCGAACCAGGCGGGACAGGTCAGGCTGGCCGCGGGCAGGCTGGCCGTCACCCTGCCCTGCGCCGCCGCCCTTACAACCGGATGTCGTCCCGGGCCGCGCCAGTCGCCGCGAACCTGATCGAAGAAGCCCAGCACGAACCGCGCCGGCGGGAACAGGGCGATGCGCTCGACGCTGACCGGGGCGAACCCCGGGCCGGCCAGGTTGGTCAGCCCGGCGGCCCGGAACACCGCGTCGATCAGGGTGCCGCGGCCCGCTGTGAAGCCGCCGGCGGTCAGGTAAAGGGCCGATCGCGGTTGCGAAGTGACCGGCGTCGCCTCCAGCAGCCTGCGATCCATCCGCTCGATCAGCGCCTCGCCGCGTGGGACAGCGTCGAGCGCCTGCGCGGCGGCCCGTATGTTGAGGCGGATGCCGTCGAAATCCGTCGCGTCCTCGATCGTGACCACCCGGGCGCCGCCGGCTTCCAGCCGCGCCAGCATCCGGGCGTCGCCGCCCCAGTAGCGGAGCACGACATCCGGTTTGAAGCCAACGGCCGCCTCGAGGGTTGGACGGATGCGCTGACGGCCGGCGGCGGCCTCCCGCATCCACGAATCCGGATCGTCGGCCCGGGGCGAGAGCGCCAGATGAGCACGCGGCGCGAGCGCCAGCGCATACTGGTCTCCGCATTGGTCCAGCGACATGACACGGAGAGGTTCCGCCCGTACGGGCGCGGCCATGGTCAGCAGGATGGCGGCCGCCGCGGCGACCGCAAGCCGCTTGTGATCGATCACGGCTTGAGCAGGCCGGCGAACAGGCCGTCCAGCAGGGTGTCGACGAGGGTCTCCTGCGCCACCCATTCAAAATAGGGCTTGGTGATCACCAGCGAGACCACGCCATGAGCCCCGGCCCACAGGGCCTGGGCCGTGGTCACGGCGTCCCCGCGTAGGAGACCGGCCTCGGCCGCCTCTTCGACGACCGTTTCAAAAGACCGAAACAGCTCCTGACCCAGCTCCCGCGCCGCGGTCTGGGCGCCATCGCGGAGTTCAACCGGCCGGGTCATATAGACGAGCCGGTAGGCGTTGGGATTGGCGAAGCCGAAGGCGATATAGGCGCGCAACATGCGTCGGAGCCGCGCTTCGGGATCTGACGGGCCCGCCATGACCTCGTCGTTCGCCTCCATCAGGGTCGTGAAGGCCTGGCGACAGATCTCGTGAAGGATTTCGCCCTTCTCGGCGAAATGCATATAGAGCGCGGTCGAGGACAGACCGACCTCGTCAGCGATCTTGCGGATGGTGGCGCCCTCGTAGCCGTGCTCGACGAAGATCCGTTCGGCGGCGGCCAGAATCTCTGCGCGTCGGGCATGCCCCTCGCCCTTGGGCTTGCGCTGCGATCGCGGATGCTGGACGGCGGGGGCGGTCAAGTGAGGCGAAACTCCGAACTCGGAACCCTGAATAGCGACATTCCGGGCGGCGCGCCAACCGCTTGCCGCCAGCGAGGGCGCGCGTTAACCCTTTCGGCATGGGAAGGGTGGGGACCAACGATCTTCCTGGGCGTGGAGACGAGTCCACGCAGCAAGGACCGCCCCGGGCGAGCAGCGCCCGCTGGCGCGGGCTTTCCACTTTCCAGTGGGCGGCTCTGGTCGGCGCCGTCGCCGGGGTGGCCGCTCTGGCCTGGACGCGCCCCGATATGCTCGCGCCGATGGTGGTGACCGTCGTCGGGACGGGCTTCCTCACGGTCTGCTTCTGGCGGGTCCTTCTGGTGGCGGTGAGCGGCCGACGGAGGGATCCGACCGATCTGCCCGCCACAAGCGAGCTGCCCCGCTACACCGTCCTTGTCGCCCTTCATGACGAGGCTGAGGTCATGGCCCAGCTTGTGAGCCGGCTCGCCCGCATCGACTACCCGACCGATCGCCTTCAGGGCCTTCTGATCCTCGAGGCTCATGACCGCCATACCATCGATGCGGCGCTGGCGGCGGCGCGGCCTTCGTGGCTGGAAGTCTTCATCGCGCCGCCCGGTCAACCGCAAACCAAGCCCCGCGCGCTGAACTGCGCCCTGCCCCATGTGACCGGCGAGCTGTTGACGGTTTACGACGCCGAGGACGAGCCCGATCCGCTTCAACTGCGCGAGGCCGCCGCCCGGTTCGCTGCTGACCCAGGCGGACGGCTGGCGTGTCTGCAGGCCCCGCTCAGGATACGCACCGGGCATCGTCGCGCCGACCCCTCCCCCTTTCTGGACCGCCAATTCGCGGCCGAGTACGCCAGCCTGTTCGAGACCGCCCTGCCCGGCATGGCGCGCCTGGGGCTGCCCTTCCCCCTCGGCGGCACCAGCAATCATTTCCGCGTCGACGTGCTGCGGGCGGTCGGCGGCTGGGACGCCTTCAATGTCACGGAGGATGCAGACCTCGGCTTCCGCCTGTGGGACCGGGGCTGGCGTCTGGGGGTGACGCGCCGGCCGACGTGGGAGACGCCGCCGGGTCGGGTCTACGACTGGCTGCCGCAAAGGACCCGATGGCTGAAGGGCTATATGCAGACCCTGGGCGTGCACACCCGTCGGCCCTGGCGGCTCGGCGTGCGTGGGATGTTCGCCCTGCTGATGACCGTCGGAGCGGGCGTCGCCTCGGCCGCGGTGCATGGGCCCTCGGTGGCCTGGGTCTCGGCGACGGTGCTGGTCGCCGGCGTGGCCGGCTTGCCGCCCCAGACGCCGGCGCCGGCGCTGGGCGTGCTGTTCCTCGGGGCCGGATCGGCCTGGCTGTCGTGCGGCATCGGCGCCCGGCGGGCGGGCGTGCCCTATGGTCCCGCGGACATGATCGCCGCTCCGGCCTATTGGGCGCTGCAGAGCCTCGCCGCGCTCCACGCCGGCTGGCGTCTGCTGCGCGAGCCGTTCGCCTGGGACAAGACCCGGCACCGACGCGACGAGCCCCTTGTCGAAGCGGTGGCCGTTCCCGTCCACGCCGCGCTGGACGAAGCGGCGCCGAACCGCCTATCAGCGGGCCATGCCGCCGCGCCTCAACCCGTCGCCTGAAACCCTCGTCACCCGCGCCTGGGCCGACTACGCCCTGCTGGACAGCGGCGACGGCCGCAAGCTGGAGCGCTATGGGCCCCATACCGTGGTGCGGCCCGAGCCGCAGTGCTTCTGGTCGCCGCGCGATCCGACCGCTTTCGACGCAGCGGACGCGGTGTTCGATCCGACCGACGAGGACGAGAGCGGGCGCTGGCGTTTCGCCGGAAACCCGATCGACACCTTCCCGCTGGCGTGGCGCGATGTGCGTTTCACCAGCCGGTTCACGCCGTTTCGGCATCTCGCCTTCTTCCCCGAGCAGGCGGCCAACTGGGACTGGCTGGACGGGCGCATCCGGCGGCTGAAGCAGCCGAAGATCCTGAACCTGTTCGGCTACACCGGCGTGGCCAGCCTGGCCTGCGCGGCGGCGGGAGCCGAGGTCACTCACGTCGACGCCTCCAAGAAGTCGGTGGCCTGGGCACGGGAGAATGCGGAGCTGTCGGGGATGGCGGATCGGCCGATCCGCTGGATCGTCGAGGACGCGCGGAAATATGCGGCCCGGGAGGTCAGGCGAGGCGTGAAATATGACGGCATCATCCTCGATCCGCCCAAATACGGGCGCGGGCCGACGGGCGAGGTGTGGCGGCTGTTCGAGGACCTGCCGGCGCTGCTGACGGACTGCGCGGCCCTGCTGTCGGACGACGCTTCCTTCCTGCTGCTGAACGCGTATGCGGCGCGGATTTCGGGTCTGTCGCTGGCGCATCTGATGGCCGAGGCGACGCATGACCGGGGCGGCGTGATCGACTGGGGCGAGCTGGCCCTGGCCGAGGACGGGGCGGACGGGCGGGCCATCGGCCTGAGCTTCTTCGCGCGGTGGTCGGCGTGACGGACCGGCTGATCACCTCGCTGACCAATGACACGGTCAAGGCGGTGCGGGCCCTGCATATGCGCAAGGAGCGCGAGGCGACCGGGCGGTTCCTGGCCGAGGGGCTGAAATTCATCGGCGAGGCGCTGGATCAGGACCGGGCGCCGAAGCTGCTGCTGGTCGGCGAGGAGGCGCGGCCGCATCCGATCCTCGAGCGGGCGCGGGCGGCGACTCGGGCGGCCGGAGGCGAGGTGGTGGCGGTGACCCACCCCATCCTCGAGAAGATCAGCCGGCGGGACAATCCGCAGACGGTGCTGGGGGTGTTCGACCAGGTCTATACGCCGCTGGCGGCGATCGAGCCGGCCTCGGCGCCGTGCTGGGTGGCGCTGGAGCAGGTGCGCGATCCGGGCAATCTGGGGACCATCATCCGCACGGCGGACGCGGCAGGCTGCGGCGGGGTCGTGCTGATCGGGGACTGCGTCGATCCGTATTCGGTCGAGGCGGTGCGGGCGACCATGGGCTCGGTCTTCGCGGTGGCCATCGCGCGGGCCTCGGCGGCGGAGTTCCTGGCCTGGCGACAGGGCTGGCCGGGCAGCGTGGTGGGGACCCGGCTGGACGCCACCTTGGGCTATCGCGAGGCGGATATTCAGCACCCGGCCCTGATCCTGATGGGCAATGAGCAGGCGGGCCTGACGGACGCCCTGGCCGAGGCTTGCGACGTCAATGTCAAGATCCCGATGCGGGGCCGGGCCGACAGCCTGAACCTGGCGATCGCGACGGGCATCATGGTCTATGCGGTGACGGATCAGGGCTAGAGGCGCCTTCCGTCGACGCGTTGGGCGGTCCACTCTCTCCGTTCAGGGGGCCGGCAGGCTGTATTCGAGGTCGTAGCGGTGCACGCCGTCCTCGATGACGAGGCGGAAGGTTCCGGCGATGCCGGCCAACTCGCCCGTGCCGGAGCCGGGGACGACGGCGATGGAAAGGTCCTGGGCGCCGTCATCCATCATGCCGCGATGCGCGAGAGCGAAGCTGCCGGTGCGACCGCCGACCCTGCCATGGACCCGTTCGAGGGCGACATAGGCCCCGGACTGACCCACGAGCGTGGCCAGCATTTCCCCTTCCGCCGTTCCGTCGATATCGCCGTGGAAGACCTTGGACAGGGTCATGCGGCCGGGGGCGCCGGGCGGCGCGCCATCGGACGGGGGGACGGGGGTGATCGTGACGTCGAAGGTTCCTCGAGCGTGCTCCACAACGGGCTCCTGGGCTTGGGTCGAAAGGGGTATGGCGGCCAGAAGGCCGGCGACGAGCACGGCGACGAGGGTCATCACGCATCCTCCAGCAGCACCACCCCGGGGGCGGATTTGAGCGCGCCGCGCAGGGCGCCGTCCAGCCGGTAGCGGCCCGGCAGTTTCAGCTCGACCTCGCGGCGGCCGTCGAGCGAGGCGACGAGGGACACCTCCCCGCCCTTGCCCTCGGCCCGGGCCCGGTCGAGCCGGGCCTTCAGCGCCTCGGGGTCGGCCGACTTCGACGAGACATGGATGCGCAGGCCCATCTGACCGTCGTCGATCAGGGCGTCGAGGCGGCTGGCGTCGTCGCCGAAGAAGCGCACCTCGCCGTCGGCCGACTTGGCGCGGACGCGGACCATGATCGAGGCGCCGACCTCCAGCACCTCACGGCATTTGCGCAGCTGTTCAGGCGGGAACAGGCATTCGAACTCGCCGGTCGGATCGGAGAATGTGACGAAGGCGAATTTCTCGCCGGTGCGGGCGCTGGCCCGTTCCTGGCGGCGACGGACCACGCCGGCCATCAGGAAGGCCTCGTGGCCGCTTTCGGCCAGGGCGGTGGCCTCGGCGACGAAGGTGACGCGCTTGCGTTTCAGGGCCGGGGCCATGTCCTCGAGCGGGTGGCCGGACAGGTAGAAGCCGACGGCGGCCAGCTCCTGGTCCAGCTTTTCGGGCCCGACCCAAGGCTCGACCGGACGCAGCCGCGGCCGGCCGGCGCCGACCTGGTCGCCGCCGAACAGGCTGACCTGGGACGAGGCGCGTTCTGCGGCGACGCTCTGGCAATAGGCCATCAGGGTGTCGGCCTGTTCGACCAGCTGGCGGCGGTTGGTGTGGAAGCTGTCGAAGGCGCCGGCGCGGGCGAGGTTTTCCAGCGCCCGCTTGTTGACGCTGCGCGGGTCGACGCGTTCGAGGAAGTCGAAGATGTCGGTGAAGCGGCCGCCGGTCTCGCGCACCTCGACGAGGTGTTTCATGGCCTCGAGGCCGACGTTGCGGATGGCGCCGAGGGCGTAGAGGACGGCCCCGACGCCATCGTCATAGGCGACATCGAAATCGGCCGAGGAGCGGTTCACGTCGGGCGACTTGATCGGCACCTCGAAGCGGCGGCAATCCTGATAGAAGACCGCCAGCTTGTCGGTGTTGCTGAGGTCGAGGCTCATGGAAGCGGCCATGAATTCGACGGGGTGGTTGGCCTTGAGCCAGCCGGTCTGGAAGCTGATCAGGGCGTAGGCGGCGGCGTGCGACTTGTTGAAGCCGTAGCCGGCGAATTTGGCCACCAGATCGAAGATGCCGCCGGACTGTTCTTCCGGCACGCCCTTTTCAGAGGCGCCCTTGATGAAGCGCGCCCGCTGGAAATCCATCTCCTCCTTCTTCTTCTTGCCCATGGCGCGGCGAAGAAGGTCGGCCTCGCCAAGGCTGTAGCCGGCCAGGACCTGGGCGATCTTCATCACCTGCTCCTGGTAGATGATGACGCCATAGGTCTCGGTCAGCACCTCGGTCAGCGAGGGGTGGAGGTAGTCGACTTCCTGGCGGCCGAATTTGCGATCGATGTAGGTGTCGATCATCTCCATCGGCCCGGGCCGGTAGAGGGAGATCAGGGCGGTGATCTCCTCGATCGAGCCGCAGCGCATCTTGCGCAGGGTGTCGCGCATGCCCTGGGATTCCAGCTGGAACACCCCGACGGTCTGG
>JAHJNW010000014.1 GCA_018820665.1 Alphaproteobacteria bacterium | reverse complement strand
GTCGCCGCGACGCGCGCGGCGCCTCACGTCGAGGTCTGGGAGAATGGCCGTCTGCGCGGCCTGATCCAGGACGAGACCGGCCGCGTCCGCGGCGCCGTGATCGAGCGCGACGGGCGGCGGGTTCAGGTTCTGGCCCCGGCGGTCGTGCTGGCCACCGGCGGCGCCGGCGGTCTGTACGCCCAGACCACCACTCCGGCCGAACTGCTCGGCGAGGGCATGGCGCTGGCCTTCCATGCGGGGGCGGAGATCCTCGACCCCGAATTCGTCCAATTCCATCCGACCGCGATCGACGTCGGCCTCGATCCCATGCCGCTGGCGACAGAGGCGTTGCGCGGGGAGGGCGCGCGGCTGATCGACCGCGACGGCCGCTTCCTGCTGGGCGAGGCGGACGACGCCGACCTGCAATCCCGCGACGTCGTGGCGCGGGCGGTGCACGCCGCGCGCATGGACGGTCGCGGCGCCTTCCTCGATGCCCGCACGGCCATTGGCCCGGCCTTCAAGCACGAGTTCCCGGCCGTCTTCGCCGCCTGCATGCGGGCCGGCCTTGATCCGCGCGCCACGCCGATCCCCGTGGCAGCGGCGGCCCACTATCACATGGGCGGAATCGCCGCCGCGACGGACGGCCGGACGACCCTGCCGGGCCTGTTCGCGGTCGGGGAATGCGCCGCCACTGGCGTCCACGGCGCCAACCGACTGGCCTCCAACTCCCTGCTCGAGGCCGCCGCCTTCGGCCGCCGCACCGGCCGGGCCGCCGCCAGTGCGCCGCCGGTCACCGGGCCGGTGCTGCCGGTCCGCGCAGCCGCCGACCTGTCGCACGCCGATCTGCAGACCCTGCGCGCGACCATGAGCGAGGACGTCGGCGTCATGCGATCCGCCGCCGGACTGATCCGCGCCGTGGCGGTGGTGGACCGGCTCGACGCGCGGACGCCGGGCGCTCCGCCGCTGGTCGCCGCCCGGCTGATCGTCGAGGCCGCCCTCGCGCGGCGCGAGAGCCGCGGCGGCCATTATCGCACCGATTTCCCCGACGCGGCCCCGGAAGCCCGGCATACCCGCCTGACGGCCCGCACACCGGTCCTGGCCGGATGAGCGAGACGACCATGACCCGGCAGCTCCCTGACATCCTGATCGACCCGGTCGTGCGCATGGCGCTGGCCGAGGACCTCGGCCGCGCCGGCGACATCACCGCCCAGGCCTGCATCCCCGACGGCGCGCGCATGCGGGCGGTGTTCGCGGCGCGTCAGTCCGGAGTCCTGGCCGGCGTCGACTGCGTCCGGCTCGCCCTGCTGGCCATGGATCCCGCGGCCACGATCGATCTCAAGGCCCGCGACGGCGACGCCTTCGAGGCCGGCGCTGTTCTGGTCGAGGCGGAGGCCGACGCCCGCGCCTTCCTCGCCGCCGAGCGGACGGCGCTGAACCTGCTGGGCCGGCTGTGCGGCGTCGCGACCCTGACCCGCGCCTATGTCGAGGCTGTTGCGGGCACAGGCGCCCGCATCGCCGACACCCGCAAGACCACCCCCGGCCTGCGTGCGCTGGAGAAACACGCCGTGGCCTGCGGCGGCGGCGTCAATCACCGCTTCGGCCTGGACGACGCCATCCTGATCAAGGACAACCACGTCGCCGTCTGCGGCGGCGTCGGCGAGGCCATCCGCCGCGCCCGCGCCATGGCCGGCCATCTGGTCAAGATCGAGATCGAGGTCGACGGCCTCGATCAGCTGGACGAGGCCCTGGCCGAACGGCCCGACGTGATCATGCTCGACAACTTCTCCCTTGAGGACCTGCGCGCGGCCGTGGCCCGGGCGGGCGCCTCGTCCTTCGGGCGGCCGGTTCTGGAGGCGTCGGGCGGGGTCAACCTCCAGACCGTGAGGGCCATCGCCGTTACCGGCGTGAACGTCATCTCCGTCGGCGCCCTGACCCATTCGGCCCCGTCGCTGGATATCGGTCTCGACGCGCTCTGAAAGCGGGGCGGTAAGGAACGGCCGCTGCCGGATACCGTTTCCTGAAGACGCCGTTCAAGGAGCAGACCATGACCCAGGCCCCGAAGATCCCCGCTGCAGAACAGAGCTTCCCGGGCGAAAAGCCGGATGTGTCGAGCGATGCGCCGGATCGCCGGGATCGCCGCACCAACGTCCACGACGGTCAGCCGGGCGACGCCGACGTCAACACCGACCAGCAGGGGCGGTTCGCCAACATCAAGCAGAATACCACGGCCCGGACCCGCTGATTTGGCGCGGAATCGGGGAAGGCCGCGCCTCAACCCGCCGGGCGATGGCTCGCCGGCCACTGTCGCGGCCCCTCAAGGGCCGATCTTCGGCCCACTCCGGGGCGCGGTCCTGACGGACTGGAAAGTGGACGAGCGCCACCGCTGACGGCCGCCGGCCGACGCAACCGGATGTCAGGCCGAGGGCGTAACGGGCGCGGCTGCAACGGGCGCCGCGGCTGAGGCGCCGACGGAATCCTTGACCTTCACGGTCGGTGCCGCCGCCGGAGCGGGCGGCGTCGAGGACGCAGCGGCCGCCGTCGGCGGTTCGCGGCCTTCCTGGGCGAGGAGCAGGTTATAGGCGATCGCGCCGGCGTCCCGCACCGTGCCGCTCGGGTCGAGGCTGGCCTGGATCAGGCGCGGCGTGTCGGCCTCGGTCGACGGGCGGGCGGCGTAGGTGAAGGCTGCGCCCGAGCCGGAGCGCCCGCCGAAGCGGTAGAACAGGTGGTCCCCGACCTGGCTGACCTGCACCAGTGCGTGCCGCCAGCGCGGCGACACGCCGGTGGTGTGGAAATGGGTGGCGTTGCCGACGCTGGCGTAGACGCTGCCGGACAGGGCGCTGGACGCAATGTCGCGGGCCCGGTTCCAGGCGGCGCTGTTGACCCGGCCGCGCATCGAGCCGTCGCAGGTGAAGCTGAACTGGCAGCCGGTCCGCCGTCCGGCGCCCTGGAACACGACGCCGCAGACGCTGTTGGGGAAGGCCCGGTGACGCACGCGGTTCAGCACCACCTGGGCGACCGCCTTCATGCCGTCGCGGCCCTCGCCGCGGGCTTCGTAATAGGCCGCCTGGGTCAGGCATTCCAGATCGCGCGAGGCGTCCAGGGCGCCGCCGAGGCGGAAGGGCTGGGCTGCCAGCGGCCCGGTCAGGCTGACGCGGCGCAGGCTGTTTTCCGCCGACTGGGCCCGCAGTTGCTCGAGACGGGCGGTCAGCAGTTCGGCCTGACGGTCGCGCTGGGCCGAACCGGCCACCGTATAGGGATCGTGCCGGCGGGCGATGGTCAGGGCGCTTTCGTCCAGACCGCCCGCGGCGGCGGCCAGCGCCTCTTCGGTGAAGCCCGCGGCGGTGGCGCTTTCGATGCGCTCGGCCTGGGCCCGTACGGTCGTCGCCTTGGCCGCGGCCCCGCCCAGATAGGCGCAACCGATCGCCAGACCCACCATCGCGCCGAAGGTCGCCGCCGCCGCGCCGGGCCGGATTCTGGCCTTGCGTTCGGCAGGAGACGTCGCACGCGAATGCGAGGGTTTGGACAAAGGCTCAATCCTGTACAGCAGGGCGCAGCGCCGCCCCCGGGTAGTCTCGCGGCGGGGGCGACGCTTCGGTCGCGGCCCGGCTGCGGTAGAACAACGATCAGCGAACAGGCTGGCTCGTCGGGACGCGCCTTAAGCCAGCCATTTATGGCGTCATTGTGGTTGATTCGCAAGATTGGCGGGCGGTGCAACATCGGCGGGTATCGCTCGGGTATCCCCCGTATAACCAGCCGCCATGGCTGGATCATCTTCCAAGTGACTGGCGCTGATACTGTATTGTGTGACACAGGCTCAACATAGAGAGGCTGTCGCCAATCCATTGATGATTGTCCGTGGTGGGAACTGTTGTCATCGTTTGGCCCGCGCGGACGGCGTCATCTTGCCGCAACCCGCCCGGAACACCTTGGCTGTGGGGGCGTTTGGGCTCGATATCACAGGAGCCTCCCATGAAACGCACTGCCTTGATCCTCGCTTCAGCGCTCGCCGCCGCCAGCGTCGCCGCGTGCGGCCATAGCCCTGAGCAGAAGGCCGCAACCGGCGCCATCGCCGGCGCGGTGGTGGCCGGACCGGTTGGAGCCGCCGTCGGCGGCGCGGCCGGCGCCGCGGTCGGTCAGGCCGAGAAGCCGAACTGACACAGGGGTGAGACGGATTGCGGGGCGGAGGCTCTTCTCCGCCTCGCAACCTTGATTTTCACCCCCATATGGGCTTAGCCCACTCGGCGTTGGCTGAGCGTCGCTCGCCCTGCGCGTTCGCGCACCTGACAAAAACATCAAGGACATCGACGACCGCTCGCATGAGAGACCTGAAACAAACCGGCTTCACCGATCGCCTCACCGCCCAGCAGGACGCCAAGAAGGCCCTGCTGGCCCGCTTCAAGCCCAAGCCCGCCGCGCCGGACCCCGAGTTCGAAAAGCTGCAGGAGAAGCGCGCCGCCGAGAAAGAGGCCCTGCGCCAACAGCGCGAACTGGAAAAGGCCGAAGTCCGTCGCCAGAAGGCCGAGGCCGAGGCGGCCCGTCTCGCGGCCGACCACGAGGCGCTCGAAGCCGTCGAGGCCGAGAAGCGCGCCGCCCGCAAGGAGCGCAAGCAGCTTTCCAAGGAAGAACAGAAGGCCGCTCGCGACCAGCGCTACGCCGCCCGTAAGGCGCGCCAGCGCTAATCCCACGCCAGCCGCATCCTGTCGCCCTGACGCCTGAGCGTCGGCGTCAGGGCGTGTCGTCGTCGCTGTCGCCCAGCACCGCCGCCAGTTGCTGGCCCGAATAGGGCTTGCGGATGAACGGCCACGGCGCGTCCGCCAGCGCCGCGTCGACATCGTCTCCCGCATAGCCCGACGTCAACACGATGCGCATGTCCGGCCAGGCGCGAGCGCATTCGCGCGCCAGTTCGATACCGGTCATGCCGCCAGGCATGACCACATCGGACAGCATGATGTCGAACCGCTCGCTCCTGAGCAGCTCAAGCGCGTGTGGGCCGGTCTCGGCCGCCCGCACTTCCAATCCCAGACCCTCCAGCAACTCCTGGGCGACAGCCGCCACACCGGGGTCGTCCTCCACCAGCAATAGCCGCCGGCCGGCCGCCATGGTGCGCAACTCCGCGGCCGGCGTCGCGGGCAGGGCGCCTTCGGTCTCGACCAGCGGCGGCAAATACAGGCGGATTTCGGTGCCGCGGCCGACGGTCGAGGTCACCTTGACGCCGCCGCCGCTCTGTCGCGCGAAGCCATAGACCTGGCTCAGCCCAAGCCCTGTGCCCTTGCCGACCGCCTTGGTCGTGAAGAAGGGCTCGAAGACACGCTCGATCACGTCGGGCGCCATGCCCGAGCCGTTGTCCAGCACCGTGACGCAGACATAGTCGCCCGCCGGCAGCTCGGCGATCTCGCCGGCCGCCACCGGACAGGTCAGGGTCTGGATGCTGACTCTGCCCCGGTCGCCCAAGGCGTCGCGGGCGTTGACGACCAGATTCAGCAGCGCGGCTTCGAACTGGGCCGGATCGACACTGACCCGCGCGCCGCCGCGTCGCAGCTTAAGCTTGAAGTCGATGGCCTCGCCCAGAGCCCGGCGCAGCAGGGGCTCGCTTTCCCGGATCAGGCCGTTCAGGTCAGTCGGTTCGGGCCGCAGCGCCTGCCGCCGGGAGAAGGCCAGAAGCTGGTGTGTCAGGCGCTCCCCCCGCCGCGCCGCCGACAGCGCCGCCTCGCCCAGCTTCTTCTGCCGCGCGGCGTTGTCGGGAGCCCTCAGCATCATGTCGAGCGCGCCGATCACGACGGTCAGCAGATTGTTGAAATCATGCGCCACCCCGCCGGTCAGGCGACCGACGGCCTCCATCCGCTGGGCATGCATAAGGTCCGCCTCGGCCTTTGCCTTCTCGGCCAGCGCCTCTCCGACCCGCTCCTCCAGCAGTTCGTTGATCCGCTTGAGGTCATCCTCGGCCCGTTTGGCCTCGGTGACGTCGATGTTGGCCCCGACATAGCCCTGGAACCGCCCGTCGCCGTCGAAACGCGGTACGCCTTCGCAGCGAAGCCAGCGCAGGCCGAGTTGCGGGTGATCGACCCGCACCAGCCCCTCGAACCGGTCGCGGTGCTCGAAGGCCCGGACATAGTCCGCCTCGAACCTGGCCAGATCCTCGCTGTGGATCAGCCGCCGCCAGCCATCGCCCAGGGCGGCATCGGCCCCGATACCGAAGAAGGTTCTGTAGCGGCGGTTCGCAAAGGTGATGACGCTGTCGACGTCGCTCATCCAGATCAGCGCCGGCGCGCTGTCGGCGACGGTGCGGAAGCGGGTCTCGGATTCCTGCAGTCGGGCCTGGGCCTCGCGGATGTCGGTGACGTCGAAGGCTACGCCGACGAAACCGACGACCTCGCCGCTCGCGCCGAACCGGGGCCGGGAAAAGGACTTCAGCCACCGGTACTCGCCGTCATGGCGCAGATACCGGGCCTCCATCGAGAACGGCTGGCCGGTGGCCTCGCCCTCGAGGGACTCATGGAGGACGCGGTCCTGGTCGTCGGGATGGATGATCGCGCGCCAATCCAGCAGGCGGGCGTCTTCATATGAGCCGCCGCTATAGGCGACATAGGCCTGGTTCACGAACGCCCGGCTGCGGTCCTGTTGCGTCACCCAGATGAACACCGGCGCCGTGTCGGCGATGGCGCGGAAACGCTCCTCGCTCTCGCGGACCTCCGCCTCGGCCCGGGTCCGTTCGATCTCGGCCCAGGTCCGGCCAGCGACCTCCTGAAGCAGTTCCAGCTCGTCTTCGGTCCACGCCCGGACCCGGGAGTCGTGCACATAGAGGAAGGCGCGCAGGCGACCGCCCCGGATCAGCGGCGCCCGCATCAGCGAGCGGGTCTCCAGCCGATCGAACAGCTCGAGCGCGTCCTGCGTGCGCGGGTCGTTCCGGACGTCGGCGATGCGGACGGCGTGACCGGCGGAAAGGTCCGCGATCAGCTCGGCGCCGAGATCCTCCAGCGAGAATCGCCCCTGGGCGCTGACGACGTCGGCCGTCCAGTCGCGGCTCATCGCGACCTGCTGACGGTCCTGATCGACCTCGCCGTATCCGACGCGCTGGGCGCCCAGTTCCGTCCCGAGGGTGCGCTCGACCTCGCTCATGATCTCGTCTGGCGAGGTCAGGTCGCGCAGGGAGTCGGTCAACGCGAGCAGGAAGGACTGGCGCCGTTCGCTGTCGTTCATGCGCTCGGACGACAGGCGCAGCGCGTCGATCGAGGCGTCCAGCCGGCCCAGAACCTTGCGCAGGGCGGCGGCGACGATGGTGCAGAACAGTCCGACGACGATGAAGTTGGTCGTCGCGACCACCCCCAGCCGGGTGCTCAGTCCGGCTCCAATCGCCGACGGTCCGACGATCATCCATCCGCCAAACAGCGCCACGAAGAGCGCGACGACGCCGGCGATTCGTCCGCCGGCCAGCGCCGCGACGATCACCGCCGGCAACAGGATCATGAATCCCGTGACGTCGGCATAGAAGGCCGACAGCGCCATGCGGAGCAGCAACATCGCTACGGCGCAGCCAATTCCGATCAGCGCCGACGCCCACCATGGCCGCGCCCGCACCCGGGCCAAGCGCGTCAGACCCCCATCAATATCAAACACTCGTCGAAACACCCCGACCGCGCTCATTCAGCCCCCGCTCGCGCGCACACGATCTGCAGCAACGCATTGGCCGGCCTTGCGTTCCGACAAGCGTGGCCTTTGAGCGCATGGCCCGCCGCCCGGCTTGTGCGGGCGGCGGTCATGCCTACCTCAAGTGCCGACCTCACCAACGCCAGGAGCCAGCATGACCGCGACCATCCACACCGGCCTTTCGAAAACGGACCGCACTGATGTGGCGCAGGAGCTGACCAAGGTTCTGGCCGACAGCTTCGCCGTCTATCTGAAGACGCACGGCTATCACTGGAACGTCCGCGGGCCGCAGTTCTTCAGCTTCCACAATCTTCTGGAACAGCAGTACCGCGACATCTGGGCGGCGCTTGACGACATCGCGGAGCGCGTCCGCGCCCTCGGCGTCCTCGCCCCCCAGAGCTATTCGGCCTTCGGCAACCTGACCGCCATCAAGGACGGCGATCCGGAGAAGGACGCCCAGGCCATGTTGAAGGAGCTGATGCAGGACCATGAGACCCTGATCGCCACCGCCCGCAAGGCTTTCGAAGCCGCGGACGCCGCCGGCGACGAGGCCTCGGCCGATCTGATGACCCAGCGCCTCGCGGCCCACGAAAAATTCGCCTGGATGCTGCGTTCGACCCTCGGCGAGCCTTGAGGCTTGACCGAGCGGCGGTTTTCCGCCTGAAAACCGCCGTGCTTGCGGCGTATCGCAATGGGTCCGGCGTCCTTGCCGGGCCCGGGAGTTCCAATGGTCAGGTCTGACTGGACATCGATGCTGAAGACCAGCCGCCGGTTCGCCGCCGCCGCGCCCGCCGCGCTGGCTGCGGTCGGCGTGGCCATGGCCGCCAGCTCGACCGTTCGTCCCGAGATCGACCGCCGCGCCGAGACCGTGCGCCTGCTGACCGACGGCGACCTCGGCGGCAAGGGTCTCGCCGCCATCACCGCCCGGATGACGCCGTCGCAGATCGCCGTCGCCCTGCGGAACGACCCGGGCGAGCGCCGCGCCGCCCTGTATGGCCTGACCCCCGGCTGGGAGACCCTGTCCCTCGGCGGAAAGCCGTCGCTGGACTTCGGCGCCTCCGGCCTTGATGCGCACAAGTTGAACGCCGCCATGCCGACCTCCGGTCTGTTGCGCCCGGCCCGGCCCTTCCCGTTCAAACCGGCCACCGCCGAAGACCGCCGCCGCGCCGTCCGCTGTCTGACCCAGGCCATCTATTACGAAGCGGCGCTCGAGCCGACCGAGGGCCAGGAGGCGGTGGCCCAGGTCATCCTCAACCGCGTCCGCGACCCCAACTACGCCAACACTGTCTGCGGCGTCGTCTATGAGGGCGCCGAGCGCGTCACCGGCTGCCAGTTCAGCTTCACCTGCGATGGTTCGCTGGCGCAGGGCCCTGTCGCCTGGGCCTGGACCCGCGCCGCCCGCGTCGCCGAGCAGGCCTTGGGCGGCCATGTCGCCGCGAGGGTCGGCACCGCCACCCATTACCACGCCGACTACGTCCACCCGTGGTGGGCCCCGACGCTGAACAAGCTGACCCAGATCGGGGCGCATATCTTCTATCGCTGGAAGGGCGTCTACGGCGAGCCGGCCGCCTTCCGGCAGGCCTACGCCGGTCGCGAGCCGCGCATCGACGAGGCGCGCTTCGCCCGTCCCCGCATCGATCTCGCCACCACCGCCGAGGCCGAGGCGGCCCTGACGGAGGCGGCCGCCGGCGGCGACGCCGCCATGCGAACGGTGGAGATCGACGGCCAGACCCGCGTCGTCGGTGTGGTCTCCCTTGGCGGACGTCAGCAGCCGACCCGCGAGCAGATCGCCGAGATCAATCAGCGTCTGGCGGACTTCGAGGAGCCGGCCAAGGCGCCGGTCACGGCGCCCCCCGCGCCCGGCGTGACCGTCCTCGACGTCGAGGAAGTCGGCCGACCGGCCTCCTGAAGTCCCGCCTTTCCTCTCAAATATTCCTCTTACTGCAACGCCTTGCCTCGTTTCGCATTAGTGAAACCGGCGGCGTTTCGATGTCGGGGCGCACATTAATGGACCCCCGATGACGACCTGGACTGAGGACGATCGGCTCAAGGCCCTGCGGGGCTACGACATCCTCGACACGGATCGCGAGGCCGACTTCGACGAGGTGACGGCGCTGATCGCCCGTCTCTGCGACGCGCCCATCGCGGTGATCACCCTGATCGACGCCGACCGCCAGTGGTTCAAGTCCGAGATCGGCCTCGGCGTCCGCGAGACGCCGCTGGAAACCTCCTTCTGCCGCCATGCCTTGCTGGAGTCGGACCGCCTCGTCGTGCCGGACGCCACCGCCGATGACCGTTTCGCCTGCAATCCGCTGGTGACAGAGGCGAACGGCCTGCGCTTCTACGCCGGGGTCGTGCTGAAGACCGAAGACGGCCTGCCGCTGGGCACCCTGTGCGTGCTCGACACCAAACCCCGGCCAGAGGGCCTTACCGATGTGCAGACCCAGGCGCTGGAGGTTTTGGCGCGTCAGGTCATGGGCATGCTCAACCTGCGCCGCGCCCTCGCCGCGGGGCGTCGCGGCGACGCCGAGCTGCGGCGGATCATGGCGGCCCTGTCGGAAAGCGAGGCCCGCTTCCGCGCCATCGCCGACTCTATGCCTCAGATGGTCTGGTCGACCCGCCCGGACGGCTTCCACGACTACTACAACGCCCGCTGGTACGAGTTCACCGGCGTCCCGACCGGGTCGACCGACGGCGAGGGCTGGAACGGCATGTTCCATCCCGACGACCAGGAACGCGCTTTCCGTGTCTGGCAGGATAGCCTGGAGACCGGCCAGCCGTACGAGATCGAATACCGGCTGCGCCGCCACGACGGCGTCTACCGCTGGACCCTTGGCCGCGCCCGCCCGATCCGCAACGAGGCGGGCGACATCACCCGCTGGTTCGGCACCTGCACCGACATTGACGATCTGAAGCGGTCGGATCAGGCCAAGGAACTGCTCAGCCAGGAGCTCAGCCACCGGATCAAGAACATCTTCGCCGTCGTCTCGGCCCTGATCGCCCTGTCGGCTCGCCAGCACCCCGAGGCCAAGGCCTTCGCTGCGGCGGTTCGCACCCGCATCAACGCCTTGGCGCGGGCGCATGAGTTCGTCCGGCCCCATACCGAGACCTCGCAGCCGACGGTCGGCTCGATGACGCTGCACGCCTTCCTCGCCGATCTGTTCAAGCCCTACAGCGCTCCGGACGGCGCCCCGCGCATCGTTCTCGGCGGGGACGACGCCACCTTCGACGATCAGGCCGCGACCTCCGTCGCCCTGCTGTTCCACGAGCTGGCGACCAATGCGTCCAAATACGGCGCGCTCTCGCATGAGGGCGGGCGCGTGACGCTGCAGACCCGCCGCCGGGACGACCGTTTCGTCCTGACCTGGACGGAAACCGGCGGGCCGGTCGTCGAGGGGCCGCCGACCCATGTGGGGTTCGGCTCATCCCTCGCCAGCCTCTCGGTCGAGGGGCAACTGGGCGGCCGGCTGGAACGAAATTGGGAATCGTCTGGTTTGCAGGTCATAGCGGACCTCCCCGACACCGCCCTGTCCCGCCGCCGCGCCGCGGCGTTAAACGGCTGACGACGGAACCGCTGGTACGACTGCACGCTAACCTTGCATCGCCACTGTACGGCGGCGAACATTTGAACTGACCGATCCTGATGACCGCGCGTATCCTGATCATCGAAGACGAGGCCCTCGTGGCGATGGAGCTGCGCTTCGTGCTCGAGGATCTCGGCCATGAGGTCGTGGCGACGGTCGCGGACGCCGCGGCGGCGCGCGCCGTGGCCAGGGAAACAGACGTCGATCTGGCCTTGGTCGATATCCACCTTTCCGACGGACCGACCGGCGTCGCCCTCGGCCGTGAACTGGGCGAGGAGCTCGGCGTCTCGGTTCTGTTCATGACGGCCAACCCCGGCATGGTTCGCGGGGGCGTCGCCGGCGCTATCGGCGTCCTGTGCAAGCCGACCGACGAGACGGCCGTCCAGAAATCCGTCGACTATGCGCTCGGTCGCCGGGCCGGAGCCCCGGTGCTGTATGCGCCGCCCGAGCTGCAGCTGTTCGCCTGAACCGCCGGCGTCACGGCGTCACCAGACGCCGATCTTCTCCGCTTCCTTGTGCGAGATCGGATGGCCCTGCGCCTTGTGGTCCTGCTCGGCGAGGAAGCGCACCGCTTCCAGCGCCGCCATACACCCCATGCCCGCCGCCGTGACCGCCTGACGATAAATGTCGTCGGTCACGTCCCCGGCCGCCCAGACGCCCTCGATGGCCGTGGCCGCCGTACCCGGTTTCACCACCAGATAGCCGCCCGACTTGGTCTCCAGCTGGCCTGCGAACAGTTCCGATGACGGGGCATGACCGATGGCGATGAACACCCCGTCGGCGGCCACGTCGCGGGTCTCGCCGGTCTTGACGTTCTTCAGCCTCGCCCCGGTGACGTTGACCCCGCCGAAGCTGTTGGTCTCGCCGAGGATCTCGTCGATGGCCGAGTCCCAGACCACCTCGACCTTGGGGTTCGAGAATAACCGGTCCTGCAGAATGCGCTCGGCCCGGAACTCGTCGCGGCGATGCACGACGGTGACCTTCGAGGCGAAATTGGTCAGGAACAGCGCCTCCTCGACGGCGGTGTTGCCGCCGCCGACGACGATCACATCCTTGCCGCGATAGAAGAAGCCGTCGCAGGTGGCGCAGGCCGAGACGCCGAAGCCCTGGTATTTGGCCTCGCTCTCGATGCCCAGCCACTTGGCCTGGGCCCCGGTCGAGATGATCACCGTCTCGGCCAGCATCTCGGTCCCCGAGTCCAGCGTCAGGCGGAACGGCCGCTGCGACAGGTCGGCCTTGACCACGATGTCCTCGATGATCTCGGTCCCGACATGCTCGGCCTGGGCGCGCATCTGCTCCATCAGCCACGGCCCTTGGATGACGTCGGCGAAGCCGGGATAGTTCTCCACGTCGGTGGTGATGGTCAGCTGGCCGCCGGGCTGCAGGCCGGCGATGACGACGGGGCTCAGCAGGGCGCGGGCGGCGTAGATGGCGGCGGTCCAGCCGGCGGGGCCGGAGCCGATGATGGCGACGCGAACGGTACGGGGAGTGCTCATGGCGTCTATTTAGGCGCTGATTCCGCTTCGCGCGATGCTAGGCTGTGATCCATTCACAGCCAGCGACGGAGAAGACGCATGGAAGGTCGCAGCTTTATGGGCGTCGGCATCGCCCTCGGCATCGCCATCGGCGCCGGCCTGGGCGTGGCGCTGGGCAATCTGGCCGTCGGGATCGCCGTCGGCATGGGCGTCGGCGTCGCCATCGGCCTGACCATGGACGCCCGCAACAAGGGCCGCAAAGGGGACGCCGGCGACGGATCCGGCGGCAACGATCATCGCCATGACTACGACGGTGGCTCGGACGGCGGCGGCGACGGCGGCGGCGGCGGCGACTAACCTTCTAGACGCGCCCCATCCGCTCCAGCACCACCCGCGCGGCCCGCTCCGTCTCGTTCAGCGGGGCATAGGTCCACCCCTCCAGCGTCCCGTCGAACGGCCGCGCCGCGCCGCGTTCGTGCAGGTCGGCGTGCAATCGGGCGAATTTGCCGCCGGACTTCAGCGCGACCATCGGCAGGATATGCACCGGCTTCCCGGTTGAGGCCGCCTCGGCCGCCATATTGGCGCTGTCCTCGGTGACCAGCACATGGTCGGCGAAATGCAGGAAGGCGAAATAGGGGTTCGGCCCGGACCCGTCCCAGATGGTCCCGGGGAGGTCCCTGATCTCGTCGCTGAAGGCCGCCTTCGCGTCCTCGGGTGTCCGGCGGGAGAAAGTGACCATCATTGAGCCTTGAGCGGCGTCGATGGCGTCTCCCACGCTCCAGGCCAGTTCGGCAGCCTTGCCGGGGGTCAGATCGAACGCCCTTGATCTCCCCCCGACCAGAACCGCTACCCGTGGACGGGGCAGGGCGCCCAACGCGCCCTCGAACGCCGCCGCGCCCTCGGCCAGCCGCGCCGCCGTCACCCGATGGGGCGAGCCGGTGATCGACAGCACATTGGGGCCGGCGACGCCATCATGGGCCGGGGCCACCACCAGATCGTAGACGTTCCGCTTCCAGCGCGGATCCTGGGTCTGGACCACGAAGGTCCGGCCGCCGGATCGACGCCGCGCGGCCGCTGACAGGGGCAGGGTCGCCCGGCCGGCGGCGATCCACAGATCGGGCCAGGCCTCGCCGGGTCGGGACGCCACGGGATCGGACGAAGGGTCCAGCATCCACGACGCCTTCAGGGCCGAGGGCAGTTTGTCGAAGCCCTTGCGCCAGCGGATGCGTTTGACGGTGATCTCGGCCGGGGTCAGCCGCTGCACGGCCTCCGCCAGTCCAAGGGCCTGGTTCTCGATGCCGGCCCGTCCGTCGGACACGACCTGGATCGTCAGGGGAGGGGTCACGGCGCGGCGGGGCGCGGGATCCAGCACATGGCCTCGACCTTGTTGCCGTCGGGATCGAGCAGGAAGGCCGCGAAATAGCCGGGGGCGTATTCCGGCCGCGGGCCGGGGGCGCCATCGTCGGCGCCGCCCGCCGCCAGTCCGGCCGCGTGGAACGCCTCCACCGTCGCGGCGTCAGGCGCGTTGAAGCAGATGTGGGTTCCGTTGCCCGGCGCGGCGGTCTGGCCGTCATGGGGCAGCGTCGCCCAGAATTCCGGGAAGGTGCGGCCATAGCCGATGCCTACAGCGTGCTCCATGATCCGGCGCGCGCCGAGGACCGACAGCACGGCGTCATAGAAGGCGCCGGCCCGCGATACGTCCGTGACGCCGACCGAAACGTGCGACACCAGAGGCGGGCGCGTTTCGGATGCAGCGGTCATCGGCCTATTTCCACTCGACCTTGAGGATTTCGTAGGCCTTGACGCCGCCGGGGGTGTTGACCTCGACCACGTCGCCGACCTCCTTGGAGATCATCGAACGTGCGATCGGCGAGGAGACGGAAATCTTGCCCGCCCGGACGTCGGCCTCGTGTTCGCCGACGATCTGGTAGCGGCCCTCTTCCTCGGTGTCCTCGTCGACCACGGTGACCGTGGCGCCGAACTTCACCTGGTCGCCGCTCAGCTTGGAGACGTCGATGACCTGGGCGCGGCTGATCTTGTCCTCGATGTCGGCGATCTGGCCTTCGATCCAGCCCTGCCGTTCCTTCGCCGCGTGATACTCGGCGTTTTCGGACAGGTCGCCGTGTTCGCGCGCCTCCGAAATGGCCGCGATGACGCTTGGCCTCTCGACCGACTTCAATTGCTTCAACTGATCGTCGAGGGCGCGGTAGCCCTCGGCCGTCATCGGCACTTTTTCCATATGTCGTGAGTTTCTTGGTTTGCCCGACTGACTGACTGACTCGGCACAGAGGTCGCTGGGCGCACGCGACCGGCCCGAAAGGGTAGGGCGCCCTGCGCCCGGGTTCAAGGGGCAAGGCGTCCGGTGGGTCGCGTCCCTAGGCGGCGGGCTTTCGCCGACGGGCCCGAATTCCCTGGATATCGCCCCAGAGTTTGACGCGCCGGGCCAGGCTCCAGGCCAGCCAGGCCACGGCGGCGAGACCCACGGCCATGAACAGGCTGGAGATCAGAAAGACGCCCGCCGCCATGAAGGCGAGGACGAAGGCGACGGCCGCGATCAGGGCGGCGATAACTTGAATGGTTCTCAGGCGCATGGATTGTTAACGGTCGGCGCGCGCCGGGGTTGCGGCCGCGCGCCGCCGCCGCGCCCGCCGACGCCCGACTGTGGCTTCGGCGCCAAGGCCCGAAATGGCCGTCGGGCTCAGGCGTAGCTGTAGGGCCCGCCCCGCTCCAGCGCCCGCTGCCACGCCGGCCGGGCGTGAATCCGCTGCAGGAAGGCCTTCAGCTTCGGCTTGTCGGCGCCATAGCCGATGCGGCTCCCCGCCGCCTCGACGGGGAAGCTCATCATGATATCGGCGGCCGAGAAGGCGTCGCCGGCGAACCATTCCGACCGACCCAGCTCGGCTTCCCAATAGTCCGTGTGCGCCTTCAGTTGCGGCGCGATCAGACTGGCGTCGACCTTGCGGGCCATGCCAGAGATGACCGGCCGCGCCAGCAGCGGAGCCCGCTTCGGGATCTGGCTGAAGATCAGCTTCAGCAGCAGCGGCGTCATCGCCGAACCTTCCGCATAGTGCAGCCAGTAGGTGTAACGACGCCCGGCCGGGGTGTTCGGGGCGGGACGAAGGCCCGAGCCGGGGTGCGCCTCCAGCAGATATTCGATGATCGCCCCGGTCTCGGCCACCCGCATCGCGCCGTCGTCCAGCACCGGCGACTTGCCCAGCGGGTGGATCGCCTTCAGCTCGGGCGGGGCCAGCATGGTCTTCGCGTCGCGCTGATACCGCGTCACCTCATACGGCAGCCCAAGCTCCTCCAGCAGCCACAGCACGCGCTGGGATCGGGAATCGTTCAGATGGTGGACGGTGATCATGGCGGGCCCCTGCTCAAGCCCGCCATTCAACGGCAAACGCCGCGTTTCGCAACTGCGAAGATCAGCGGCGGCGTCCGCTCCAGCGCTGGCGCGGATGGCTCTGGCCCTGCGCCTTGCGCGGCGGAACCCCGGCGCGCTCGTCCTGACGCTTGCGCCACAGTTCCCAGGCGAGGGTCGCCAGCGCCAGCTTGCCTGCATGGCGGCCGGCCACGCGACGTCCGCCCCGGCTGAGCAGCAGGCCGCCGATCAGGGTGGCGAGTTTGGGCATGGGCATGGGGCGGTCTCCTTCAGTCCGGGAGAACGCGGCCGGAGCCCGACCGTTCAGTCGCCGCCGCCCGGCTGTTGAGTTCAACGCCGGTTTCGCCCAGACCTGCCTGATGACCCCGACCGAGCCCCGCCTGACCTCCCTCGCCCACGGCGGCGGCTGCGGCTGCAAACTGTCCCCGGCCGTGCTGCGCGACATCCTCAGAGACATGCCGCTGGCCGGGCCCTTCGCCGATCTGATGGTCGGGACCGAGACCAGCGATGACGCCGCCGTCTGGCGGCTCAATGATGAGCAGGCGCTCGTCGCCACGACCGACTTCTTCATGCCGGTGGTCGACGATCCGTTCGACTTCGGCCGCATCGCCGCGACCAACGCCCTGTCCGACGTCTACGCCATGGGCGCCACGCCGATCTTCGCCCTCGCCCTCGTCGGCATGCCGGTCAATGTGCTGTCGACGCAGACCATCGGCCGCATCCTGCAGGGCGGGGCCTCGGTCTGCGCGGCGGCGGGCATCCCGGTGGCCGGCGGCCACTCCATCGACAGCGTCGAGCCGATCTACGGCCTCGTCGCCCTCGGCCTGGTCCATCCCGACCACGTCCTGACCAACCGCGGCGCCCGGGCCGGCGACGTCCTGATCCTGACCAAGCCGCTCGGCGTCGGCGTGCTCAGCGCCGCCTTCAAACAGGAGCGGCTTGACGCCCCCGGATACGCAGCGTTGATCGGCTCGACGACGAAGCTCAACATCCTCGGCGCGAAGCTGGCCGGCCGCGACGGCGTCCACGCCGTCACCGACGTCACCGGCTTCGGTCTGCTCGGCCATGCGCTGGAGATGGCGCGCGGCTCCGGCCTCGCCGTCGAGCTGACCGCGCGACCGCCCCTGCTGGAAGGCGTCGAGGCCCTCGCCGCCGCCGGCGTCCGCACCGGCGCCTCGGGCCGCAACCGTGACAGCTATGGCGCGTCTATCGACCTCCCTGCCGGCCTTCCCGACTGGCGCGTCGACCTGCTCGCCGACCCCCAGACCTCCGGTGGCCTGCTGATCGCCGTGGCCGCCGGCGAAGCCGAGGCCCTGCTCGACCTCGCCCGCGCCGACGGCTTCGACCGCGCCGCCGTCGTCGGCCATGTGGTCGAGGGTCCGGCCCGCGTCCGCGTCCTCGCATGATCCGCCGCAGCGTCGATCTGTCGCCCGCCGCCCGCGACGGCTTCGACGCCCTGATCGATGTGCGCAGCCCGGCCGAGTTCGCCCTCGACCACATTCCCGGCGCCCTCAACCTGCCGGTCCTCGACGACGCCCAGCGCGCCGCGGTCGGGACCGAATACGTCCAGGGCTCCAAATTCCTCGCCCGCCGCCACGGCGCCGCCCTCGTCGCCCGCAATATCGCCGCCCATCTGGAGGCCGCCCTCGGCGACCGCGACGGTTCGTTCCAGCCGCTGGTCTACTGCTGGCGCGGCGGCCAGCGCTCGGGGGCCATGGTCACGGTCATGGATCAGGTCGGCTGGCCCGTGACCCTGCTCGAGGGCGGCTACCAGACCTGGCGTCGTCAGGTGAAGGCGGCCCTCTATGACGCCCCCGTCCCGCACCGGCTGGTCCTGCTCGACGGCCCCACCGGCGCGGGCAAGACGGCCCTGCTCACAGCCCTCGCCGCGCGCGGCGTCCAGACCCTCGACCTCGAGGCCCTCGCCGCCCACCGCGGCTCCCTGTTCGGGGCCATGCCCGGCGGCCAGCCGTCGCAGAAGGCCTTCGAAAGCCGCCTGCACGACGCCCTGTCCCGCCTCGATCCCGCCCGCCCGGTGCTGGTGGAGGCCGAGAGCTCGAAGATCGGGGCCCGCGTCGTCCCGCCGTCGCTGTGGACCGCCATGGCCGCCGCCCCGGTCATCCGGCTGGAGTCCCCGGTCGCGGTCCGCGCCGCCCGCACCGTGCGCGACTACGCCGCCATCGCCGCCGACCCGGCGGCGCTCGACGCCGCCCTGACCCGCCTGCCGCGCCACATCGGCAAGGCGACCGTTGCCGACTGGCGCGCCCTCGCCGCCGCCGGCGAGATCGAGGCCCTCGCCGCCGAACTGATCGTCCACCACTACGACCCGGCCTATCGGCGGCAGGCTCAGGGCCGATCCCGCCCTGAACGGGCGGTGGTTGACATCCCATCGCTCGATGAGGCTGCGCTGTCGCGGGCCGCGGATCAGGTCGCGGCCGCGCTCAACGGCTGATCAGCATGTCCAGCCCGACCACGGCGCTGACCGTGACCGAGGCGACCAGCCAGGTCAGCACCAGCGTCGTCCACCCGACCTTCAGTCGTGCGGTCCCGACCGCAAGCAGGGCGACCAACGCCACGGTGACCAGCACCGGCAGGGTCCACATCCCCCAGCCCAGCCAGTCGCTGATCCGCGCCTCGTCGTTGGCGTTGAACAGGCTGATGACCGTGGCCATGAACCGCATGAAGGCCGCCCAGAACAGAAACACCCAGGCCGCCGCGCTGCCCCGCGCCTGCACCAGCCACAGGGCGATCAGGGCCTGAACCACGGTCACCGCCGGCCCGGCCGCCGAGATGATCATCTGATCGACCGTGCCGACCGAGCCGGTCGCGCCGGCGCTGTTCAGTCCGAAATACGCTTCATGCCCCAGCAGCACCGCCGCCAGCCAGTGGCCGCCCTCGTGCACGGCGAAGGTGACGAAGCCGGCCACGAACACCAGCCCATAGAAGCCCCAGCCCGTTCTCATCGGTCGCATCCGCCCCTCCCGTGACCTTCCCACGGCCCAGCTTGCGACGCGTCCGGCGCGCGGTCGAGTTAACGATCGTTCACGGCGACGCACGCGACGGATGGCCAAACCGCCCGGCGGCGCCTAGCTTCGACCGATGGCCGCTTCCCGACTCCGTTCCGCCCTGATGTCTCTCAGCCTGTGGGTGCTCGTCGCCCTGCTCGCCGGCCTGTTCGCCGGGGCCGCGGCCCAGGCCTGGGGCCTGCCCGGCGGCTCCGGGACCGCCGACCTGATCGGCGCGATCGGCACCCTGTGGCTCAACGCCCTGAAGATGACCATCATTCCGCTGGTCTTCAGCCTGCTGGTCACCGGCATCGCCTCGATCGCCGATGCGGCGACGACCGGCCGGATGGCGCTCAAGGCGCTGATGGTCTTCGGCGTCCTGCTGCTCAGCGCCACCGTCTACGCCATCTTCGCCTCCGAGGCCCTGCACCTGCTGTGGCCGATCGACCCCGCCGGCGCCGCCGTTCTGCTGGCCGGGGCGCCCGATGCCGCGGTGGTGCGCGACAGCGCGGCCGGCGGCGGGTTCGCCGCCTTCCTCGCCAATCTCGCGCCCGCCAACCCCGTTCGCGCCGCCGCCGACGACGCCATCCTCGGCATCGTCGTCTTCGCCATCGCCTTCGGCTTCGCCGTCACCCGCCTCGGCCCCAGCCGCCGCGCGCCCCTGGTCGGCTTCTTCGAGGCCGTGTCCGAAACCATGATCATCATCGTCCACTGGGTGCTGCTCGCCGCCCCGATCGGCGTCTTCGCCCTGTCGATGGGGGTGGGTCTGAACGCCGGCCTCGGCGCCCTCGGCACCCTCGGCCACTACGTCGCCATGGTGGTGCTGGCCCAGATCGGCCTGATCCTGCTGATCTACGCCGTCGCCGTCCCGTGGGGCCGGATCAGCCTCGCCCGGTTCGCGCGCGGCATCATCCCCGCCCAGGTGGTCGCCTTCTCGACCCAGTCCTCGCTGGCCAGCCTGCCGGCCATGGTCGAACAGGCGCGCACCACGCTTGGCGTCTCCACGGCGACGGCGGGTCTGGTCCTGCCGCTGGCGGTGGCGGTGTTCCGCATCACCAGCCCGGTCGCCAACCTCGCCGTGGTCATCTACGTCGCCCATCTGCACGGCGTCGACCTGACCCCCGCCGCCTGGATCGCCGGCGGCCTGACGGCCATCGCCATCTCCATCGGCTCGGTCGGCCTGCCGGGTCAGGTCAGCTTCTTCGTCTCCATCGCCCCGATCTGCCTCGCCATGGGGGTGCCGATCCAGGTCCTGCCCCTGCTGCTGGCGGTCGAGGTCATCCCCGACATCTTCCGCACCATCGGCAATGTCACCGGCGACCTCGCCGCGGCGCGGATCGTCGAGGGCCGCGACGCCGTCGCCGAGCCGGACCCGGCCGCGGGGATCTAGCGAGCGCCGGCCGGCGCGGTGATGTTATTCAGATCAGGGATGGCCAGCACGCTGAACCTGGTCGGATTGCTGGCGGCGCCCCAGCAGCAGGCGCTCATCACGAAAAGGGCGCCGTCGGAGGCCTCGCCCAGGCGCAAACCAGACCAGTCCCTGAGCGACGGGACAGGGTACTCGACGACCTCGCCGGCCCGCATCTGAAAATAGCGCTCGTCGCTGATCGCGATCCAGCCGTCCCTCGTCTGGACCAGGCTGTAGAGCGGCCAGTCGCCGGGCGTGGGGAACTCGCCCTCGGACTGCGGAATCGGCGCCGAGAAGACCGGCGTGATCTCGCTTCCGCAAACGCGCAGAATCGCGCCCTTCCGCGAGAACAGATGGGCCAGCCCGACGCCGGTCAGGATGCAACCTTGATGATCCGGGTCGGGAAAGGCTCCAACGACCGGATCACATTCCGGATTGATCAAACCGCCACAGAGTTCTTCGCTCGGCTCGGTGACGAAGGCGATGCTCCCCGTGGTTGCGTCGACCCGCCTCAAGCCTCCGCCCCACTCGCCCCGATTCAAGCCGATATAGACGCCGCCAGCCCCGTCGCTGGTCGTCACATTCGCACCATCCAGAACCGCCGCCAGACGGGTCCGGGTCCAGTCGCCCTCGGCGGATGGCAGAAGCACTGTCCGGGTCGTCAGGATTCCGGGGCGGGCAGCGCCGGCGGGGAACAGACCGATGGCTTCACCGATCGCGTTCACTTCAAGCGGCGTCGGTTCTTCGGCGCGAAGGTCTCGTAGTGTTTCTCCCTGCGCCTCGTTGCTGGCGAGCGCCCAAAGCCGGTTGCCCTCTGGCAGAATATCGGCGACGGACCCGGCGAGGACCAGCCGTTCGCCGGAACGGCGGTCGAATCGCACCACTTGACCGCTCTCTCCCAGCAGCCAGATGGCCTCCGCATTGGCGAACCCCTTCCGTATCGAGCGCCCCAAATCCGGGTCGCGCCATTGCGCCGCCTGGAACGGGGAAATCCGAGGCGGATTGGAGACAGACTCCTGCCGCGCCTCAGCTCTGGCGCTTGCTGAAAAGCCGAGTAGGAGGAGAAAGATCAGGATCCGCATCGCTCGACCTTAGCGCGAAGCGGACCAGGCAGAAATGGTCCAGTCAGGCTCGGCCTGGCCGTCGTCTTGGAACCGCCGCACAGTCAGCTCGCCTTGCCTCGTTGGCGGATGCGGCGAGGGCCCGCGGCGGTGGCGTAGGGGCTTAGGGCGCGGTTGACGGCGCCAGCCGGTCGCCCGGCCGAGAGATGCGCCGCGCCCAGAACCATCCCGCTAAGAATTTTTCAGGCGGGGCCGCGGGAGGCCGCGCCGGGGCCTCTGCACCCTGCCAACCCGTACCCTGTCATCCCGACACTTCCGTCCACTTTCCGGTCTTCCCGCACGCCTTTGCGGGCGCTCGATAAGCGCCTTCCATGCGCCTGCGTCCGCTTTTGACGCCCGGCCGTGCTTCCATGCCCAGAGCCCCACGGGGCCTGGTCTTTGACAGGATGGATCCGCCGCCGGCGCCGCCCCCAGGCCCGGTTTTCACTCCGCCAGCCATAGGCATCTGTTCAAACAGATTCGGCGCGATGCATTTTTGAATGCGCACCCTGTCATCCCGTACCCCCCGCGGGGGTCGCGACGGCCTCAGCTCTTCATCGAATCCGCGAAACGCTGGAACAGATACAGGCTGTCGGCCGGGCCCGGCGAGGCTTCCGGGTGGTGCTGCACGCTGAACACCGGCCGGTCCTTCAGGGCGATGCCGCAGTTGGTGCCGTCGAACAGGCTGACGTGGGTCTCGACCACCGCATCCGGCAGGCTGTCGCGATCAACGGTGAAGCCGTGGTTCATCGACACGATCTCGACCTTGCCGGTGGTCAGGTCCTTGACCGGATGGTTGGCCCCGTGGTGGCCCTGATCCATCTTGACGGTCTTGGCGCCCAGCGCCAGCGCCAGCATCTGGTGGCCCAGGCAGATGCCGAAGACCGGCTTGCCGCTGTCGACCAGCTTGCGGATTTCCGGCACCGCATAGGCGCCCGTCGCGGCGGGGTCGCCCGGACCGTTGGACAGCACCACCCCGTCCGGATTGCGCGCCAGAATGGCCTCGGCCGTGGTGTCCGCCGGCACCACGGTGATCTTCGCCCCGGTCGAGGCCAGGGCCCGCAGGATATTGCGCTTGACGCCGTAGTCGACGACCACCACCGACCGGTTCGACGCATCGACGCGCGGATGGCCTTCCGGCCATTCCCAAAGCCCCTCGTTCCAGTCGAACGACTGCAGGGTCGAGGCGTCCTTGGCCAGGTCCAGCCCGACCAGGCCGGTCCAGGCCTTCGCCTGGGCTGTCAGCGCCTCGAGGTCGAAGCGGCCGTCCGGGTCGTGGGCGATCACCGCGTGCGGCGCGCCCATGTCGCGAATGCGCGCCGTCAGGGCCCGGGTGTCGACGCCGGCCAGGCCGACGACGCCGCGCCGCTTCATCCAGCCGTCGAAATCGCTGTCGCTGCGCCAGTTGGCCGGATCGGTCGGCAGGTCGCGGAAGATGGCGCCCCGGGCCGAGGTGTCGGACCCGCCGCCGATCTGCTCCACGTCCTCGACATTCACCCCGGTGTTGCCGACATGCGGGAAGGTGAAGGCCAGGATCTGGCTCATGTAGGACGGGTCGGTCAGGATTTCCTGATAGCCGGTCATCGCCGTATTGAAGACGACCTCGCCAAGCGCCGAGCCGGTCGCACCGCAGCCGAGGCCCTGCAGGACGGTTCCGTCCGCCAGCACGAGCACGCCGGTGACGCCGGGAAGAAGCTGAATGGTCATGGCAGGCTCCATAGCGCCGAATCCGGGCGAGCAAACGGCGCGGTGGTTAGGCGTCGCCCGCTACGGGGTCAACGCGCGAAGGCCACTTTGTGAAAACAGAGCCGGCCCGCGATCAGACCACGACCGCCTCCATGCCCGCGAACACGGCGTGTGTCGCGCCCGCGGCCTGGGCGGCCAGCCCGCGGTCGGGCCGCAGGTTCAGCAGCATCAGCTGCGGGCAGGCCTGGCGGGCCTCACCGATCAGCTGCGCCGCCGCCTGCCAGTCGCGGGCGCCTTCGTGTTCGACGCCGGCGAAATCGATGGCCAGACACTGGGCCCCCACCTGCGCCAGCCGCCGCGCCGCGCCGGCGTCGGGCGCGATGTGCAGGATCACCCCCAGCGATCCGGTCTCGAAATGCTGGATGGCTTCCTGGATGGCGTCGGTCGGCGCCTGCTCCAGCCCGCCCATGACCTCGACCAGCAGGCTCCCGGGCGCGGAATCGTGCTGCAGTTCCGCGCACAGCAGATCGAACCGCCCGCCGCTCGACGCCACGGTGCGCCAGAATGATGGCAAGACGCCGCTGTCCTCGCTGCCCAGTCGCAGCAGGTCCAGACCGTTCCTGAGCGTCTCGGTGTCGATGCGGATCAGGTCCGCCGGTTCCAGGGTGCGACGTCCGAGGCCCATCAGGGCGCTCTCGCCGCCGCGATGGCGGACGCTTCGACGGATGCGCCGCGCGACCGGCGTGGACCGGACCAGATCAAACACAGGTTGGGCCGCGAGGGTCACCACCAGTTCCCGCCGCGCGCGGGTCACCAGGCTGAAGGTCAGGCTCTCATAGGGGGCGGCGTAGGACCGGCGCTCCCCGATTCGGGCGATCGCCTCCCTCAGGCCGTGGTCGGCCGTGTCATGACCCAGTCGGCCTCCGGGGGCCGCTGGATAACCCGGGTCGTTCCTCATGACCGCTCACTCCAGCCGGTCGAAAGAAAGCCCCCCGCAAGCACGCAGCGCCCCAAGGTGAAAACACATCGCTTACGAACGTGGTCAAAGGCCGTTGACCATGGCCGGGCCTCAAGTCAGGAGGAGGCCGCCATCAACCGGATCCGCCCATGACCATCACCACGGTCGGCCTCGATGCCGACGACACCCTGTGGCACAACGAGACCGTCTTCCGCCTGACGCAGGCGCGCTTTCTCGATCTGCTGACCGATCACGACAACGCCGCCATCGAGGCGCGGCTGGCCGAGATCGAACGGCGCAACCTCCGCCTCTACGGCTACGGCGTGAAGGGGTTCACCCTGTCGATGATCGAAACGGCGATGGAGATGTGCGACGGCGAGCCGCCCGTCGGCGCCATCCGCGAAATCCTCGCCGCGGGCCGCGAGATGCTGGCCCACCCGGTCGAGACCCTGCCCGGCGTCGACGAGGCCCTGGCCCGGCTGTCGGAGCGCTACCGGCTGGTGCTGATCACCAAGGGCGATCTGCTGGACCAGGAGCGCAAGCTGGCGGCCTCGGGCCTCGGCGACCTGTTCGCCGCCGTGGAGATCGTCTCCGAGAAGGACCGCACCACCTACGACCGGGTGTTCGCCCGCCACGGCACGGGGCCGGGCGAGGCCGTGATGGCCGGAAACTCGATGAAGTCCGACGTCCTGCCGGCGCTGGAGGCCGGGGCCTTCGCCGTGCACATTCCGTACGTTGTCACCTGGGCGCATGAACTGGCGGATGCGCCCGAAGCCCACCCGCGCTACGGCGCGCTCGAGAGCATCGCCGCCCTGCCGGACTGGATCGACGGGCGGTCGGACGGATAAGCGCTTGCTCCGTCGCCGCCCCGTCTTTAGACGGGCCGCTTAACCGACAACCAAAGCGCCCCGCGCCGGCTACAGGGCCCGCGTCGGGCCCGCGCGCGCGAGGAGAACAGCCCGCCTTGACCCATGACGACGTCCCTCACGAAGAGCGCGACGCCATGGTCCGGGCGTCCCTGGCGGCGCATGGCGACAGCGGCGTCACGCCGCGGCACACCCTGTTCTACTTCTATGGGGCGGGGGATCACGATGATCTGGCCGAGGTCGCGAAGCGGGCGGGCTTGCTGACGCGGGGGCAGGACGACTGCACGATCCTCGAGACGACGATGGCGGTGGACGAGGGGTCGTTCGCCCCGGTGTCCTCCATGATGCAATCCTGGGCCGCGGCCTTCCAGCTGGACTACGACGGCTGGGAGTGTGCGGTCGTGACGAACTGAAAGTTCTGTAAAAACAATGCCTAAGCGCACAGACATCCAATCTGTACTGATCATCGGGGCGGGGCCCATCGTGATCGGACAGGCGTGCGAGTTTGACTATTCCGGCGTTCAGGCGTGCAAGGCGCTGAAGGCCGAGGGATATAGGGTCATCCTGGTCAATTCCAATCCGGCCACGATCATGACCGACCCGGAGGTGGCCGACGCCACCTATATCGAGCCGATCACGCCGGAGTTCGTCGAGCGCATCATCGCGAAAGAGCGGCCCGACGCCCTGCTGCCGACCATGGGCGGCCAGACGGCGCTGAACACGGCCCTGGCGCTGGACGCCTCGGGCGCGCTGAAGAAATGGGGCGTGGAGATGATCGGCGCGAAAGCCGACGTCATCGACAAGGCCGAGGACCGCCAGAAATTCCGCGACGCCATGGACAAGCTGGGTCTGGAAAGCCCGCGCTCCAAGGCCATCCATCACATCGACGAGGCCGAGGACGCCCTGGCCTTTGTCGGCCTGCCCGCCATCGTCCGGCCGTCCTTCACCCTCGCCGGCACCGGCGGCGGCATCGCCTATAATGTCGAGGAATACCGCGAGATCGTCGAACGCGGCCTGGACCTGTCGCCGACCACCGAGGTGCTGGTCGAGGAAAGCGTGCTGGGCTGGAAGGAGTATGAGATGGAGGTCGTCCGCGACAAGGCGGACAACTGCATCATCATCTGCTCCATCGAGAACATCGACCCGATGGGGGTGCACACCGGCGACTCCATCACCGTCGCCCCCGCCCTGACGCTGACCGACAAAGAGTACCAGCGGATGCGTACGGGCTCGATCAACGTCCTGCGCGAGATCGGCGTCGAGACCGGCGGATCGAACGTCCAGTGGGCCATCAATCCCGCCGACGGCCGGATGGTGGTGATCGAGATGAATCCGCGGGTGTCGCGGTCTTCGGCGCTGGCCTCCAAGGCCACCGGCTTCCCGATCGCCAAGGTCGCCGCGCGTCTGGCGGTCGGCTACACCCTGGACGAACTGACCAACGACATCACCATGGTCACGCCGGCCTCGTTCGAGCCGAGCATCGACTATGTCGTCACCAAGATCCCGCGCTTCGCCTTCGAGAAATATCCCGGCGCCGAGGCGACCCTGTCGACCTCGATGAAGTCGGTGGGCGAGGTCATGGCCATCGGCCGGACCTTCCAGGAGTCGATGCAGAAAGCCCTGCGCGGGCTCGAGACCGGCCTGTCCGGCTTCGATGAGATCGAGATCGAGGGCGTCGCCGGCGTCGAGGACGAGGCCTCGGCCCGCGCCGCCGTGGTGCGGGCGCTGGGCCAGCCGACGCCGGACCGCATCCTCGTCATCGCCCAGGCCTTCCGCCATGGCCTGTCGGTCGAGGAGGTCAACGCCGCCTGTTCCTACGAGCCGTGGTTCCTGAGACAGATCGCCGACATCGTGCGCACTGAAGGCCACATCCGCGTCACCGGCCTGCCGACCGAGTCCACCGACTTCCGCAAGCTGAAGTCCAAGGGCTTTTCGGACGCCCGTCTGGCCCAGCTGACCGGCATGACCGAGGCCGCTGTGCGCAAGGCCCGCCGCGCCCTGAACGTCCGCCCCGTGTTCAAGCGCATCGACACCTGCGCCGCAGAGTTCGCCTCGGCCACCGCCTATATGTATTCGACCTATGAGACCGGCGCCCTCGGCCAGGTCCCGCAGTGCGAATCCAGCCCCACCGACGCCAAAAAGGCGATCATTCTCGGCGGCGGGCCGAACCGGATCGGGCAGGGGATCGAGTTCGATTACTGCTGCTGCCATGCGGCCTTCGCCTTCGCCGACATCGGCGTCGAGTCGATCATGGTCAACTGCAATCCCGAGACCGTCTCGACCGACTACGACACCTCCGACCGGCTGTATTTCGAGCCGCTGACGGCCGAGGACGTGCTGGAGCTGATCGAGGTCGAGCGTTCGAACGGCGACCTGATCGGCTGCGTCGTCCAGTTCGGCGGCCAGACCCCGCTG